>NZ_CP046535.1:2824772-3138636 GCF_009739515.1 Sphingomonas profundi
GCGATTCCGGCCGTCATCGCCTACAATCGCCTCAGCCACGTCATCAACCGCATGGAGGCGCGGCTGAACCGCTTCGCCGACGGCTTCCACGGCACGCTCAGCCGCGAGCTGGAGGTCTAGGGTGGCGATGGGGCCGATGCGCGGCCGCGGCCATGGCGGCCGGCGCGCGCCGATGGCCGAGATCAACGTGACGCCGCTCGTCGACGTGATGCTCGTGCTGCTCATCATCTTCATGATCACCGCGCCGCTGCTGGTGGCGGGCGTGCCGGTGAACCTGCCGGACAGTCGCGCCGGCGCGCTGGATCAGGATCAGAAGCCGATCTCCGTGTCGCTGGACGACGGCGGCAAGATCTACGTCAACGACGAGGAGACGGCGGAGGCCGCCCTGCCCGCCCGGCTGGAGGTGCTCGCCGCCGCCGCCGCCAAGGGGCCGGAGGCGCCGCAGGTCTATCTGCGGGCCGATCGCGGGCTGGATTACGGGCGGGTGATGAAGGTGATGGGCGAGCTGAACCGCGCCGGCCTCAACAAGGTCGCGCTCGTCACCGTCGGCGAGGAAGGCCGCTGACGATGGAGCGGGCCGAGAAGGTCGGGCTGGGGATCGCGACGGCGGGCCATGTGCTGCTGTTCGCCATCCTGTCGCTCGGCCTCGTCACCCGCGCCAAGCTGCCGCCGCTGAAGAACGAGCCGATCGACGTGGTGCTGGTCGACGCGATCGGCCTGCGCTCCGCCGCGCCCGAGGCGACGCGCGAGCCGCCGGCCCCGTCGGAGGCGCCGACCGTCGCCAAACCCGAGGAGGCCGTCGCGCCGGCGGAGGCCCCACCCGAGCCGGCGCCCGCACCGGAGCCCGCGCCGCCCAAGCCGACGCCGCCGAAGCCCGCGCCGCCCAAACCCGCGCCGCCGAAGCCAACACCGCCGAAGCCCACGCCTCCCCAACCGAAGCCGCAGCCGGTCGAGAAGCCCCGGCCGGCACCCAAGCCGGCGCCGAAGCCCGCCCCGACCAGGCCGGCGGAGAAGCCCGCGCCCGCCAAGGCCGCGCCCGCCAAGCCCGCCCCGGCCAAGGCCACGCCGGCCAAGCCGGTGCCGGACAAGAGCGCCAGGCCGACGAAGGCGGATGTGGCGGCCGCCGGCGACACGCGCGATCGCCGCCGGCCGGACAAGCCGGCGGACGCCGTCGGCGCGCCCTCCACCAAGCCGGCCAAACCGGCCGGCGGCAAACCCGGCGACAAGCCCGCCAAGGCCGCCGGCAGTCGCCTCGGCCCAGACTTCCTGAAAGGCATCGCGCCGGAGAAGACGGCCGGCAAGGCGACCAAGCCGGCGGCCGCCGCCGTCTCGGCAATCGCGATGCAGGGGCTAGGCGCGGCGATCCAGCGGCAGGTGAAGCCCTGCTACGATCTGGGCTCCTTGGGAGGCACCCCGGCCATGTCGATCGTGACGACGCTGCGCATGAAGATGAACCCTGACGGCTCGGTCGCCAACGTCACCGTGCTAGAGCAGACCGGGATCAACGCCGGCAACCAATCCTATGCGCGGCAGATGGGCGAGCTGGCACGCCGGGCGGTGCTCCGTTGCGCGCCGCTCAAGCTGCCGGCGGAACTGTATGAAGGCGGTTGGGAGGATATCGCTCCCACCTTCATCCCCGGCCAGATGGGATGAAATGCGCGCGCCCGCTCTCCCCGCCGCCGCTCTCGCCGTCGCAGGATCTCTCGCTCTCGCCGGTTGCGTGGCGCAGCCGCCGCTGCAAACGGCCGCCCGCCCACGCGCCGATCCGGAGATGGCGCGCGTGATCGCCAGCGCCGCCGATCAGGTGAGGCGCTGCTACCGCGCGCCCCGCGTCGGCCGCGCCGGCGGCAGCATCGTCACCACCCTGCGGGTGAACTATGCGCCGGACGGTACGCTGGCCGAGCTGCCGCGCCTGCTCGGCCAGCGCGGCGTGACGGAGGCGAACGCCTATGTCGCCCAGCAGCTTGCGGAGGCGGCGACGCTGGCGATCATCCGCTGCGCGCCGATCAGCCTGCCGCCGGAACGCTACAGCAACGGCTGGGATTCGTTCGACCTGACGTTCAGCCCGAAGGCCGTGGCATGACACGATCGATGCCCCCGCGCGTTGCCGCGACGATGGAGACGATGATGCGACCCCCCATTTCCCTTATCGGCGCGCTCGCCGGCGCCTGCGCGCTGGCCCTCGCCGCCCCCGCCGCCGCCCAGATCCGCGTCGACATCACCGGCGGCATCTCCCAGCCGATGCCGATCGCCATCCCGGTGATGCCGACGCCCGCCACCGTCTCCACCGCCGCGGGCGATACGGCGGGGCTCGGCGCGCAGGTGGCGCAGGTCGTCACCGGCGACCTCAAGAATAGCGGCCTGTTCAGCCCGCTGCCGGCCGCCGCGCTGAAGCCGGTCGGCTTCAATCAGGTGACGTCGCCGGACTATCCCACGTGGACGGTCACGGGCGCTCAGGCGCTGGTGCAGGGCTTCGTCCAGGCGAATGGCGACGGCACGCTCACCGTCGGCTGCTACCTCTATGATGTGTTCGCCCAGTCGGAGCTGACGCGGCAGGGCTTCGTCGTCTCGCCGGCCAACTGGCGCCGCGCCGCACACAAATGCGCCGACACCATCTACACCCGCCTCACCGGCGAAGGGCCGTATTTCGACAGCAAGGTCGTCTACGTGTCGGAGACCGGCGCTAAGACGCGCCGTATCAAGCGCCTGGCGATCATGGATCAGGATGGCGCCAACCACCGCTTCCTCACCAACGGCCAGTCGATCGTGCTGACGCCGCGCTTCGCGCCCAACCAGCAGACGATCGCCTATATGTCGTTCGTCAACAACCGGCCGCGGGTCTACGTCTACGATGTCGGCTCCGGCCGGCAGCGGCTGGTTGTGGACCAGCCGAACATGACGTTCGCCCCCCGCTTCTCGCCCGACGGCCGCTTCATCGTCTTCTCGATGGCGGTGAACGGCAATACCGACATCTACCGCGTGCCCGCCACCGGCGGCACGCCGCAGCGGCTCACCACCGCGCCCGGCATCGACAGCTCGGCCAGCTACTCGCCGGACGGATCGCGCATCGTGTTCGAGAGCGACCGCTCCGGCGGCCAGCAGCTCTACGTGATGAACGCGGACGGATCGAACCAGAACCGCATCAGCTTCGGCGGCGGCCGCTACGGCACGCCGGTGTGGAGCCCGCGCGGAGACCTGATCGCCTTCACCAAGATCGGCGGCGGCTTCCGCATCGGCATCATGGCGCCGGACGGATCGGGCGAGAAGACGCTGACCAACGCCTGGCAGGACGAGGGGCCGAGCTGGTCGCCCAACGGCCGCGTCATCATGTTCTTTCGCACCGGCCAGGGCTCGGGCAAGGCGGACCTCTGGTCCGTCGACCTGACCGGCGTGAACGAACGGCGCGTGCCGACCCCCCTCGACGGCTCTGACCCGGCATGGGGGCCGCTGCTGCCCTGATCGCCCCCTCTGATCGCCCTTGCCTTGACCGAGAGGTGATTTCCGCCATCCTCACTGCGGCGCGGCGGGCCGCATACTTGTTAGGGAGACGACCATGACCCAACCTCGTGCAAAGGCGGCCGCCGTGAAGCTGCTGCTCGGCGCGGCGCTGATCGCGACCGCGGCCTGCTCCAAGAAGCCGCCCAAGGAATTGCCCCCGCCCCCACCCACCAGCGGAACCTCCGGCGACACCTCGGGCATGAACACCGGCCCGGTCTCGAACGGCGTCGTGCCGGGATCGCGCGAGGACTTCCTCCAGCAGGCCGGCACCGATACGGTGCTGTTCGGCACCGACATGTACGATATCGACGGCGAGGCGCGCGGCATCCTCGACCGGCAGGCGGCATGGCTCAAGAAATATCCGAACGTCCGCGTGACGGTGGAAGGCCATTGCGACGAGCGCGGCACGCGCGAATACAACCTCGCGCTCGGCGATCGCCGCGCCAACTCCGCGAAGAACTATCTCGCCGCGCAAGGCATCAGTGCATCGCGCATCTCGACGATCAGCTACGGCAAGGAGCGCCCCGCCGCTTCCGGATCGGACGAGAGCGCCTGGGCGCAGAACCGCCGCGCCGTCACCGTCGTCATGCAGTAGAACGGCTCGCCCCCTCCCACGCGGGAGGAGGCGGCTTTCAGTGATTTCCGGCTCGCCGGCGCCTTAGCCGAAACTGACGCTCGTGCGCGCACGACGCCGACGCATGGCGCCGCCGACGATCCCGAACCCGCCGAGCATCATCGCCCATGTCGTCGGCTCCGGCACGCCGGCGACAGCCGTGACAGGGCTGTTCGCGTTCGATTCGAAGCCGATGCTGTTCAGCACGTTGTTCGACGAGAAGGCGTAGCCGTAATATGTGCCGCCGCGCGTCACCGCGCGCAGGCCGATGAAATTGTCGCCGTTGGTGAAACGGATCGGCGTCGGATCCATGAACTCGGCATATTGCATGCTGCCGCCGAACGTAACCGGGCCGCCACGGTTGTCCGCGAAGTTGGTCGTCGGCTCACCGAACACGGTGTTCACCTCGCCGCCGTTCGCGGTGCTGATCGTCAGCGGACCTCCACCGAAATAATCGCCGTTGAAGCCGAAGGTGAACGATCCGCCCTGGAAATCGAACACGTAAGACGATGCCGACAGGTCGGCGCCGATCGCCGTGACGACATTGGCGGCAGAGGCTGGCGTGGATATCAGCCCGAGCATCGAACATGCGCCGACCGCGAGTGCGTTGATCGTCATCTTCATGGCAAAAACCCTCCCAATAAGCCCGCGGCAGATACTCGCCGGGGCTGGATGGTTAACGCGTGGTTTACAAAAAAGTTTGTTTTATCCGTGATTTAGTTCGGGGCACGCCGCTCAGGCGAAGTTTCGGGAAATATTGTGCGCCAAGGGCTGAAATGCGCCACGCTGTCGCGACCGTAATGATCTTTGCCAGTGCTTGCGCGCCAACCGACCTGGCTTTGTGACAACTTGGTGAACGATCAGAAGATGTCCGGTTTGTCCCGACGCGATACATGACGCCGAAAAAACCTCCATTGTGGCGATAAGCTGGTCGCGGTACATCGCCGGCGTCGGGGCTTAAGGGGATTGTTTGATGAGTGCTTATTTCAAGATGGCGATCGCCGGTGCGGTCGCTCTGCTGTCCGCCGCCCAGCCGTCGCTGGCCGCATCGATCGTCAACGTGCATTTCACCGGGCCGCAGCGCACGGTCTCCGAGCAGGTCGGGCCCGGCGTGGTCGGTTCTGCCGGTGACAAGTGGAACCAGCTGTTCGACAATCAGGGCACGGCATCGCTGGTCGATTCGAACAACGCCGCTACCGGCTACAGCATCACCTACTCGGCGCAGGGCACCTATGCCTCGGATCCGAGCTACACGCAGTTCACGGGCACGCCGTTCGCCAACCTGATGCAGGGCTATCTCTATTCGTCGAGCGGCCCGATCACGGCCACCATCTCGGGCCTGAACGCCAATCAGTCGTACAGCCTCTATGCAATCACGCAGGGCGACAACAACACGCGCGGCCGGCGCAACGACCTGACGGTCAACGGCCAGTCTGCGTCGAACCTGAACACCAACGCCAGCAGCTTCATCGCGGGCGACAATTATGCGCTGTTCACCGGCCGCGCCAACGCGCTGGGCCAGATCGTCCTCTCGGACACGCCGGGCGTCGGCGAGGCCAATCTCAACGGCTTCCAGCTGACCTCCGCGGTGCCGGAGCCGACGACCTGGGCGATGATGATCGGCGGCTTCGGCTTCGTCGGCGGTGCGATGCGCCGTCGCCGCTCGCAGGGTCATGCGGTGCTCCGCATCGCCTGATCGCCATTACGCAAAGAAGGGGTGAGCCGCCGGTCCCGCGACCGGCGGCTCTGCCGTATCCGGGGTCCGGCCGTTTACGCCGGCGGCTCACTCGTCGCCGTAGATCGCCACCTCCGGCGCGGCATCGTGGCTCATCATGCCGCGATACATGCCCGGCGTGTTGAACGCCCAGCCGCCCGATCCGTCCGGCGCCACCACGATCACGCCGCCCCTGCCGCCGCGATCGCCGAGTTCGGCGATCAGCGCGTCGGCCGCGTCCTCGATCGTCTCGCCGGCCAGCCGCACGCGGGCGCATATCTCGTGCGCCACGCCCAGCCGGATGAAATATTCGCCGGAGCCGGTGCAGGAGATGGCGGCGGCGCGATCGTCGGCATAGGTGCCGGCGCCGATCAGCGGCGAATCGCCGATCCGCCCCCAGCGCTTGGCGGTGAGCCCGCCGGTGGAGGTGGCCGCCGCGACATGGCCGGCGCCGTCCACCGCCACCGCGCCGACGGTGCCGTATTTCATGCCCTGATCGAAGCCGCCGTCTGGCCGCGCCAGCATCTCGTCCAGCTGCCGCCGCCGCTCGGCCGTGGCGAACCAGTCGGGCGGCGCCTGCTCCAGCCCCTGATCGCGCGAGAAGGCGTCGGCGCCGGCGGCGGAGAGCAGGACGTGCGGGCTCCGCTCCATCACCGCGCGCGCCAGGCTGACGGGATTGCGCGTGGCGGTGACGCCGGCGACCGCGCCCGCCGCCAGCGTATCGCCGGCCATGATCGCCGCATCGCACTCGATCGCGCCGTCGGCGGTGTAGACGGAGCCGCGCCCGGCGTTGAAGTGCGGATCGTCCTCCAGCACCCGCACCGCCGCCTCCACCGCGTCGATCGCGCCGCCGCCGGCGGACAGGATCGCGCCGCCCGCCACCAGCGCCGCGTGCAGGCCGGCGCGGCCGGCGGCATCCTCGTCCGCGCTCAGGCGCCCCCGCGCCATCGATCCCGATCCGCCGTGGATCACCAGAGTCCAGCGTTGCGTCATGATGCGATCCTCATTTCGCCGCCTTGCGCAGCGCCAGACGCACCAGCGCATCGAGCGTCGCGGCGTCCCCCAGCTCGTCGGCGGCGGCCGCCACCGCCGCATTCGCCTCGGCCGGCCGGAAGCCGAGATTGGCGAGCGCCGACAGCGCATCGCCCGCCGCGCCGCCGGCGGCCGCCGGCATTGTGCCGGCCGGGCCGATCGCGACGGCGCCGACCTTGTCCTTCAGTTCGTTGACGATCCGCATCGCCAGCTTCGGCCCCACGCCGTTCGCGCGCGCCACCATCGCCTTGTCGCCACCGGCGACCGCACGGCCGAGCTCGTCCGCGTCCAGCGCGGAGAGGATCGCCAGCGCCACCCGCCCGCCGACCCCCTGCACGCCGGTGAGCAGGCGGAACCAGTCCCGCTCCCCCGCCGAGCCGAAGGCGTAGAGCGTGATCGCGTCCTCGCGCACCTGCATCTCGGTGAACAGCATCACGGCGCCGCCGACCGGCCCGATCGCGCCGAGCGTGCGGGCCGATGCCTGCACCAGATAGCCGACGCCGTTCACGTCCAGCACCGCATGGTCGACGCCCGCTTCCGCCAGGATGCCGCTGAGCCGCGCGATCATGCCGTGATCCTTCTCATGCCGTCACCCGCCGGGCGAGCGCGCGGGCGCTGGCGAGATGGTGGGCGTGGGTAATCGCCACCGCCAACGCGTCGGCGGCGTCCGGCCCGGTCAGCTTCACGCCCGGCAGCAGCCGCGCGACCATCGCCTGCACCTGCCGCTTGTCCGCGCCGCCGGTGCCGACCACCGCCTTCTTGACGATGCTCGGATGATATTCGCCGATCGCGACGCCCGCCGTCGCCGCCGCCAGCAGCACCACGCCGCGCGCCTGCCCCAGCTTCAGGGTGGAGACGGCGTTCGAATTGCCGAGCACCTCCTCCACCGCCGCCCCGTCCGGCCGCTCGGCCCGGATCACGCCGGAGAGCGCGTCGAACAGCAGGGTCAGCCGGCGCGGCAGCTGCATCGCCGGCTCCGTGCGGATCTGGCCGTTGGCGACGTGGCTGAGGCGGTTGCCGTCCGCCGCGATGACGCCCCACCCGGTCGTGCCGAGCCCCGGATCGAGACCGAGCAGGATCATGGCCGAAGCCCCTCCCCTTCAGGGGAGGGGTTGGGGTGGGGCCAGCGTGGGGGGAGGGAGGAGACCTTCGCCAGGATCGCCGAGAGCACGCCCTCCATGTTCGCGATCACGTCGTGATTGGTGAAACGGATGACATGGTAGCCGATCCTCGCCAGACGCTCATCGCGCCGCCCATCCGCGCTCGGATCGTGCGTGTCGCCGTCCACCTCCACGACAAGCGCGTGAGCCGGGCAGAGGAAGTCCGCGATTATCGATCCGATCACCGCCTGCCTGCGGAACTTGAAGCCGCCGAGCTGCCGGTTCGAGAGGTGCCGCCACAAGCGTTTCTCCGCCTCGGTCGGCGCGTTGCGCATCGCGGTAGCATGCTGGGCGAGTTCGAGACTTGGCATCGCACGTCGCCCCCAACCCAACCCCTCCCCTGAAGGGGAGGGGCTTTGCACGTCAGCCCAGCCGCTCCATGACGTCGTCGGAGATGTCGTAATTGGCCCACACGGTCTGCACGTCGTCATCGTCGTCCAGCGCGTCGATCAGCTTGAACAGGGTCGCGGCGTCGCCCTCGCCCACCGCCACCGTGGTCTGCGGCCGCCAGGCGAGCTTGGCCCCCTCCGCCTCGCCCAGCACCGGCTCCAGCGCGCGCGCCACCTCGTGCAGGTCGCCCTGCGCCGTCCAGATCTCGTGGCCGTCGTCGCTGGAGGTCACGTCCTCGGCGCCCGCCTCCAGCGCCGCCTCGAACACCTTGTCGGGATCGCCGGCCTTTGCCGGATAGGTGATCAGGCCCATGCGGTCGAAGCTGTGGCTCACGGATCCGGCCGTGCCCAGGTTGCCGCCGTTCTTGGAGACGGCGGTGCGCACGTTGGTGGCGGTGCGGTTGCGGTTGTCGGTCAGCGACTCGATGATGAGGGAGACGCCGCCGGGGCCGAAGCCCTCGTACCGCACCTCCTCGTAATTATCCGAATCGCCGCCGGCCGCCTTGTTGATCGCCCGCTGGATATTGTCGTTCGGCATCGATTGCGCGCGCGCCGCGATGATGGCGGAGCGCAGCCGCGCGTTCATGTCCGGATCGGGCAGGCCCATCTTGGCCGCCACCGTGATCTCGCGGCTGAGCTTGGAGAACAAGGCGGAGCGCTTCTTGTCCTGCGCGCCCTTGCGATGCATGATGTTCTTGAACTTGGAATGGCCGGCCATTGAACCGTCGATCGCCTCTGTTTCAGGGGAATGACGTTCCTCTAGCGGTGGCGGCAGGCGGCATCAACCGGCCGGCCGCCGATGCCGTCAGTGCAGGCCCAGCGCGTTGCGATAGGTCTCCAGCAGCGCGTCCATCTCGTCGCGCGCATCCTTCTCCATCTTGCGCAGGCGGATCACGGACCGCATCGTCTTGCTGTCGAAGCCCTGGCTCTTGGCTTCGAGATAGACGTCGCGGATGTCGTCGCTCATGCCCTTCTTCTCTTCCTCCAGCCGCTCGATACGCTCGATGAAGAGGCGCAGCTGTTCGGCCGCGACATTGTCACTCATGGCTTGCTCCCGCAGATTCGGTGTGAGGCGGAGCGTCTAGGGGAGCGGACGCACGCGCTCAAGCCCGACGGTGCCGGCGGGCGGACGGGCGCTCAGCCGACGCGGTTCTTCGCCACGCTGGCCTCCATGCGGGCGATCTGCTCCGGCGTGGCGGTGCCCTGGTGCTTCGCCTTATACTCGGCATAGGGCATGCCGTAGATCGCCTCGCGCGCGGCATCGCGGCCGAGCGCGCCGCCGGAGGCCTCGGCCGTCCAGTCCGCCAGGCAGTTGCGGCAGAAGCCGGCCAGCCCCATCAGATCGATATTCTCGGCGTCGGTGCGGTGGCGCAGGTGGGCGACGAGGCGGCGGAAGGCGGCGGCCGCCGTCGCATCGTCGATCGGGATGTCGGTGTCGGTCGTCTCGCTGCAGCTCATCGGTCAGCTCCCTCGGGCATCGCCGGCCATATCGGGATCGAGCAGGCCATAGTCCACCAGCGCCGCACGCAGCGTCGGCACGTCGACGAAGCGGTGCGTGGTCATCCCCACGGCGGCGGCGCCGGCGACATTGTCGGCCCGGTCGTCGACGAACAGCGCCTCCCCGGGCGCCAGGCCGAAGCGGGCCAGCGCCAGCCGGTAGATCGCCGCGTCCGGCTTGGTCAGCCGCTCCTCGCCGGAAACGACCACGTCGCGGAAGCGATCGAACATCGCGGCATGATCGGCGCGGAACGGCGGCCAGAATTCGTGGCTGAAATTGGTGATGGCGAACAGCGGCACGCCGCGCGCGTCCAGCGCCTCCACCAGCCTGCCCATGCCAGGCATCGGCGCCACCTGCTCGCCGAAGCGCGGCCCCCAGGCGGCGATCGCCTCGGCATGCTCGGGATGGCGGGCGATCAGCTCGGCACTGGTGTCCGCGAAGGGGCGGCCGGCATCGTGCTGGAAGTGCCAGTCCTTGGTGGCCACGTCGCGCAGAAACCCGGCCCGCGTCGCCGCGTCCGGGATCAGTTTGGCGTAGAGCAGCTCCGGCTGCCAATCGACCAGGACGTTGCCGACATCGAAGATGACGGCCGCGATCCCCATCGGCTGGCGCCCCGGCGGCGGCGGTTCAGCCCTGGCGCGCCTTGAAGCGGCGGTTCGTCTTGTTGATGACGTAGGTGCGGCCGCGGCGGCGGATCACGCGGTTGTCGCGATGGCGACCCTTCAGCGACTTGAGCGAGTTACGGATCTTCATCGAATCGACGCCTGCATGGCTGCGCAGGCACTGGCTGCACAGGGTGAATGGAAACGAGGCGCTCCCCTATGCAAGCCTGCCCGCCGAGTCAACCGCGCAAGGCCCGCCGGTGCCGGCCGTTCAGCCTTGGGCAAGGGCGGCGGCCTTCTTGTTCCGGGCATGCATCGAAACCGGCGACAGGCGCGTTTCACTCGCCCGAACGCTCTCACAAGGACATCCCCATGCTGCTCCGCCGCGCCATCCTGATCGGCTCCGCCCTCGTCCTGTCCGGCGGGCTGGCGGGATGCGCCACGAACACGACGCCGCCGGTGCAGGTGACGCGCTTCCATCTGGGCCAGCCGATCGCGCCGGGCCGCGTCTCGGTTGAACCGGCCGACCGCAACCAGGCCGAGAGCCTGGAGTTCGAGACCTACGCCGCCGCCGTCTCGGCCGAACTCTCGCGCATCGGCTTTCAGGTGGTGCCGAACGTGCCCAACTCCGATCTCGTCGCCGCCGTCACCGTGTTCCGCGGCGCGCGCTCCGGCCCGGTCGGCCAGGGCTCCGGCGTGTCGGTGGGCCTCGGCGGCGGCGGGCTGTTCGGCGGCGGGCGGCGCGGCGGCGGCGGCGTGGGCCTGGGCGGCGGCGTCAGCTTCCCGATCGGCAAGGGCCGCACCAAGGAGATCGTGCTGACCGAACTCTCCGTTCAGCTGAAGCGGCGATCGGAAGGCACGGTGGTGTGGGAGGGCCGCGCGCGCACCGAGCAGGCGGGCACCGCCGCCGCCGACTCGCCCGCCACCGTGCGCCGCCTCGCCGGCATCCTGTTCGCCGGCTTCCCCGGTGAGTCCGGCCGCACCATCACGGTGAAATGAGGGTGACGGCCGCCGTCTCCGCCGCCTTCGACAGCGGCAACATCCGCGTCCTCGCCTCAGGCGACGACGCTTTCGACCTGGAGATCGTGCGCGATCACGAGTCCGACTTCTACCAGTGGTTCCACTTCCGCCTGACGGGCGCCGCCAATCGCCCGATCACCCTGCGCATCCTGAACGCCGGCGGCTCCGCCTATCCGGGCGGCTGGCCCGGCTACGGCGCCCGCGTGTCCGAGGATCGGGTCCACTGGCGGCAGGCGCAGACGGGCTATGACGCCGGCATCCTCACCATCACCCACACGCCCGCCACGGACAGCGCGTGGTTCGCCTATTTCGCGCCCTATGCGATGGAGCGGCACCACGATCTCGTCGCGCGCATGGCCGGCAGGCTGGGCGTGCGGCACGAGGCGCTGGGCTTCACGCTGGACGGGCAGGCGATCGACTGTCTCCATCTCGGCACCGGGCCGCGCCAGGTGTGGCTCTACGCCCGCCAGCATCCGGGCGAGACGATGGCCGAGTGGTGGGTGGAAGGCGCGCTGGAACGGCTGACCGACGAGCAGGACTCGATCGCCCGCGCGCTGCGCCGCGAGGCCACCTTCCACATCGTGCCGAACATGAACCCGGACGGTTCGCGGCGCGGCCACCTGCGCACCAACGCCGCCGGCGTGAACCTGAACCGGGAGTGGCACGCCCCCTCCGCCGAGCGCAGCCCGGAGGTGCTCCACACGCTCGCCGCGATGGACCGCAGCGGCGTCGACTTCGCGATGGACGTGCATGGCGACGAGGCGATCCCGTTCGTCTTCCTGGCGGGGTTCGAGGGCATCCCGAACTGGACTGACGCGCAGGGCCGGCTCTACGCCCGCTTCCGCGAGACGCTGGCGCGGCGATCGCCCGATTTCCAGGTGGAGCATGGCTACGGCATCGCGCCGGCGGGCAAGGCCAACCTCTCGATGTCGACCAACCAGCTGGCCCACCGCTTCGGTTGCGTGGCGATGACGCTGGAGATGCCGTTCAAGGACAATGACGCGGAACCCGATCCAGCCTACGGCTGGTCCCCCGCCCGCTCCAAGGCGCTGGCGCACGAGTGCCTTGGCGCGATGTGGGAGATGATCGGCGAGGTGCCGGTGCGCGGTTAGCGCCCTCTCCCGAACGAGGTCGAGAAGCCATCTCCACTCTCGACCAATGCCACTCCTTCCCCTGAGCGAAGTCGAGGGGCCACGGTCCGCGCGGCCGCGTCTCGACTGCGCTCGACACAAGTAGGGTGATCATGCCTCGACTGTGCTCGACACAAGGAAGGTGATCGTGTCTCGGCTGGGCGAGACGCAAGGGAAAGTGGTGGTTCAAAATCGGGGGCGGACCAGCTACGGCGGCACCGAACCGAAGGAGACCGCATGCCCCGCCTCGTCCTGATCCGCCACGGCCAGTCCGCCTGGAACCTCGAGAACCGCTTCACCGGCTGGTGGGACGTGAACCTCACGGAGAAGGGCATCGCCGAGGCGACCGCCGCCGGCGAGCTGATGGCGGCGCGCGGGCTAGACTTCGACGTCTGCTTCACCAGCTACCAGACCCGCGCGATCAAGACGCTGAACCTGGCGCTGGAGGCGATGGGCCGGCTCTGGCTGCCGGTGGAGAAGGACTGGCGGCTGAACGAGCGCCACTATGGCGGCCTCACCGGCCTCGACAAGGCGGAGACGGCGGCCAAGCACGGCGACGACCAGGTGAAGATCTGGCGTCGCTCGTTCGATATCCCGCCGCCGGTGCTGGAGGCGGGCAGCGAATGGGATCTGGCGCAGGATCGCCGCTACGCCGGCATCGCCATACCGGACACGGAGAGCCTGAAGGACACGATCGCCCGCGTGCTGCCCTGCTGGGAGGAGCGGATCGCCCCGGCGCTGAAGGCCGGGCAGCGCGTCGTCATCTCGGCCCATGGCAATTCGCTGCGCGCACTGGTGAAGCATCTCTCGGCCATTCCGGACGACGAGATCACTGGCCTGGAGATCCCGACCGGCCAGCCGATCGTGTACGAACTCGACCATGATCTGGCCGCGACCGACCGCTATTATCTGTCGGAGCGGTGATTGCAGGACAGTCGCACGGCACCTAGACGATTTGTCCGCTCATCCTGAGGAGCGGCTGAGCGCAAGCGAAGACGCGTCTCGAAGGATCCTTCGAGACGCCATTTCGGCTTCGCTCAATGGCTCCTCAGGATGAGCGGAGATGGAGAGGAGAGAAAGATGGCCGCGCCGCTGGTCGGCATCATCATGGGCAGCCGTTCCGACTGGGAGACGATGCGCCACGCCGCCGATACGCTCGCGGCGCTGGGCATCGCGCATGAGACGCGCGTCGTCTCCGCCCACCGCACGCCGGACAGGCTGGTCGATTATGCCAAGGCGGCGGTCGGTCGCGGCCTGCGCGCGATCGTCGCCGGCGCGGGCGGCGCTGCCCACCTGCCCGGCATGACGGCGGCGATGACACGGCTGCCGGTGTTCGGCGTGCCGGTGGAATCGAAGGCGCTCTCCGGCATGGACAGCCTGCTCTCGATCGTCCAGATGCCCGCCGGCATCCCGGTCGGCACGCTGGCGATCGGCCGGGCGGGGGCGGTGAACGCCGCGCTGATCGCCGCTGCCATGCTCGCCACCACCGATGCCGCGCTGGCGGAGCGCCTGGATGCGTGGCGCGCGAAGCAGACGGCCGACGTGGCGGACGATCCGGAATGACGATGCCGCCCGGCGCCACCATCGGCATCCTCGGCGGCGGTCAGCTGGGGCGCATGCTGGCGATGGCGGCCGCCCAGCTCGGCTACCGCGTCCACATCTACTCGCCCGAGGGCAGCGGCCCCGCCACCGAGGTTTCGGCCGAGTGGACGCAGGGACGCTACGACGATGGCGAGGCGCTGGCCGCCTTCGCCGACGCGGTCGACGTCGTCACCTTCGAGTTCGAGAATGTGCCGGCCGAGCCGCTGCGCCGGCTGGCGGAGCGCGCGCCCGTCCACCCGCGCCCGGCCGCTTTGGCCGTGGCGCAGGACCGGCTGGCGGAGAAGGAATTCGTCGCCCGGCTGGGCGGCACGCCGGCGCCGTTCCGCGCCGTCGATACGCTCGCCGCGCTCGAGCAGGCGGTCGCCGCGATCGGCGCGCCCGCCATCCTGAAGACGCGCCGCTTCGGCTATGACGGCAAGGGCCAGGCGCGCATCGCCGCCGCCGGCGATTGCGCCGCGGCGTGGGCGGCGATCGGCGGCGCGCCGGCCGTGCTGGAGGGCTTCGTTCCGTTCGAGCGCGAATTCTCCGTGCTGGCGGTGCGCGGCGCGGACGGCGCGTTCGAGGCGTGGGACGTGCCGGAGAACCGCCATGTCGACGGCATCCTCGCGGCCTCCACGGTGCCGGCCGGCGGCCGCATCGCGGCGCAGGCCGATGCCGCCGCGACGCTCGCCCGCTGGATCGCCGACGAGCTCGATTATGTCGGCGTGCTCGCCTGCGAGTTCTTCGCGACCGACGCCGGCCCGGTGTTCAACGAGATGGCGCCGCGCGTCCACAATAGCGGCCACTGGACGATCGAGGGCGCCGTCACCAGCCAGTTCGAGAACCACATCCGCGCGATCTGCGGCCTGCCGCTGGGCGCGACGACATTGGCCGCGCCGGCCATAGAGATGCGCAACCTGATCGGCGAGCAGGTGAACGACTGGCCCACCATCCTGGCGGACCCCGCCGCCCACCTCCACCTCTACGGCAAGCGGGAGGCGCGGCCGGGGCGCAAGATGGGCCACGTCACCTGGCTGGGCCTCTGAGGCCGGATCGACATGCAGCTTTCTGCATGTCCGCTCATCCTGAGGAGGGGCTGAGCGGAGGCGAAGACCCGTCTCGAAGGACTTCCCAAGTCCTTCGAGACGCCATTTCGACACGCTCAATGGCTCCTCAGGATGAGCGGCTTGCACAAGATGCGTGTAAATCGACTCGGTTCGCTTAATCTCGATCCGGCCTAAGGCGAAGGCCGGCATACCGCAGACCGGAAGCCAGCGCACACCCGAGTGCCGACCATGTCCCGAGCGCAGTCGAGGGACATCGCCGAGCGAAGCCGAGGCGTAACGCCCGGCGGAAAGCCGTGTCTCGACTGCGCTCGACAAAAGGGAGCGGTGTCTCGGCTCCGCTCGACACATGGGGAGCCGCGTTCCTCGCCGGCGGCTCAGCTCATTTCCCGGCGGGCGCCCTTCTACCCCAGCGACACGTGCAGCCGCGTGATCCGCGAGGTGTGGATGCGCCACTGGCCGTCCACCTTGCGGTACGTCTCGTGATAGTGGCCGATGCCGTGCAGGGTCAGCGTCACATCGTCTTCCGCGAAGATCTGGTCCTCCATCGCGATCACACCCTTCGCCTCGGTGTCGGAGAGGATCTCCACCTCGTGGCAGTGGCCGTGATGGCAGGTGCGCGAGGCGCCGGCCGCGCCCTTGATGAAGGCGGCAATGGTGTCTCCGCCTTCATAGACCCAGTCGTTGCTCTCGGCGGCCCGGCCGCCCTCGCCCGCGCCGTCCAGGCTCAGCGAGGCGCGCGCGTCGAACGTGGCGTCGTCGCAGAAGATCGTGCGCAGGCCCGCCCAGTCCTTGGTGTCCATGAAGCGGAAGTAGCGGCCCTTCAGCTGCTTGATCTGCTCTATGGCGAGCAGGGTTTCGGCGGCGTCCATCTCAGGCATCCTCGGTCTGTCTGGTTTCCGCGGCCACGGCGCGGCCGGCGTGGAGGCCGGCGCGATAGCCGAACACCATGCCCGGCCCCAGCGTGCCGCCGCCGCCGCCATAGGTCATCCCCATCGGCGAGGCCATGACGTTGCCGACGGCGTAGAGACCCGCGATCGGCTGCATGTCCACGCTCAGCACCTGCGCGTCGGCGTCGGTCTTCGGGCCGCCCTTGGTGCCCAGCGCCCCGCTCTTCACCTCCACGGCGTAGAACGGCCCCTGCTCCAGCTTGCCCAGGGTCGCCGCCCTGGTGCCCTTGCAGGTGGGATCGCCCCACCAGCGATCGTACATGCTCTCGCCGCGCTTGAAGTCCGGATCCGATCCCGCCTCGACATTGGCGTTCCAGCGCGCCACCGTCGCCTCCAGCCCGTCTGGGTCGATCCCCATCCGCTCGGCCAGGCCGCGCAGGCTGTCGGCGTCGGCGATCCACTGCGGCGGCCGGCGATCGTCCAGCCGCTCGCCGCCATAGCCGCCGGCGAAACCGTATTTCTCGTAGAACGACTGGGTGAAGATCACCCAGCAGGGCAGGTTGGCGTAGGAGCAGCTGTTCGTCTCCTGCTCGTGGAACGCCGCGCCGAAGGCGTTGTAATTGGCCGCCTCGTTGGTGAAGCGCTTGCCCGCGCGGTTGACCATGATCGATCCCGGCAGGGTGCGCTCGCCGGTGAACAGCTGCTTGCCGGCCGAACACACCTCCTCCGGCACCTCCACCACCGGCATCCACCATGCCTCGCGCATGTTGCCCAGCATCGCGCCCACCCGCATCGCCATGCGCAGGCCATCGCCGGTGTTGGTGGGCACGGAGACGCTGGTATCGAGCGGGCCGCGCAGGAAGGCGGTGGTGAAGCCCTTGTCCCACTCGAACCCGCCCGTCGCCATGATGACGCGCGGCGCCGTCACGCGCCGCTCGCCGTCCGGCGTCTCGAAGCGGACGCCGGCCACCCTGCCGCCGTCCATCACCAGCTCGACCGCGCGATGCTCCGTCTGCGGCACGATGCCGCGATCGAGGCAGCCCCGCAGCAGCCGGCCGATCAGCGCCAGCCCCAGGCCGCGCTCGTCATGCTCAAGCCGGTGTTGCTTCACCTCGTCCGAAAGCTCCTCGGGCACCGCCTGACAGAGCGTCGTCTCGCCGACCTGGATGTGGCGATTGGGCCAGTAGGGCGAAACCGTCACCCTGTCCGCCCACTCGCCGAGCTCGCCGAACGGGTAGACCGGGCATTCCAGCGTGCGCCCGCCGCCCGTCTTCCCGCCCGGCTGCTCGGGGTGGTAATCGGGGAAATCGGGCACGCACACGAACTCCACTGGCGTGCGCTCCTCCAGAAAGGCGACCATCTCCGGCCCGGTGCGGGCGAACGTCTCGGCCATGTCGCGCTCGATCAGGCCGTTGGACATCGACATCATGTAGGTCACGGCCTCGGCCGGGCTGTCCTGCTTGCCCAGATCGAGCATCTGCCGGTTCGCCGGGATCCACACCTGCCCGCCGGACCAGGCGGTGGTGCCGCCGACCAGCCCGCCCTTTTCGAACAGGCCGACGCGGGCGCCCTGCTCATGCGCGGCGATCGCAGCGGTCAGCCCGGCGGCGCCGGTGCCGAGCACGATCACGTCGAAGTCGGTCCCGTCGGTCATGCCCCTGTCTCCCACCCGTCCGCGTGATTGGCGACGCGCCGGATGATCGAGCGCATCTCCGTGAACTTCCACTCCCCGTCCACCTTGCGCAGCCGGTCCTCATAGCCGCTCAGCGTCCACATCGGCACGTCGCCCTCCGGCGTGCGGAGCGACGACGGGATGATCGCGCGAAAGCGGGCGACCGCGGTCTCGCCGCCGGGATCGACGTCGATGATGTCGTTCAGCGCGGTGTGGATGGCGAACACCACCGACTTGCTGATCTGCGAGAAGAAGGCGTGCATCGCCGCCCGCCCCTCATAGCGGCCGTAGAGCTCGCCCGCGTCCCACACGCCATCCTCGGTGAACAGGGCCACCAGCGCGTCGGCATCGTAATCGTCGTCGCACAGCAGGCCGTAGAGATGCTTCAGCCGGCGGATCGCCTCGATATCCTCGAGGCGGGCGATGCGCACGGCAAGATCGTCGGCCATCATTATCCTCTCGCGACAGGCCACCGTTCGGCCGGTCTCGTGGAAGGCTAGGATATGTAACACGCGTCATGCACTGCGACATTGGCTAGCCCGCCGGCCGAATGCGCTTGGGCGCGCCGGGCCGATGTGGAAGAAGGCTGCGACCGGGGTGCGGAGGTTCGGGTGCAGATCGCGGTGCTGACGTTCGATGGCTATAACGAGCTGGACTCGTTCGTCGCGGCGGCGATCCTCAACCGCATGCGGCCCAAGGGTTGGGCGGCGTTCATCACCGCGCCCACCGAGGAAGTCACCTCGATGAACGGCGTCACCGTGCGCCGGCAGAAGCCGCTGGAGTTCGCCGGGGAGGCTGATGCGGTGCTGATCGGCAGCGGTATCCGCACGCGCGACATCGCCGCCGATGCCGCCCTGCTCGGCCGCATCGCAATCGATCCGTCGCGCCAGCTGGTCGGCGCCCAATGCTCGGGCACGCTGCTGCTGGCGAAGCTCGGCCTGATCGGCGATCTGCCGGCCTGCACCGATCTGACGACCAAGCCGTGGGTGGTGGAGGCCGGCGTGAACGTGATCGACGCGCCCTTCGTCGCGCACGGCAATGTGGCGACGGCGGGTGGCTGCCTCGCCTCCCTCTATCTCGCGACGTGGATGATCGCGCGCGGCGCCTCGCGCGCCGATGCCGCGGAGGCGATCCACTATGTCGCGCCGGTCGGCGAGAAGGCGCTGCATGTCGAGCGCGCGCTCGCCACGGTGGCGCCGTTCCTGGCGCCGGCCGAGACGCTGGCCGCGTAGGCGGAACGGAGCGGACGATGCGCCTGGACCATGACGAGATCGCGGCGCTCGTGCCCGCGCTCACCGCCATCCGCCGCGATATCCACGCCCATCCCGAACTCGGCTTCGAGGAGCATCGCACCGCCGCGATCGTCGCCGCCGAGCTGCGCGCGCTGGGGCTGGCGGTGACGACCGGCATCGGCGGCACCGGCGTGGTCGGCACGCTGCGCGCCGGCGCATCGGACCGCACGCTCGGCCTGCGCGCCGACATGGACGCGCTGCCCTTCCATGAGGAGAGCGGCGTGCCCCATGCGAGCACGCGGCCCGGCGCCTTCCATGGCTGCGGGCATGACGGGCATGTCGCCATGCTGCTCGGCGCGGCGCGCCGGCTGGCCGCCACGCGGGCGTTCGCCGGCACGATCCACTTCATCTTCCAGCCCGCCGAGGAGGGGCAGGCCGGCGCCCGCGCGATGATCGAGGACGGGCTGTTCGATCGCTTCCCGTGCGATCGCGTGTTCGCGCTGCACAACTGGCCGGATCTGCCGGCCGGCAGCATCCGCACCCGCCCCGGCGCGATCATGGCGGCGGCCGACAGGTTCGATATCGTGGTGACGGGCAAGGGCGGCCACGCCGCGATGCCGCACCAGACGCCGGACGCGATCCTGGCGGCCGCCGATCTCGTCGGGCAGCTGAACGCGATCGTCTCGCGCCGCATCCCGCCGACGCGATCGGCCGTGCTCTCCGTCACGCAGATCGCCGGCGGCCACGCCCACAACGTGATCCCGGCGGAGGTGCGGCTGACGGGCACGGTGCGCACCTTCGATGCCGACGTGCAGGACATCATCGAGCAGGCGATCCGCGCGATCGCGGCAGGCGTCGCCCTGGCCAGCGGCACCGCCATCGACGTGCGCTACGTCCGCACCTACCCGGCGACGATCAACGACGCCGCGTGCGCCGCGCTGGCGCTGGAGGCGGCCGCCGCCGTCTGCGGCGATGCCGCCGAGGCGCCGGAGCCCGCCTTCACCTCCGAGGATTTCTCGTTCATGCTGCAGGCGGTGCCGGGCGCCTATCTGTGGCTGGGCCAGGGCCGCGAGCCGGACAGCCCCGCCCTCCACCACCCGCGCTACGACTTTAACGACGGCGTAATGGACACCGGCATCGCCTGGTTCGTCGAACTCGCCGAGCGCGCGCTGCCGGCGGCGGGCTGAATCGCGCCGCCGGCCCCGCCCGGCCTCAGTTCGCGATGCCCGCCGCCGCCAGCACCGCCAGCGTCACCAGTTCGGATGCGGTGGCCGACATCGTGGCGATCTGCACCGGCTTCTCCAGCCCGACCAGCATCGGCCCGATCACCGAATCGCCGCCCAACTCGCGCAGCAGCTTGGCCGAGAGGTTGGCCGATTGCAGGCCCGGCATGATCAGCACATTGGCCGGGCCGGACAGGCGCATGAACGGGTAGTTCTTCTGCAGCTTCTCGTTCAGCGCCACGTCCGGCGCCATCTCGCCCTCATATTCGAAGCTCACGCCGCGCGCGTCGAGGATCGCCACCGCCTCGCGCAGGTTCGCCAGCCAGTTGCCCGGCGGGTTGCCGAAGGTGGAGTAGGAGAGGAAGGCGACGCGCGGCTCATGCCCCATCTTGCGCGCCACTGCCGCCGTCTGCTCGGCGATGTCGGCGAGCTGCAGCGCCGAGGGCCGCTCGTTCACCGTGGTATCCGCCATGAACACGGTATGGCTCTGGCCGACGAGCACGTGGATGCCGAACGGCGTGATGCCCGCCTGCGGATCGAGCACCCGCCGGATCTGCCGCAGCGTCTGCGCATAGGTGCGCGTGACGCCGGTGATCATCACGTCGGCCTCGCCCATCGCCACCAGCAGCGCGCCGAAGATGTTGCGATCCTGGTTGACCAGGAACTGCACGTCGCGGCGCAGATAGCCGCGCCGCTGGAGCCGATCGTAGAGGAAGTCCACCATCCGCTCGATCAGCGGCGAATTGCGGCTGTTGTGCAGCTCGAAACTGTCGGGATCGTCCACGCCCAGCGCGCGCAGCCGGTCCGGCACCTCGTCGCGGCCGACGAGCACCGGCGTGCCGTAGCCGCCGTCGCGGAACTGGATGGCGGCGCGCAGCACCACCTCCTCCTCCGCCTCGGCGAACACGACGCGCTTCGGGTGGGCACGCGCCGCCTCGTAGGCCAGGGTCAGCACCGATGTGGTCGGGTTCAGCCGCGCCTTCAGCGATTCGCGATAGGCCGCCATGTCGAGGATGGGCTTGCGCGCCACGCCCGAATCCATCGCCGCCTTGGCCACGGCGGCGGGCACCACCTCCATCAGCCGGGGGTCGAACGGCGCGGGGATGATATAGTCGCGGCCGAAGCGAGGCGCCTGCCCGCCATAGGCCTGCGCCACCTCCTCCGGCACCTGCTCCCGCGCGAGATCGGCGAGGGCCTGGGCGGCGGCGATCTTCATCTCCTCGTTGATCGCGGTCGCCCGCACGTCCAGCGCGCCGCGGAAGATGAAGGGGAAGCCCAGCACGTTGTTGACCTGGTTCGGATAGTCGGACCGGCCGGTGGCGATGATCGCGTCGGGCCGCGCCGCCTTCGCCTCCGGCGGCGTGATCTCCGGATCGGGGTTGGCCATCGCGAAGATGATTGGCTGCGCCGCCATCTTCATCATCATGTCCGGCTTCAGCGATCCGGCGGCGGAGAGGCCGAGGAACACGTCCGCCCCCTCCAGCGCCTCGTTCAGGGTGCGCCGGTCGGTGGTGGAGGCATGGGCCGACTTCCACTGGTCCACGCCCTCGCGGCCCTGCCAGATCACGCCCTTGCGATCGCACATGATGACGTTGTCGTGGCGCACGCCCATCGACTTGATCAGCGCGGTGCAGGCGATCGCGGCGGCGCCGGCGCCGTTCACCACCACCTTGATGTCCGCCAGGTTGCGGCCGGTGAGGTGGCAGGCGTTGATGAGGCCGGCGGCGGTGATGATCGCGGTGCCGTGCTGGTCGTCATGCATCACCGGGATGTTCATCTTCTCGCGCAGCGTCTGCTCGATGATGAAGCAGTCGGGCGCGCCGATATCCTCCAGGTTGATGCCGCCGAAGGTGGGCTCCATCAGCTCCACCGCCTCGATGAAGCGCTGCGCGTCCTTGGTGTTCAGCTCGATATCGATTGAGTCGACGTCGGCGAAGCGCTTGAACAGCACCGCCTTGCCCTCCATCACCGGCTTGGAGGCGAGCGCGCCGAGATCGCCGAGGCCGAGGATCGCGGTGCCGTTCGAGATCACCGCGACGAGGTTGCCCTTGGCGGTATAGTCGTAGGCGGTGTCCGGATCGGCGGCGATCGCCCGCACCGGAACCGCGACGCCGGGCGAATAGGCCAGCGACAGGTCGCGCTGCGTGGCCATCGGCTTGGTGGCGACGATCTGGATCTTGCCGGGCCGGCCGGAGGAGTGGAACAGCAGCGCCTCGCGCTCGGAAAACTGGACGTTGCTGCCTTCGCTCATCGTGCCCCTCCCGGACGGTCCACCCGCGCGCCTTGTGGGGCATGGCTGCACCGCTCACAAGACGCTATCAGCCCGATCATGGCAGCTTCGGGCAAAGAAAAGGGCACCGTGCCGGCGGTGACGCCGATGATGGCGCAATATCACGCGCTGAAGGCGGAGAGCGCGGATTGCCTGCTGTTCTACCGCATGGGCGACTTCTTCGAGCTGTTCTTTGACGATGCGAAGGTGGCCGCCGCCTGCCTGGACATCGCGCTCACCGCGCGCGGCGAGCATGGCGGCGATGCGGTGCCGATGTGCGGCGTGCCGGTGCATGCGGCGGAAAACTATCTGGCGCGGCTGATCAAGGCCGGCCACCGCGTCGCCATCGCCGAGCAGGTGGAGAGCCCGGCCGAGGCAAAGCGGCGCGGCGGATCGAAGGCGCTGGTGCGCCGCGCGATCGTGCGCGTGGTGACGGCCGGCACCCTGACCGAGGAGGCGCTGCTGGACGCGCGGGCGGCCAACTGGCTGGTCGCCATAGCCGAGGCGGGCGGCGCCGTGGGGCTGGCGGCGGCCGACATCTCCACCGGCCGGTTCGAGATCGCCTGCGTGGCAGCGTCGGGCCGCGATGCCGAACTCGCCCGCCTTGGCGCGGCCGAGATCGTCGTGCCGGAAACGCTGGCGGCGGCGCCCGCCGGCGCGATCCCGTTTGATCCCCGCGCGTTCGACAGCCTCGCCGCGGAGGCGCGGCTGAAGGCGCTGTTCGGCGTCGCCACGCTGGACGGCTTCGGCCGGTTCGAGCGGGCCGGGCTGGCGGCGGCGGGCGGCCTGCTCGCCTATCTCGATCGCGCCGGCCAGGGCACGCTGCCGCTGCTCCAGCCGCCGGCGGCGCGGGTGGCGGCCGATCACATGCTGATCGACGCCGCCACCCGCGAGAGCCTGGAGCTGACGGCCGCCGCCGGCGGCGGGCGGCGCGGCAGCCTGCTCGATGCGGTGGACCGCACCGTCACCGGCGCCGGCGCGCGGATGCTGGCGGCCGACATCGCCGCGCCGCTGATGGACCGCGCGGCGATCGAGCGGCGGCTCGATCTCGTCCGCCGCTTCGCCGACGACGCCGCCTTGCGGGAGGCTGTGCGCGCCGCGCTGCGGGCCGCGCCCGATATCGGCCGCGCGCTCGGCCGGCTGGCGGCGGGGCGCGGCTCCCCGCGCGATCTCGGCCAGCTGCGCGACGGGCTGGACGAGGCGCGCGCGCTCCACGCCCGCCTCGTCAGGCTGGAGGATCGACCGCCGCTGCTGGAGGAGGCCGCCGCCCGCCTCGCCGGCCATGGCGCGCTCACCGATCTGCTCGGCCGGGCGCTGGTGCCTGTGCCGCCGGTCGATGCCGCGCAGGGCGGCTATATCGCCGAGGGGTTCGATCCGGCGCTCGACGATCTGCGCGCGACGGGCGGCGAGGGCCGCCGCGCCATCGCCGCGCTGGAGGCGCGCTACCGCACCGCCACCGGCATCGCCGGCCTCAAGATCCGCCACAACGGCGTGCTGGGCTACCATGTCGAGGTGCAGGCCCGCCACGCCGAGCCGCTGATGGCGGCGGACAGCGGCTTCACCCACCGCCAGACCCTGGCCGGCGTCGTCCGCTTCAACGCGCCCGACCTGCACGAGCAGGCGCTGCGCGTGGGCCAGGCCGGCGCCCACGCGCTCGCGGCCGAGGCGGCGCATCTGGAGGAGCTGACCGCCACCGCGCTGCGCGGTGCCACCGCCATCGCCGCCACCGCCGACGCGCTCGCCCGGCTCGACGTGGCGGCGGGGCTGGCCGAACGGGCGGCGGAGGGCGGCTGGGCGCGACCCGCCTTCGCCACCCACCCCTGCTTCGACGTGACCGGCGGGCGCCACCCTGTCGTCGAGAGCGCGATCGCGGCAGGCGGCGGCCGCTTCGTGGCGAACGACTGCCGGCTCTCGGAGGAGTCGCGCCTGTGGCTCGTCACCGGGCCGAACATGGGCGGCAAATCCACCTTCCTGCGGCAGAACGCGCTGATCGCGGTGCTGGCGCAGGCCGGCAGCTACGTGCCCGCCACCGCCGCGACGCTGGGCCTCGTCGATCGCCTGTTCAGCCGGGTCGGCGCGTCGGACAATCTGGCGCGCGGGCGATCGACCTTCATGGTCGAGATGGTGGAGACGGCGGCGATCCTCGCCCAGGCGACACCCGCCAGCTTCGTCATCCTCGACGAGGTGGGGCGCGGCACCAGCACCTATGACGGCCTCGCCATCGCCTGGGCGGTGGTGGAGGCGGTGCACGACAGGAACCGCTGCCGCTGCCTGTTCGCCACCCATTATCACGAGCTGACGCGGCTGGCCGAGCGGCTCGACGGGCTCAGCCTCCACCATGTCCGCGCGCGGGAGTGGAAGGGCGATCTGGTGCTGCTGCACGAGCTGGCGCGCGGGCCCGCGGATCGCAGCTACGGCCTCGCCGTCGCGAAACTCGCCGGCCTGCCGCCGCCGGTGGTGGCGCGCGCCAAGGCGGTGCTGGCCAAGCTGGAGAAGGGCCGCGCCGCCACCGGTGGCCTGGCCGCCGGGTTGGACGACCTGCCGCTGTTCGCCGCCGCTGCCGCCGCCGATCCGCCGCCCGATCCGCTGCGCGCGGCGCTGGCCGCGATCGACGTGGACGCCCTTTCCCCGCGCGACGCGCTCGACCGGCTCTACGCGCTGAAGCGGGCGGCGGCGGAGTAGGGGCAGCCGGCGGATCAGTCCTCGTCGATGACGCGTCGGCGCCTGCGCGCCATCCACCTTGCGGCGACCGCAACGGCGCCGCCCGCCACCGCCCAGGGCAACAGCACCGCGACAAGCTGGATCAGCAATGCCAAACTTCCCCCGAAGAAGCCGCCCATCGCTGCGATCGACTGGCGCAGCGGGGCGCTGAAGCCGGTCGTGCCCGTCGTCCCGTAGCTCAGCTCAAAGGTGGACATGTCGACGCGGCCCCGCGCCTCGGCCAGCCACGATCGCGCGGCGTCGATCTCCTCCTGCACGCCGGCCACCGATCGTTCGGCCGCGACGAGATCGGCGACCGGACCGCTGCGGGTACGGAGCAGCTCCATCAGCCGATCGGCCAGCGCCTGCTTGGCCCGCAGGCGCGCCTCGGTATCGATCATCCGCTTGGAGAGATCCTCGGCGGCGATGCTGCTGTCCGCCTGGCTGCCGCCGGAACGCGCGACAGCGGCGGCCAGCGCACGGCTGAAGGCCCGGGCCATTTGCGCGCGCACAACGAGCGTCAGCGAGCCGGACGCGGAGGACGCCTCGTCCGTCACTCGCTGCATCCCGACGACGCGACAAGCGTCAGGGCCGAGCCTGTCGCACAGGGCGATATGGCGCTCCTGCACGGTAGCGATCGCATCCGCCGGTATCGTGTAGGCGTAGCGATAGACATAGGCGATCTGCGGCACGCTGACCGGCACGGCGGGTGCGGCGCCGGCCGTCTTGCTCGACGACGGCGCCTCCTCGGCAACCGCCGTCGTGCCGCCGGAGCCATCGGGTGCCTTGGCGCAGGCGCCGGTCGCAAGCGCTGTCAGAAGAGCCAGCCAAGCCAGTCGCGTCATGTCGCTCTCCCCCTCGGGACGGAAGCTTAGCGTGGACACGTCGGCAGGCAAGATCGAGGCATCGTCCCCCGCACGCCGCACCTTCACTCGCTTTTGACGCGAGCCGTGCTTATCTCGGCGCCATGTCCACCCGCTTCGATACCCTGCCCAACCGCCGCGCGATCATCGATCGGCGCGAGATGGCCGATGCGCTCGCCGCGCTTGCGGCGGAGCGGGACGCCTCCGCGATGCGCCAGCAGGCGACGCCGCTGCTGCGCGCCGCGCTGGACGCGGGCCGGGCCGAGATCGCCGGCAGACTCGCCGCCCAGCCCACGCGCGGCAACGAGGCGGCGGCCGCTTACGCCTTCCTCACCGATCAGCTGCTGCGGCTGATCTTCGATTTCACCACCCAGCGGCTCTACCCGCTGAACAACCCCACCGCCGCCGAGCGGCTGACCCTGATGGCGGTCGGCGGCTACGGGCGTGGCGAGATGGCGCTCTACTCGGACGTCGACATCACCTTCATCACGCCGTGGAAGCAGACGGCGTGGGCCGAGCAGGTGATCGAATCCATGCTCTACACCCTGTGGGATCTGGGCCTGAAGATCGGCCACTCCAGCCGCTCGCTGGACGAGCTGGTGCGTATGGCCAAGGCCGATCTCACCATCCGCACCGCCCAGCTGGAAGGCCGCTTCGTATGGGGCGACGAGCGCCTGTACGACGAGGCGTCGCGCCGCTTCGACCGCGAGGTGATGGCCGGCACCGCCCGCACCTTCGTGATCGAGAAGCTGGCCGAGCGGGATGCGCGGCACAAGCGCATGGGCGACAGCCGCTACGTGGTGGAACCCAATCTCAAGGAGGGCAAGGGCGGCCTGCGCGATCTCCACACCCTCTTCTGGATCGGGAAATACGTCCACCGCGTCCGCTCGACCGCCGATCTCGTCCACAAGAAGCTGCTGAGCCCGACGGAGCTGCGCCGCTTCCAGCGCGCCGAGAATTTCCTGTGGGCGGTGCGCTGCCACCTGCACCTGATCGCCGGCCGCGCCGAGGACCGGCTGACCTTCGACGTGCAGCGCGAGGTGGCGGAGCGGATGCGCTACGCGGCGCGGCCCGGCCGATCGGCGGTCGAGCGGTTCATGCAGCATTATTTCCTCACGGCCAAGCAGGTGGGCGACCTGACCGGCGTGTTCCTCGCCCACCTGGACGAGGAGTTCGCCCGGCGTGGCCGCCGCTTCGGCCTGCCCAAGCTGAAGCGCAAGCCGCGCAACCTGGAAGGCTTCATCTTCGATCGCGGCCGCCTGACCACGCCCGCCGACGATTTCTTCCGCGAGGATCCGGCGCGGCTGCTGGAGATGTTCGCTGTCGCCGACCGGCACGGGCTGGAGATCCATCCCGCCGCCATGCGCCAGGCGACGCGCGACGTGCGGCTGATCGATCACCGCGTCCGCCGCGATCCGCGCGCGAACGCCTTTTTCCTGGAGGTGCTGACATCCCCGCGCGATCCGGAGAGCGCGCTGCGGTGGATGAACGAGGCCGGCATCTTCGGCCGCTTCGTGCCGGATTTCGGCCGCGTCGTGGCGCAGATGCAGTTCGACATGTACCATCATTACACGGTGGACGAACATTCGATCCGCGCCATCGGTCTGCTCGCGCAGATCGAGAAGGGGGAGCTGGAAGGCGACCATCCGCTGGCGACGGACATCTTCCGCCGCATCATCTCGCGCCGCGTGCTCTACGCCGCGGTGCTGCTGCACGATATCGCCAAGGGCCGCGGCGGCGATCACAGCATCCTGGGCGCCGAGGTGGCGGAGAAGCTGTGCCCGCGCTTCGGCATGACGCCGGCCGAGACGGAGACGGTCGCCTGGCTGGTGCGCTACCACCTGCTGATGTCCGCCACCGCGTTCAAGCGCGACCTGAGCGACTTCAAGACGATCCTCGACTTCGCCGAGAAGGTGCAGAGCCCGGAGCGGCTGCGGCTGCTGCTGATCCTGACGGTCGTCGACATCCGCGCCGTCGGCCCCGGCGTGTGGAACGGCTGGAAGCGGCAGCTGCTCGCCGATCTCTACGAGGCGGCGGAGGAGGTGCTGCGGCTGGGCCACAAGCAGAAGGGCCGGCGCGAGCGGATCGACGCCAAGCAGGCGGACCTGCGCACCGTGCTCGGCTGGCCGGACGACGGGTTCGAGGCGCTCATCCGGCGGCTGCCGGAATCATATTGGGTGTCGGAAGCCGGCGACATACTGGAGCGCAACGCCCGCCTGATCGCCGCGACGGACGGCGCCGGCAAGCAGCTGGCCATCACCGCGCACGCCGATCGGGAGCGGGGCGCCACGCTGGTGACGATCTACGCGGCCGATCATCCCGGCCTGTTCTACCGCATCGCCGGCGCGATCCACCTGGCCGGCGGCAGCATCATCGACGCGCGCATCCACACCACGCGGGACGGCATGGCGGTGGACAATCTGCTGGTGCAGGATCCCTTCGGCCAGCCGTTCGACGATCCGGACAGGCTGCAGCGGCTGCGCGTGACGATCGAGGACGCCCTCGCCAACCGCAACCGCATGGCCGATCGCCTCGCCGCCAAGCCGCTGCCGCGCACCCGCGCCGAGGCGTTCGAGATCGAGCCGAACGTGCTCGTCGATAACAAGGCGTCGAACCGCTACACGGTGGTGGAGGTCAACGCGCGCGACCGGCCGGCGCTCCTCAACAGCCTGGCGCAGGCGCTGTTCCAGTCGAAGGTGACGATCCACTCCGCCCATATCGCCACCTATGGCGAGCGGGCGGTCGACGTCTTCTACTTCACCGACCTGATCGGCGACAAGGTGACGAACGCCACTCGACTGAAGGCCCTGGAACGCCGCCTGCTGGACGCCGCCGCCGGCGAGACGATCGAGCGGGCGGCGGCCTAGACGTGTTTGGGGGGCGGCTGTGGCGCCGCCGCGATCAGAACTTCGTCCGCACCGTCACCCCGTAGGTGCGGGGTTCGGCCAGGAAGGCGCCATAGAGGCGGTTGGCCGATGCCTGCTGGCCGTTCAGCACGGAGAGCGTGTCGCCCGTGCCCTGCGTCGGCATGTTGAACGCCACCTGCGTATAGTCGACGTCGAAGATGTTCTGGCCCCAGAACTCCAGGCTCCAGCGCCCGTCGCCGCCCGACACGCCGACGCGGGCGTTCACCGTCACCACGCCGTCCTGCCGCTTCTCGTAGAACAGGTCGGAGCCGGTGTTGATGTCGCTCTGGTAGCGCAGATCGGCGTAGAGCAGCCCGCGCAGGCCGCCGGTGCCGAGGTCCGGCGTCCAGCCCGCGCCGGTGGTGACGGTGAAGTAGGAGGAGTTCGACACGCGCCGCCCCGGCAGGTTCACCAGCGACGTGGGCAGGGCGCCGCTCGGGTTCAGCGCGGTGCGCGTGGTGCTCAGATCGTTGCGATACTGCGTGTCGGCCAGGGTGAAGCCGACATTGACGTTGAAATTGTCCGCCGGGCGGATGAACGCCTCGATCTCCACGCCACGGCTGCGCACGCCGGGCTTGATCTTGCCGATGCACTCGCCGGTCGCGGCGCTCTGGTCGCTATCCGCACCCGGGCCGCCGGACAGCTCCGTGCAGCCCTTGATGTTGGCGACGATGAAGTTGACGCCCTGGAAGTTGTTCAGCTGGAAGTTCTTGAAGTCCTGCTGGAACAGCGCGACGTTGATGTCGAACCCGCGCCCGTTATATTTCGCGCCCACCTCATAGGCGTCGACCTTCTCGGACTCGAACTCAAGCTGGCTGAGGTCTGGCGCCGGCTGGCCGAGCAGCGGGATGCCCAGCACCGAGCGATCGAGGTTGAAGCCGCCGGCCTTGTAGCCCTTCGAATAGCTCGCATAGGTCAGCAGTTCCGGCGCCGGCTTCCAGCTGACCACGGCGGTGCCGGTCCACTCATCCTCCTTGCGCTTGCGCGAGGGCAAGGTGCCGTTGAACGGGGTCAGCACGCCGTAGAGGGCCGCGGCCGGCGCCAGCGCGCCGACGCCGCCCGCCGCGCCAGTGGCGGCGGCGCGGATGAACGGGTTGGCCGTGCTCGCCGCGAGCGCGCGCAGCTGCGCGACCGACTGGGCGAGCGAGGCCGCCGCGTTGCCGGCCGGCACGGTGGAGGCAAAGGCCGCCCGCAGCCGCTTGTCCTCGTTGGTGTAGCGCGCGCCCAGCGTGACGGAGAGGGTGTCCGTCACATGGATGACATTGTGGGTGAAGAAGGCGAAGTTGCGGCTGCGCTGGCGGTAGCGATCGTTCTGCCCGGTATTCGCATAGGTCGCGATATTCGGGATCAGCGCCGCCACCGGCGCGATCACCGCCGCCGGCAGGCCCTGCTGGGCGAGCCCGGCCGAGACGAAGCCGCGCAGGTTGTTGAAGCCGGGGAACTGCGCCGCCGCGCCGCCGCTGCCGCGCACCAGCTGGGTTATGTAGCGGTCATAGTCCGCGCCGTAGGTCAGCGAGGAGCGGACATCGAGCCGCTCGTCGGCATAATAGCCGCCGACCAGCCAGTCGAGCTTGCCGGCGAACGCCTCGCCCTGCAGGCGCAGCTCCTGGCTGAAGGTGCGGAACTTGATGAAGTCGCGTCCGTCGTCCGGCCGGTAGAGCAGGTCCAGGCTGTTGAAGTCGGCGTCCTGGCCGCGCTTATAGTCGTTGTAGCGATAGGCGGTGATCGAGGTCAGCGCGGCCGGCCCGAAGTCCCAGTTGAGCTCGCCGGACGCGCCCCAATCCTCGACGTCCTGGCGGTAGGTGCGGCCCGGCGTCACGGATGCGCGGCGATCATAGGGGCGGTCGCTGACGAAGCCGCCCAGGCTGCGCAGCACTGCAGCGGTGGACGAGGCGGAGGTCGCCAGCGATCCGTCCGCGCTGCGCCGCACGTCGCGCGTCGGCAGATAGACGCCGACGCAGCATTCCTCGTTCTTGCGCGAATAGTCGCCGATCAGGCGGAAGGAGATGTCGTCGTCCGGCTGGAACAATAGCTGGCCGCGCACCAGGTAGCGATCCTTGTCGTTGAAGTCGCGGCCGGTGCTGCCGGCATAGGTGCCTTCCTTGATGAAGCCGTCACGCTTCACGTAGACGCCGTCCAGCCGGTAGGCGATCTTGGAGTTGATCGGCCCGGTGAGGCCGACGATGCCGCGCCAGTAATCGTAATTGCCGTAGGAGAGCTCGGCCGTGCCCTCCTCCTCGAACTTCGGCTTGGCGGTGATGACGCTAATGAGGCCGGCCGAGGCGTTGCGGCCGAACAGGGTGCCCTGCGGCCCGCGCAGCACCTCGATCCGGTCGATCGCGCCCAATTCCGTGAGGCCGGTGCCGGTACGGGAGCGGTAGACCCCGTCGACGAACAGGGCGACGGAGCTTTCGAGGCCCGGATTGTCGCCGACCGTGCCGATGCCGCGGATGCGCGCGACGGCGCCGCCGGCATCCGACGTGGTCGAGGAGACGAGCAGCGACGGCGACAGCTGGTTCAGCGCGCGGATGTCGGTGGCGCCCGATCGGGTCAGCGTGTCGCCGGTGACGGCGGAGACGGCGAGCGGCACGTTGGAGAGCGCCTCGTTGCGGCGGGTGGCCGTGACGATGATGTCGCCATTGTCGGTCGCCTCGATCGCGGCTGCGGGCGCGGGCGCGGGTGCGGCCACGCTGCCGGCCTGCTCCGTGGGGCTCGGCGTGTCGGAGGTGGTCGCGGCGTCGGCGGGTGCCTGGCCGGCTGGCGGCGTCTGCGCGTGGGCCGGAACGGCGATTGCGACGATAGCCGTGCTCAGCAGCCAAAGCGACTTGGACATGGAACCTCCCCTGAAAACTATTCTAGTTGCCGTTTACGTAAACCAGAGGCCGGCACCATGCCAGCCCCTTTTGCACCACGGCCCGCCCCATCGTGGAGAGAAAGGCTTAACCCTTCCCTCCACGCTCTCTTACGATCGAAATACAAGGATTCCGTAACGGAAAGCAGGCGCGGCATACCAGCATCGGCCTGCCGTGCAAGCGCAATCGGCGGCGTCGACCCGGGCGCCGTGGCGACCATCGGCACCACGCAACGAAAAAGGGAGCGGGTCGCCCCACTCCCTTCCGATCCCGCGAGAGGCGTGTCGCTTATTTGGGCGCCAGCACCATCAGCATCTGTCGGCCTTCCATGCGTGGGTGCTGCTCCACCTTGGCGATCTCGGCGATGTCCGCCTGCACGCGCTGCAACACCTGCATGCCGAGCTGGCCGTGCGCCAGCTCGCGCCCGCGGAAGCGCAGCGTGACCTTCACCTTGTCGCCCTCGTCGATGAACTCGTGCACCTTCTTCATCTTGGTGTCGTAGTCGTGATCGTCGATGTTCGGACGCATCTTGATCTCCTTGATCTCCTGCGTCTTCTGGCTCTTGCGGGCGAGGTTCGCCTTCTTCTGGGTCTCGTACTTGAACTTGCCGATATCCAGGAACTTGGCGACGGGCGGATCGGCGTTGGGCGAGACCTCGACCAGATCGAGGCCGACCTCAGCCGCCTGCTCCATCGCCTCGCGCGTGTACATCACGCCCAGATTCTCGCCGTCCCCATCGATCACCCGGACCTTGGGCGACTGGATGAATTCATTGTAGCGTGGGCCGTTCAACGGCATCGGCGGCTGGCCGAGCGGGCGGCGCATCATGGGCGGACGTATAGCAGCTTCTCCAGGCGTGGTGATTCAGACCTGCGATATAGGCCTTCGCGCGCGATTTTGAAAGATGCGGCGATGCCTCAGTCCAGCATGTCGAGCCGGATCGTCACGCCGGGCAGCAGCAACGCGGCGACGGGATCGTGCGCCTCATATTCCTCGACGTCACGATAGATCCCGTCGACGGGATCGCGATGGACCCGAATGGTCCGTCGCACGGCATCGACGACCCAGTAATCGCGTATGCCGAAACCGGCGTATAATGGCGCCTTCACGCGGAGATCATAGCTGATCGAACTGCTCGCCACCTCGATCGCCAGCAGCAGATCCGGCCCCCGCACAGCGCGAGACTGGAGGCCGTCTGGACAGAGCGCCAGATCGGGCTCGACCAGATAATCCTGCGACAAGGTTATGCTCGCCTCCACGAAGAGGCGGGTCTCCGGCCCGGTCGCAAGGATCAGCGCCCGGATCAGTTGCGACTTCATCATCTCGTGCGGACTGGCCTTTGCCGCAGCCATCGGCACGATCTCCCCATCGATCAGTTCGAACTTGTCGTCCTGGTCGAACGCGCCGGCTTCGGTCAGCGCGTAGACCTCGTCCACCGTGAGGCGGGCGGGGATGAGGCCGCGGCGGACATTCTGGAAGACGGTCATGGCGTCATCCTAGCATCGAACCGGCGCGACGTCAGCCGACCGCGCCGACCAGATCCGGCGGCGTCGCCTCCGCCACCAATGCGGCGATCGCCTCGTCCAGCGTCATGATCTGCTGCTGCTGCGATCCCAGCCGGCGGATGGCGACCTTGCCCTCCTCCGCCTCGCGCTTGCCCACCACCAGCAGCGCCGGCACCTTGGCCAGCGAATGTTCGCGCACCTTGTAGTTGATCTTCTCGTTGCGCAGGTCCGTCTCTACCCGCAGCCCCGCCGCCCGCAGCCTGGCCGCCACCGCGTGCGCATAGTCGTCCGCGTCGGATACGATCGTCGCCACCACCGCCTGCACCGGCGCCAGCCACAGCGGGAAGCGGCCGGCATGATGCTCGATCAGGATGCCGATGAACCGCTCGAACGTGCCCAGGATCGCGCGGTGCAGCATCACCGGGCGGTGGCGGTTGCCGTCCTCGCCGATGTAGCTCGCATCCAGCCGCTCGGGCAGCACCCGGTCGGATTGCATGGTGCCCACCTGCCACGTCCGCCCGATCGCATCGGTCAGGTGGAACTCCAGTTTCGGCGCGTAGAAAGCGCCCTCGCCGGGCAGATCCTCGAACCGGGCCTTGATCGTCTCGCTGATGTCCGCCTGCATCACCGCCGCGCGTAGCTCCGCCTCGGCCTTGTCCCACATCGCGTCGTCGCCGAAACGCTTCTCCGGGCGAAGCGCCAGCTTCACGGCGTAGTCGGAGAAGCCGAGATCGTGATAGACCGAGTCGAGCAGTTCGCAGAACGCCCTCACCTCTTCGATCAGCTGGTCCTCTCGTACGAAGATGTGGGCGTCGTCCTGGGTGAACTGGCGCACGCGCATGATGCCGTGGAGCGCGCCGTGCGCCTCGTTGCGGTGGCAGCAGCCGAATTCGGCCATGTGGATCGGCAGGTCGCGATAGCTCTTGATGCCCTGCTTGAAGATCAGCACGTGCGCCGGGCAGTTCATCGGCTTCAGCGCCATCAGCTCGGCCTTGCCGCTGAGGACCGGCCCCTCGTCCTCGCCCGACGGGATCTCGTCCGGCACGACGAACATGTTCTCGCGATACTTGCCCCAGTGGCCGGACTGTTCCCACTGCCGCGCGTCCATCAGCTGCGGCGTCTTCACTTCCCTGTAGCCGGCGGCGTCCAGCCGGCGGCGCATATACGCCTCCAGCGCGCGCCACAGCACGAAGCCGTTCGGGTGCCAGAACACCGATCCCTGCGCCTCCGGCTGCAGGTGGAACAGGTCCATCTCCTGCCCGATCTTGCGGTGGTCGCGCTTGGCCGCCTCATCCAGCATGAACAGGTGCTGGTCCAGCTGCTTCTTCGTCAGCCAGCCGGTGCCGTAGATGCGGCTGAGCATCGCGTTGTTCTGGTCGCCGCGCCAGTAGGCGCCGGAGACGCGCGTCAGCTTGAACGCGGCGGGATCGAGCTTGCCGGTGGAGGCCAGATGCGGGCCGCGGCACATGTCCAGCCAGCCATGCTCGGCCGTGCCGGAGCGGTAGACCGTCAGCGCCTCGCCCTCGGGCAGCTCGGCCGCCCACTCGGCCTTGAACGTCTCGCCGGCGGCCTGCCAGCGGGCGATCAGGTCCGCCCGGCTCCACACCTCGCGCACCAGCGGCTCGTCGCGCGCGATGATGGCGCGCATCGCGGCCTCGATCGCCGGCAGATCCTCGTCGGTGAACGGGCGGTCGCGCCCGTCGATCTTCGGCGGCGCGAAATCATAGTAGAAGCCGTCGTCCGTCGCCGGGCCGAAGGTGATCTGGGTGCCGGGGAACAGCGTCTGCACCGCCTCCGCCAGCACATGGGCGAAGTCGTGCCGCGCCAGCTCCAGCGCGTCCGCCTCGTCCTTCGCCGTCACCAGCGCCAGCGAGGCATCCGCCTCAAGCGGCCGCGTGATGTCGCGCAGCTCGCCATCCACGCGCGCGGCGATCGCCGCCTTGGCGAGGCCGGGGCCGATCGCCGCCGCGATCTCCGCCGGAGTGGTGCCGGCCGCGACCTCGCGGATGGAACCATCGGGCAGGCTGATCTTGAGCATCGCGGACATGGGGGCGTTTTCCAAGGGATCGGGAGGCGGGCTTATGCCCGTGCCGGCCATATAAGAAAAGCGGCCGGGGTGTCGCCACCCCGGCCGCTTCATTTCCCGATCGCGGGTGCGATCAGAGATGGAAGACCAGGCCGGCCATCGGCCGCACCGAATCGAAGTCGTAGGTGTCGGCCTGCAGCCGCAGGCGCACGCCCGAGTTGCCGGTGAGGCCGCCCAGGCCGATGTCCTTCGGGCCGACCTCCAGGCCGACGCCGTAGATCCAGTCGCTCCGGTCGGCGAAGCCGCGCTTGCCCTTGCCGTTGACCCACTGGTAGCCGGCCGAGGCGTAGATCAGGCCGCTGTCACCGGCGCGCACGCCAGCGCGGCCCTTGACGCCATATTCCCAGTCGATGTCCTTGAAGCCCTTGGCGGCATTGCCCTCGACGCCCACGAACACAGGGCCGAGCGGCACGTTGGCGCCGACGACGCCCTCGATCAGCGCGCCATCCATGCGGCCGCGATTGCCGCTGGTGCCGAACTCGCTGAGCTTGTCATAGGAATCATAGCCGCCGAGCACGCCGACATAGGGCTCGAAACCGAAAGCCGGGCTGCCGTCCGGCGCGCTGTCCTGCGCCATGGCGGCGGTGGGCAGGGCCAGGAGGGCGGCGGCGGCGAGAAGAAACGTCTTCATTATCAATACTCCACTCAGCGCCGGGGCATTATCGGCGACCTCACCGCCCCGTGCGTGGGGGGCTGAACTGCCGTGTGACGATCATGTTGCACTGCACCCGAACAAGAGCCCGCACTGTTGCCGTGAGGACACAGTGACAGGTGACGCGGCGCGCGGGCGGCACTATCCATCGCATCATGCCCGCCACACCCGCCTGGCCCCCGGCCAGCACGCCCCGCCTGTTCGTCGCCGCGCCGCTGTCGCCCGGCGCCCGCGTCACGCTCGAAGGCGGGCAGGCGCATTACCTTTCGGCGGTGATGCGGCTGAAGCCCGGCGATCCCCTCCGCCTGTTCGACGATGCCACCGGCGAGTGGCTGGCCGAGGTGGCGGACGTGCGCAAGCGCGACCTCACCGTCGCCGTCGCCGAGCGGCTGGCCCCGCGCGAGACGGTGCCCGATCTCTGGCTGCTCGCCGCGCCCATCAAGAAGGGACGGATCGACTGGCTGGTCGAGAAGGCGTGCGAACTCGGCGTCGCGCGCATCGTGCCCGTCGTCACGCAGCGCACGATCGTCGACCGGCTCAATCCCGATCGGCTGCGCGCCCACATGATCGAGGCGGCCGAGCAGTGCGGCCGCACCGCCCTGCCCGAACTCGCCGAGCTTGCGCCGCTGCGCGAGGTGCTGCGCGCCTGGCCGGCGGAGCGCATGCTGATCCACGCCGACGAGGAGGGCGGCGCGCCACTCGCCTCCGTCGCCCGGCCCGGCCCGGCGGCGATCCTGATCGGCCCGGAGGGCGGCTTCACCACCGAGGAACGCGCCGCCATCGCCGCCGTGCCGGCCGCGTGCGGCGTGTCGCTCGGCCCGCGCATCTTGCGCGCGGACACCGCCGCCGCCGCCGCCGTCGCGGTGTGGATGGCCGTCGCCGGGGACTGGACCGATCGGTAGCTAATCCACTGGCAGAGGCTCGATCCGCTCGCTATGGGCGCTTCGCATGAGCACGCGCACGGCCGGTAACGGCGAAGACCCGCAGATCGAATCGCGCGACGACCTGTTGCGCATCTTCGCCGGCGGCGAGAAGCCCAAGGATCGCTGGCGGATAGGCACCGAGCACGAGAAGTTCGTCTACTTTAAGGATTCGCACCGCGCGCCTTCCTATGAGGAGCCGGGCGGCATCCACGCGCTGCTGATCGGCCTGACGAAATATGGCTGGGAGCCGATCCACGAGGGCGGCAACATCATCGCGCTGGCCGGCAGCGACGGCAATGTCAGCCTGGAACCGGCGGGGCAGCTGGAACTCTCCGGCGCGCCGCTCGACAATCTCCACCAGACCTGTGCCGAGACCGGCCGCCACCTGGAGCAGGTGAAGGCGGTCGGCGACCGGCTGGGCCTCGGCTATCTCGGCCTCGGCATGTGGCCGGACAAGACACGCGAGGCGCTGCCGATCATGCCCAAGGGCCGCTACGGGATCATGCTGCGCCACATGCCGCGCGTGGGCAGCATGGGGCTGGACATGATGCTGCGCACCTGCACCATCCAGACCAACCTCGATTATTCCAGCGAGGCGGACATGGTGAAGAAGTTCCGCGTCAGCCTCGCGCTGCAGCCGCTCGCCACCGCGCTGTTCGCCAATTCGCCGTTCACCGAAGGCAAGCCGAACGGCTTCCTCAGCTATCGCAGCCATATCTGGACGGATACCGATTCGCACCGCACGGGCATGCTGCCGTTCGTCTACGAGGACGGCTTCGGCTATGAGCGATACGCCGACTACATGCTCGACGTGCCGATGTACTTCGTGTTCCGCGATGGCGGCTACATCGATGCGGCGGGCCTTAGCTTCCGCGATTTCCTGAAGGGGGATCTGGCCGTGCTGCCCGGCGAGAAGCCGCTGCTGGGCGACTGGACCGATCATCTCTCCACCGCCTTCCCGGAAGTGCGGCTCAAGAGCTTCCTGGAGATGCGCGGCGCCGATGGCGGCCCGTGGAACACCATCTGCGCGCTGCCCGCCTTCTGGGTGGGCCTGCTCTACGATCAGGCCGCGCTCGATGCCGCGTGGGACGAGGTGAAGCACTGGACGATCGAGGACCATCACCGCATCCGCGCCGAGGTGCCGCGGCTGGGGCTGGCGGCGCGCGGCCCGCGCGGGCGGACGTTCCAGCAGCTGGGCAAGCAGATCCTCGACATCGCCGACGCCGGCCTCGCCTCGCGCGCGCGGCTGAACGGCATCGGCGACAGTGAGCAGGGCTATCTCGATCCGCTGCGGGAGATACTGGCCAGCGGCAAGGTGCCGGCGCAGCGCCTGCTCGACCTGTACCATGGCGAGTGGCAGGGCGACCTCTCCCGCGTGTACGAGACGATGAGCTACTGATGCGCCCCTTCGTGTCCAGGGAGAGGGTCGATGGGTGAGGGCTGAGCGCGCGTGACCCGCCTCACCGTCAACCGGCTGGCGCTGCACGGTCGCCCCGATCCGGCGACGACGCCGCCCGGGCCGATTTTCGGCGCGCAGAGACGCGGAGGCGCAGAGATGCTCACGACGCGGCGCAGCCGCTTCGATCCCTGCGGCGGTGGCGAGATGGGCACGCCTGCAGCGCGCGGCACCCTCTCTGCGTCTCCGCGTCCCTGCGCGAACAACATGGTCGCGCAGTGACCCGCTTCACCGTCAACGGGCAGGCCGTGCACGATCGCCCCGATCCGGCGACGACGCCGCCACGGCCGGGTTTCGGCGCGCAGAGACGCGGAGGCGCAGAGATGTTCGCGGCGCGGCGAAGCCGCTTCGATCCCTCCGGCGGTGGCGAGATGGGCACGCCTGCGGCGCGCGGCACCGTCTCCGCGACTCCGCGTCCCTGCGCGAACAACACGGTCGCGCAGTGACCCGCTTCACCGTCAACGGGCAGGCCGTGCACTACCGGCTCGATCCGGAGACGCCGCTGCTGTGGGCGCTGCGCGATGCCTCGAACCTCACCGGCACCAAATATGGCTGCGGCGCCGGCCTGTGTGGCGCCTGCACCGTGCATGTCGACGGGATCGCGCAGCGATCCTGCCAAGTGCCGATCGGCGCCATCGAGGGCAGCTTCGTCACCACGATCGAGGCGCTCTCGCGCGATCGCGGGCATCCGGTGCAGCAGGCGTGGATCGCCGAGAGCGTGCCGCAGTGCGGCTACTGCCAGTCCGGCATGGTGATGGCCGCCGCCGCCCTGCTCGAACGGAATCGCAACCCGACGGATGCCGACATCGACGCGGCGATCACCAACATCTGCCGCTGCGGCACCTATCCGCGCATTCGCCGCGCCATCCGCCGCGCCGCGCGGGTGCAGGCGGGCATCGAGACGATCGCGGCGGCACCGCCGCCCGGCATCGATCCGGCCGATGCGGCCCGCGCGGTGCCGGCGCTGCGCGAGGTGAAGCCGAGGAGGTGATCGCGATCCTGTCTGATCGCTGACAGGTGAATTCAGCGCCCGCTCAGTCGCGGCGGTGCATAGCGTCGCTCATGGTGGCACGGACGCCGCCGGGTTCAGGAGTGATCGAGATGCGGCGCATGATAAGCTTCCTCTTGCTCGCGGCGACCGCCGCCGGCCCGCTCGCCGCGCAGACGTGGAATCCGCAGGACCGCCGCCCGCCGGACGACGCGCGCGGCCCGCGCGGCGACGTGCGGCGCGACGATCCGCGCGCGGACGGCGGCCGTGACGACCCTCGCCTCGCCCAGCGCGACGGCCGCGGCGACGATCGCCGCTTCGACGATCGCCGCGGACCGGACGCTCGCGGCCCGGACGTACGTGGACCGGACGGACGCGGACCGGACGGACGCGGGCCCGACTGGCGCTACGACGGCCGCCGCGACGGCGACCGGCGCGGCGACGATCGCGGCCGCGACTGGTGGGACGGACGCGACGGCCCCCGCTACGGCGGCAACGATCGCGGACGCGACTGGAACGGCGGGCGCGGCGGCTGGAACGGCGGCGGCGGCTGGAACAGCGGCTGGCGCAACGATCGCCGCTACGACTGGCAGGGCTACCGATCGAGCAATCGCGCGCTCTATCGCGCACCGCGCTACTACGGCCCGCGCGGCTACGATTACAGCCGCTGGTCGCGCGGCTACCGGGTCGAGCCGTTCTTCTACGGCCGAAACTACTGGATCAACGATCCGTACCGCTGCCGCCTGCCGCCGGCCTATGGCGACTATCGCTGGGTCCGCTACTATGACGACGTGGCGCTGATCGACCTCCGGACCGGCCTGATCGAGGACATCATCTACTCCTTCTTCTACCGCTGATCCGGCGGGAAGACGGGTGCGGGCGGAGGCCCGGGGTGGCGGCATCCCGGGCCTCTGCTTCGTCCACGTCGCTTCATTGCAGCCGTGCAACATTCGGCCACATCGGCGCCGCGAGCCTGTCTGCCGGCTGACGGCCACGTTCCCGCACGGTTCAGCGCCGCTGTGCGAATCAGGGATCGTCGGCGGGCGCGATCCGCTCCGCCGAACCAACTCGACGATGCCACAACAAGGAGAAGTCCGATGCACAAGATGATGATCTCGGCCCTGATCGCCGCCACCGCCGCCAGCGGCCTCGCCAGCGCCGCCCAGGCGCAGAGCGCCGCCGAGGTGCGGCACGACCGGCGCGAGCTGCGCGAGGAGCAGCGCGATCTGCGCGACGCCCAGCGCTACGGCACCCGCCGCGACGTGCGCGAGCAGCGCCGGGACGTGCGCGAGGCGCGGCAGGAGCTGCGCGAGGATTGGCGCGACTATCGCCGTACCAACGGCGACGTGTTCCGTGGCCCCGCTTATGCCGGCCCGCGCGGCTGGCGCTACCGCCCGATCGGTGTCGGCGGACGGCTGGCGCCGATCTACTACGGCCCGCGCTACGTGATCGCCGATCCGTACCGCTACCGCCTGCCGCGCCCGGGCGTGAACCGCTGGGTGCGCTACGGCAACGACGTGCTGCTGGTGAACCCGCGCAGTGGCCGCGTGGTCACGGTCTACAACAGCTTCTTCTACTGAGGCCGGCGCATGGCAGAACGGCTCCGGGAGCGATCCCGGAGCCGTTCGCGTGCTGTCGTTGGGGCTGAGCGGGCGGGTTCGATGCCGCGACGCCCGCGCGATGCGGTCAGCCGGTCAGCTTGGCGAAGGGCAGCAGCTGCACCGCCAGCGCCGACGCCGCCTTGCCGTCGCCGGCGCGCAGCGGCACCAGCAGGGCGGCGGCGCTGCGCTGCATGATCCGGTCGAGCGACGTCGTCGCCGGCGCCGCGACCGCCGCCTCGGCCAGCTGGCGCGCGCGGAGCATGTCGGCCGGGTCCAGACGGATGCGCATCAGGCTGGCGATACCGGGATAGGCCGCGTGCTGCCCCCCGCCGAGCGCCACCGAACGATCGAGCGCAGCGAGGCCCGCGGCGCTGCGCGCGCCCAGCGCCATGCCGGCCATCATCTTGCCGAGATCGGCGATCGCATCCAGATGCCAGCCGGCGATCACCAGCTGCGCCTGCGGATCGCGCGGATCGGCTGCGGCCAGGCCGTCGAACAGGCGCTTGGCCTCCACCGCGTCGGCCCGGCTGCGCTTCAGCTTGGCGCGGTAGCCGATCGCCATCGCCCGCACCAGGCTCGCCTCGCGATCGCCCGGAGTGGCCTTCAGCTGCGCCTCCGCCGTCGCCTGCGCGTTGCCGAGCTGCAGTAGCGCGCTCGCCTTGTCGCGCGACTGGAAGGCGGCGGCCGTCAGCATGTCGCGCGGCGTGGCCGCCTGAGCCGGGGAGCTGGCCGCGATCGCCGCCGCCACGGCGACGCTCATCCACCAACGCTTCAACGGAGTCTCCTCGATGCCTGCCTTTCGGGAGGCCGCGTCACGCTCGCCATCGTGACGCGGCCGGCCCGTGCGCCCGAGGGCGCGTCGTGCCAGTCCGAAAGGGGGTGGACCGAGGCGCTGAACGCGCCATTTCGGCGCCGGTTGCACGGCCGCGACAGACGGAAGACGGTTGCGTGAATAACATCAGGCAGCCAGCGTCTCGGCGATCAGCCGCCGGCTGTTCTCCACGCCGTAGAGCGCGATGAAGCTGCCCATGCGCGGCCCCTGTGATGTGCCGAGCAGTGTTTCGTACAGCGCCCTGAACCAGTCCCTCAGCGCCTCCTTGCCGAAATGCGCCTTGCCGATCTCATAGACCAGCGTCTGCGCGTCCTCGGCCGTGTCGCCGTCCGGCAGCGCCGCCAGGCCCGCGTCCAGATCGCGCAGCGCCGCCGCCTCCGCCGCCGTCGGCTTGCGCCGGACGAGGGTGGGCGCCACGAAATCGCGGTGGAAGGCCAGCGCGTGGCCGACGAGCCGGTCGAGCGCCGGATACCGCTCCGGTGCGGCATCGGGCACATAGTTGGCGAGATAGCCCCAGACCTGATCGGCGCTGGCCTCGCCCAGCACGCCGACCAGGTTCAGCAGCAGCCCGAACGTCACCGGCAGCGTCTCCGCCGGCACGGCGCCGTCATGGATGTGGTGGACCGGGTTGCCGAGCCGCTGCGGCAGCTCCTGCGCGGCCCATGCCCCGCGAAACTGCCAGTAATCGTCGATCGCGCGAGGGATCACGCCCATGTGCAGCGACTTGGCCTTCTTCGGCTCGCGATAGATGTAGAAGGCCAGGCTCTCCTGCGGTCCATAGGTCAGCCACTGGTCGAGGCTGAGGCCGTTGCCCTTGGACTTGGAGATCTTCTCGCCCTTCTCGTCGAGGAACATCTCGTAGTTGAAGCCCTCCGGCGGCCGCGCGCCCAGCACCCGCGCGATCTTGGAGGAGACCGTCACCGAATCGATCAGGTCCTTGCCCGCCATCTCGTAGTCGACGCCCAGCGCCACCCAGCGCATCGCCCAATCCACCTTCCACTGCAGCTTCGCCGCGCCGCCCAGGATGGACTGCGTCACCGTCTCGCCACCATCGTCGAAGCGGATCAGGCCGGCCTCGGCATCCACCACCTCCACCGGCACCTGCAGGACGATGCCGGACTTCGGGCTGATCGGCAGCACCGGCGAGTAGGTCGCCTGCCGCTCCTTGCGCAAAGTGGGCAGCATCACGCCCATGATCGCGTCATAGTGGCGCAGCACCGCCTTCAGCGCCTCGTCGAACCGGCCCGAGCCGTAGCAGTCGGTGGCGGAGAGAAACTCGTAGTCGAAGCCGTAGCGATCGAGGAAGGCGCGCAGCATCGCGTTGTTGTGGTGGGCGAAGCTCTCGTGGCAGCCGAACGGATCGGGGATCTTCGTCAGCGGGCGCCCGAGATGTTCGGCCAGCATCGCCGCGTTGGGCACGTTGTCCGGCACCTTGCGCAGCCCGTCCATGTCGTCGCTGAAGGCGATCAGGCGGGTGGGCACGTCGCTCATCGCCGCATAGGCTTGGCGCACCATCGTCGTGCGCAGCACCTCGTTGAAGGTGCCGATGTGCGGCAGGCCGGAGGGGCCGTAGCCGGTCTCGAACAGCACGTGGCCCTTGGCCGGCGCGCCCTTGTCGTAGCGCTTCAGCAGCTTGCGCGCCTCCTCATAGGGCCAGGCCTTGCTCTCCAGCGCGGCGGCCTTCAGCGTGTCCGGGCGCGGTTCGCCAGCTACTTCGTTTGCCATCTGTTCCGTCATCTTATAGCCACTGCCGGTGGCCTTACCCGCAAAAGCCGAGCGACATGAAGCCTCGATCCGCGAAACGACGCTCTATGTCGCGCGGCCCGGCATCGGCGCGCTGCCGGAAGGGGCCGGCCTCGCCATCGCCTTCGCCGTGCCCCAGGCGCTGATGTGCTGCGCCTTCCTCTGGATCGTCTGGTTCCCCTGGCCCACCACGGAGCGCGCGCTCGGCTTCGACATCGGCATGACGATCCTGCTCTGCGGCCTGGGCGCCTTCCTGTTCTGGCGCATCGCGCGCGGCAACGGCGACATCGCCCGCGGCATCGTGCGCGCGCCGTTCGTCCGCCTCACCGTCACCGACCGGCGGCTGGTGTGGAGCGTGCCCTGGTCCCGCCGCCCGCTGATGGAGCTGGATGCGGCGCGCATCATGGGCGGCATCCTGGGCGATACGGACGGGCGCGGCCGCGGCACGGCGGCGATCATCCTGGTGCCGGGCGACCCCGCCGGAGACTTCGAGAACCGCATCCACCTCGATCGCCTGCCCGACGCGGCGGGCTTCGTCGCCGCACTCGGGCGGCTGGCGTGAGGCCGGACACCCTCCCCTTCCCCGCGCTCCCGTTCCCCGCGCTCCACGCCACGCACGGCGGCATCTGGCTGGCGCGGCCGGATGGCGGCGTGCGGCCCGTCTCGCGCGGCGAGGCGATCGGGCTGGCGGCGGAGACGCCGACGATCCTGCTGAACGCGCCCGTTACCGCCACCCGGCTCGGCTATGGCGAGCTTTCGGGGCTGGACCTGCTGGAGCTCTACGCCTTCGTCCACCCCGCCTGCTTCGCCGTGCCGACGCCCGCCGGCCTCGCCCGCGCGCTCGATCTGCCGCCGCCGGGCGGCGATGCCGAGGCCGCCGCCTTCCTGCTGACGGTCGCCGCCGCCCTGCTGGCCCGGCTGGACGCGGCCGACTGGCCCGAGCGGGAGGGCGCGTGGAGCAGCGCGCAGGCGCTCGCCCGGTTGCGCTGGCCGTGGGCGGCGGCGGTGGCCCAGCGTCTGCGCAAGCCGGACCGGGCGGAGCGGTGGCTGTTCGCCCGCCTGCCGGAATGGGAGGAGGCGCCGCCCCGCCCGCAGCCGCGACCGATCGTGCTCGGCGATACCGAGACGCAGGCCAGCCTCGCGCGGCTGCTGGGCACCGGCGCGGAGCCGCGCGAGGGCCAGCGCCTCTACGCCGCCGCCGCCGCCCGCGCGTTCGATCCGCGTGTGGCGGAGGGGCGGCCCCACATGCTGCTGGCGGAGGCCGGCACCGGCATCGGCAAGACGCTCGGCTATCTCGCGCCGGCCGCCGCCTGGGCGGATGCGGCGGGCGGGCCGGTGTGGATCTCCACCTACACCAAGGCGCTGCAACGCCAGCTCGATCGCGAGACGCGCCGCGTCTTCCCGCATCCGGCCGAGCATCGCGAGCGGGTGGTCGTGCGGAAGGGCCGGGAGAATTATCTCTGCCTGCTCAATCTGGAGGATGCGTTGCAGGGCGGTTTCCAGGGCCGCGCCGCGATCCTCGCCCACCTCGTCGCGCGCTGGGCGGCCTACAGCAAGGATGGCGACATGGTCGGCGGCGATCTGCCCGGCTGGCTGCCGACCCTGTTCCGCCGCGCCGGCTCCACCGCGCTGACCGACCGGCGCGGCGAGTGCGTCTATGCCGGCTGCCCGCACTATCGCCGCTGCTTCATCGAGCGATCGGCCCGCGCGGCCGACGCCGCCGACCTCGTCATCGCCAATCACGCGCTGGTGATGATCCTGGCCCAGCGCCGGCGCGAGGAGGGCGCGCCGCTCGCGCGGCTGGTGTTCGACGAGGGGCATCACCTGTTCGACGCCGCCGATTCCACCTTCGCCGTGGCGCTGACCGGGCAGGAGGCGATCGAGCTGCGCCGCTGGATCATCGGCCCGGAAGGCAAGGCGCGCGGCCGCCGGCGGGGCCTCGCCGCCCGCCTCTCCGACGTGGCGTCCTATGACGAGGAGGGCGGGCTGGCGCTGGAGGCCGCGCAGGCCGCCGCCGCCGCGCTGCCGGCCGATTCGTGGCTGGGCCGCATGGCCGAGGATCTGCCGCTCGGCCCGCTCGAACGCCTGCTCGCCGCCGTTCGCGCGACCGTGTATGCACGCGCCCGCGCCGCCGATGCGGGCTACGGGCTGGAGACCGAGGCGGCCGAGCTGGACGGCCCGCTCGTGGAGGCGGCGACGGGTGCCATCGAGGCGCTGGAGGCGCTCGTCCGCCCGCTCGTCCGCCTCAGGCAGCGGCTGGATGCGGTGCTGGAGGATGCTCCCGACTGGCTGGACGGCCCGGCCCGCGCGCGCATCGAGGGGGCGATCCACGGCCTGGGCCACCGCACCGGCATGATGGGCGCGTGGATCGCCCTGCTCGGCCGGCTCGGCGGCCCGGTCGATCCCGACTTCGTCGACTGGCTGGCGGTCGATCGGGTGGAGGGGCGCGAATATGATATCGGCCTGCATCGCCACTGGCTCGACCCCACCCGCCCGCTGGCGGAAACCGTCATCAAGCCCGCCCACGGCGTGGTCGTCACCTCCGCGACGCTGAAGGGCGGCGTCGGCGCCGACGGCGGCTGGGACGCGGCGGACGCGCGCGCCGGCGTGCCCCACCTCGATCACGCGCCGATGCGCTTCGCGGCGGCCAGCCCGTTCGATTATGCCGCCCTGGCCGAAGTGCTGATCGTCACCGATCTGAAGCGCGGCGACATGTCCGCACTGGCCGGCGCCTATGCCCGGCTGATCGCGGCCGCCGACGGCGGCACGCTGGGCCTGTTCACCGCCGTGCAGCGGCTGAAGGCGGTCCATGCCCGCATCGCCGACCGGTTGGCGCGGGGCGGGCTGCCGCTCTACGCCCAGCATGTCGATCCGATCGACACCGGCACGCTGGTGGACATCTTCCGCGACGATCCGCGCGCCTCGCTGCTGGGCACCGATGCGCTGCGCGACGGCGTGGACGTGCCCGGCGATTCGCTGCGGCTGGTGGTGATGGAGGGGGTGCCGTGGCCGCGCCCCACCGTGCTGCACGGCGCCCGCCGCGCGGCCGGCGGCGGCACCGCGCACGACGATCGCGTGGTGCGCGCGCGGCTGGCGCAGGCGTTCGGCCGGCTGATCCGCCGGGCCGACGATCGCGGCATCTTCGTCCTGCTCTCGGCGGCCACGCCCTCGCGCCTGCTCGATGCGTTCCCGCCCGGCACGCCGGTGACGCGGGTGACGCTGGACGAGGCGCTAGCGCGGGTCGCGACGCGTCTTTCCTCCGTCACCACTTTGCGGCATCACTCCGTGCGAGCGGAGGGAGCCTGATCCAGATGAAGAAGCTGACGCTGCTGCGCCATGCGAAATCCGGCTGGGACGTGCAGGTGGCGCGCGATTTCGATCGGCCGCTCAACGCCAAGGGCCGGCGCGGGGCGCGGCGGATGGGCCGCTACATGAAGGACGAGGGGCTCGCCTACGACCATGTCGTCGCCTCCCCCGCGGTGCGCGTCGTCGATACGCTGGACGAGCTGTGGGACGGCTATGGCCGCTCGCTGAGCGCGGTGCTGGACAAGCGCATCTATCTCGCCTCGTGCGTCACCCTGCTGGATGTGGTGCAGGAGGCGCCGGACGGGGCCGGGCACATCCTGCTCAGCGGCCACAATCCGGGCATGGAGGACATGATCCTGATGCTGGTGCCCGACAAGGCGGGCGACGACCTGCGGGACATGGTGGAGGACAAGTACCCCACCTCGGCGCTCGCCGAGATGGAGTTCGACGTCGACCGCTGGGAGGATGTGAAGCCGCGCACCGGTCGCCTCGTCCGCTTCGTCCGCCCACGCGACCTCGATCCGTCGCTGGGGCCGGACGCCGAAGGCTGATCGCCGCCAGGCCCTGGCCCGCCCGCCCGGATCCACGCCGCCGGCGCTGCAAAGGGTGCTTGAACGATCCGAAATCCCCTCCTATAGCGGCGCCGCTGTCGCACCGCTCCCTTGTGGAGCCGGGCTCCGTCGGGGAGTAGCTCAGCCTGGTAGAGCACTGTCTTCGGGAGGCAGGGGCCGGAGGTTCGAATCCTCTCTCCCCGACCAGCTTTTCAGCCAGTTTCTGGCCGATCTGCACAGGATGCCGAGGTTCATTTGAACCTCGGCGGTTCTAGCGAGGTTCACCAGTTGCCAGCGTTGGCCGCAGTCCGCAGGTATGCGGGGCTGAAGCGGGCATAGTGCTTCTCCGTCGTCCGGCTGTCGTCATGCCCCATAAGCTGGGCCAGTTCGGGCATTGAGATGCCATCCTCAGCCCGCCAGACACAGCCGGTATGGCGCAGCGTGTAGGGCGTTGCCTGGACAGCGCTCCTTTCGCTCGCCGCGGCGAACGCCTTCTTGATGCTTGCCACGGCCTTACCACCGCGCTCGATCACGAATTCCGATTGGCGCGCCTCGTAGGCGGCTTTCAGCGGAGCGAGAGCGTAATCGGCGATCGGCACGATCGGCCGGCGCTTCGCCGTTTGAATGCGCCCCCGCGGGTTGAGGTCGATGATGCCGCGATCAAAGTCGACGCGATCCCAGGTGAGCTGCAGGATTGCCATCGGCCGGGCGCATGTCGCGATCGCGAGCACCATGTAGAGTTGCGCATGAGGCGCCCGCACGGCAGCGAGAAATCGTCGGAACTGCTCGCGGGTCAGGTGCCGCTCCTTCCGTGCAGGCGGCGCGGGCCGCCAGATCGTCGGTGCCTCCTGGATCAGCTTCTTGCCTTTCGCCCAGCGCAGCGCGACGGCGAGCATGCCCAGCTCGTAGCGCATAGTCGCCGCCGACACGCCGCGGCGATCGGCGTAGGCTCGGCACATCTCCTCGTCGATCAGCCTGGGCGAGACGTCTTCCCAGAAGGTGCGCATCGCCTTCCACGCATCTGCCTGTCGCGTGACGGTGGCGATGCCCTCGCGCTCACGATCCTCGCGATAGGCCGCTATCAGCCGCCCCACGGGCCAGGAAGTACGGTCCCCAAGACGCCAGCGTTGCCGTGCTTCGGCTTCCGCCCCGACCCGATCGGCCGCGGCAAGGGTGTGCCGCCGGCGGGTCCCGGCGGCGTCTCGCCAGACGAGGGCGAAACCATCGCGGAACCGCTGGACGCTGTATTCAGACATTCGAACCTCTCGACCTCCTCGGGGCGCACGCGAATCGCCGCGCCGATTCGAAACGGCTGCAGCTTACCCTCGGAGATCAGCTTGCGGACCATGCTCTGGCTGCAGCCCCAATGCGCGGCCAAGCTCGAGACGGTGAAAGCCTTCGGCATGATCAAATTTCGATGGGCTCGAAGCGATCCACATCGTTGCCCCAGGCATCCCAACCCCGACGGCGTTGACGTGCGAACAGCTCCACATACGGCCCGTCGAACATCGCCTCGATGTCGGACGAAACACGATCCGGTTTGCGGCTGTGCTCACGCACCGGCTCAACAATCAGCTGACGCACGGCGCGGCTCTTGGGCAGACCCACGCGGCCAGCCATTCCCAACAAGCAGGTTTCTGGATTGGCATGGGTGTAGTAGCCGGTGCCGAGATGCCAGCCGGTGTCTAGCCGGGTTCGCTTCGCCCATGTGAAGGCGGTCGTCACGTACCGAAATCCCCAGCGGCGCATGACGTCGATCCCTTGATCGAGCATCGAATCCGTCACCCAAAGAAACAAAGCGCACGAGTCGCTGGCGAGATGGCCGACAGGAAGACTCTTTATTTGCTCGATCGACATGGTCGGATAGTGGCGGTTTGCATTCCGGCTCTCACCTTTGGCTGAGTAGTTTTCAAACGGCCATGCCGGGTCGGCGAGGATCACTCTATAGCCAAACATGCGCAGCCCCTCGAAGGGAGGTCCCATTTGCATCATCGGCGCCCGGGGGAGAGGACCGAGCACCCGTTGATGATGTTCCAAGTCGCGTCAGTCCACTCGATCTTGCTGGTGACACCCATCAGCCCCGCCCTCCTGGCCCGGTAAGCAGCATCTGAGGCGGCCCGCCGGCATATTGGTCAGCGATCGGCGCGCTGACGCGCTCGTAAACGGTGAAACCGTCAGGCAGCACGACGTTGGCAAGGAACGCCTGCTCGAACGTCTCGACCTTGCTCTCGACGCTCTCGAGCTTGGCCTTGATCACGAGCAGCAGGGCGCGGGCCCGCTGGCGGTGCCGCTGGTCGAGGATCTCGCGCCGCTTCACCTCAGGCAGCGTATTTCGGCGACCGTCATACTTTGGCATTTCCTCGATGGCAGGCAGCAGCACGCGAAAGCGGATCCGCCGATCGGCCAGCAGAAACTCGATAAAGAAGCTGCCAGGCTGCTCAGCCTGCGCGATGTGCGTGGCGCCGGCCTTCTTAACGAGCCCGATGATCTCGCCGATCGACTTCTCGACCGGCACTGTGGTGGTCTCGGCATACGCCATCACGCCGCCTCCACGAACATGCGGGCCGCATCGGCCGCGTCGGGGAGCGTCCAGAAGCCCTGTCGACCCTTCACCCAGACCGGCTCCGCAAGCGGCTGGACGTCGCTGAGCGGCCAACCCCAATTCTGCTCTTCGAGCCGGTCGCTATCGACGGGATAGCCGTGGTCAGCAGCGAGGCGTGGCTCGCCGATCACCGCCGTACCGAGCAGACATGATAGCGGGGCCAGTTCCGGCGCCGTCAGCAGAGTGCTGAGGAAGTCGAGCGCGATTGGGATGTCGAGGCCGGTGGGGTGATCGATCGGCTCGCCCGCGAGGTGTTGTCGCCCCTCGTGGATGCAGTCCGTGATCAGCTGATAGACTTCGATCTTCGCGACCTTGCGGGTGCCGGCGTGAATGCCGATCCGCTGGCCGTGCATAGACCTCGGCGCGTACCAGCTACGCCACTCGATCGGCTTGGCGCCGATCATGATCAGCGAAGCCCAAGGCTGCCATATCGTCAGGCACTTCATAGCTTTTCTCCGATGATGCGCGCAGCAAGCGCGCCGGGTGAATTGGCGGTGTGCCAGGTCCGCGCTTCGAGGATCGCGGCGGACCAGTCTTCCAGGCGCCGGTCGGCCCAAGCGGAATTGATCGCGTCGCGAAGGTGGCGCGGTGTTCGCAGCCAATGAGGCCGGCACATGACGTGGCTATTCCGGACCGCTTCCTTGCAGCCAGGAGCTCCGCACTCGTGCAGCCGGGTCATGACGCGCGGCCTTGCTTCACGAGACAGTGGAACCGCTGCCGGATCGCCGCCTCGGTCCTGCCAGGCAGGAGAGCGGCGCAGGCCTTTGCACCTCGATCCTGGTAATAAGTCCGCAGGATCTGTTCTTCGCGCGTCGACCAGCGGCTAGATGTCGGAAGATCCTCGGCGGTGAAGCCGGTGCGGATCGGTCGCCCGGGGGCGTTGGCGGCGAGGATGGCGGAGAGGTCCATGTCGCCCTCACCAGCCGAGGGCGCGTGCGGCCGCGCCTACCGCAACACGGCCCGGAAAGAGGATGAAGCCGGCGAGTGCCACGAAAAGACAGAAGCCGGTGCTGGTATGCTCTGCGCGCAGCTGCCTCAGCTCCACTCGTCGCAGGTGGCGGCAGCGCGGGCAGGCGCAGTTTGGCGCATGGGCGCGAATCGGATCATGCTTCATGCCGCCCTCCGCTGTGAACGGCGGTGCGCCTTCTGCTCGCAGACGGAGCAGGTAAGCCCCTCCCCGATCGAGCAATCCTCGCCGTCACGGCCGATGCAAGGTGTCCAGCTGGTGCAGCCGCAGCTGCGGCAAATTGTCGGGTGATGAGCCGGTGCTTCGTCGCGGAGCTGGCGGTACACAGCGGGGTCGAACGGAAATGCGCGCTGATAATCGTCGACGAGGTAATCCTCGCGGATCATCGCTCCGGGAAGCTCCGCACGGCGCAGCGTCGCCTCGACGTCGGCGGCGTGTTCCGGCCGTCTGTAATAAGGCTTGGCCGCCTGCGCGATCGTCAGGCCAGCGGCCTCACGGCGCAGACGAATATATTCCGCAGGCGTCAACGGCGGGACAAGCCCGGGCAGGATCGGGTCGTTCGGCATCGAAGTTCCTTTCAGGCGACTTCGGTGGAGGGAAGATCGGCGCCGAGCGCGACCGCGCCGGCGCAGTGCGTGCAGGTGTCGGGGTCGTGGGCCGCAGACGAGCTGCTCGTAGACGAAGCGATCGAACGCGAAGGCGCCTCGCAGGCGATCGAAAAAGCCCGGCGATGGCACGTGCTCATCGGTCTCGATCAGCTTCACCAGCGCCTTGTTGAACGTCACCCAAGCGTCCGTGACGGAGATCAGGACCGCGACATCGTCGATCGAGAGGCCGGCGGACTCGCGTCGGCGGCGGAGGTACGCTCCCGCCGTGAGCGGCTCGGCGATCACTCCGCCCTCGGCGTGTCGAGCGCGATCATGAGCGTCCCGAGCAGTTCGGTCGCGTGCGCCTCATCAAGCTCGATCGTGACGACCGGGCGGAACTCACGCATCGGCCCCGGATCGTCGCTCGCATAGGCCGTGACGGTGATGACCCCACCCTCGTAGCGAGCATCAGCGCTATAGCGAGTTGCGGGGCGTCGGATCGCATGGCGGATGCGACCAAGTTCGTCGTCAGCGGCCGATCGCCAATCCTCATGGCGGATCGCGAGCGGTATGAGGAAGTGGAGCGCCGCTGCGACTTCGGCCTCGTAGCGATGCGCGATGTCGAAGCCAACGCCGCGCATGAGCTGCCAAACCGGGTAGAGGCGATGTGGCGGCATACCGAGCACCTCGGCAAGCGCGGGCGACATCTCTTTCGGATAGGCGACGAGGCAATCGGACATGCGGAGGCCCTTTCTTCTGCTCAGCGGGAGGGGGTGGCGCCGGCGGCGCCGGGCTGCTGGAAGACCCAGCATTGAAGAATCTTGCCGTTGACCGAGTTGACCGGCTTGTTGGCGACGAACTTGCGCACCTTCGATGTCTTCAGGTGCTTCTTGAGATCGTTGATCGGCGGGATAGAAATACGCCGGTCGGCGCAGCGCTGTTCGAATTCGACCAAGCTGACTGCGATCGTTGTTTTCGGATCTCGAGCGTGATTGATCGGGTGCGCCGGATTTTCGCCCTGATTGAGCTCGATCCAGTCGAATTTCTCCCAGAACACCTGCACATCCGGATGATCGGCGTTGATCGCCAGCTGACGCTCGCACGCCATCGCCGTCGCGAAGTCCAAGGCCGCCGCGACGCGTTCGGCGCCGATCGGCAGCACGACGCACATTGCCTCGATCATCGCGAGCAGCTGCGCGTGGTTCTTCTCGAGCCGCTGGTTGCGGATCGCCGGCATCGCCTTCAGCGCTGCCTCGTGTCGCGCATAGGCCGCGTGAAAGACCTCCATCACCCTGGTCTCGCGGCGGATCGCGTGAAGGATGAAGCCGCTGATGGTCTTGATCGGCCAGCGGTCGATACGCTGGGCGGCCATGCGCGTGGCCTCGGTCCACCCTTCCTTGTCGAAGTCGAGGTGCATGATGCGTTCGAGCATCGCCGGCGACGCATCGACCGGATGGTTCTGCTCGATGATGATGGCGCCGCGGAACGGTGGCTCGAAAGTCTCCATGCCACCGTTGGCGAGGCCACGGGAACGGACCGATCGGCCGTTATAGGCCGTCTTCAGCTCCTCCCACTCGAACTTGCGGGCATGGCTCGCATCCTTGTCGCGATCGCCTTCCATGAGGACGACCGGCATGTTTGCGACCTTGCCGAGATTGCGGGCGAGCGCGGCGGCGGTTGCCTTCGCCGGATCGAACCCCTCATAATTGTCGCGACCGAGCAGTTTCCACAGGAACTCGATCAGGCTGGTCTTGCCGGTGCCTGGCAGCCCGGTGATCTCGAGAAAGCCCAGGCTGGATTGCTCGACGCGGATCTGTTCGGCGAACAGCGCACCGAACCAGAAGCCGAGAACGACCAGCCCCTTCGCCCTATAGGCCGTCCAGAAGTCGTCGAGCCAGCTCGTGTCGAGACGATCGGGATCGTAGTCGATCGCATCGAGGATGCGCTCCTCAGTGCGCAGCTTGACGGCGGCGGCCTTGCCGAAATCGAAGAAGCCGTCATCATTGACCTTGATGACGCGGCCATCCTTCACCGCGATGTCGCCGAGGATCCAGGCCTTGTGGGCGCGGCTGTAGCCGGTGAACTGGATCGGCTCGACGTCGCGGATGTGCACCATCTGGTGCGCCATGATTTTGTCGAGCTGGCCGGTGGTGCCGCGCCAATATGCCCCGGTGCCGATTGCCAGCAGCCGCTTCTTGAATTCCGCGCCGGCGGCAAGCGAGCTGGCAGAGAAGGGCCCCTTGGCTGACGGCCTGTCGGTAGGAAACTCGACCCTCAGATAATAGTCGGTCTCGTCCGTCGCCTCGTCGCGCTGCTTGTAGAGGGCGCGGAAGGTGCAGTTCGCGATGGCCTCGACCAGCCCCGCCTCGCGCGCGGCCATGTCGCGCTTCGTCTCGTAGGACAGCATCGCGATCTTGGAGTTTTCGGCATAGCCGGCGACGGTCTCGGCGATCTTGTTGGCGTTGAAACTCGCCCAATAGGTCTGGCCCTCGAAGGTGAAGTGGAAGCTGCCCCACTGCTTGCGCTGCCAGAGGAGGAAGGCCTTGTCAGTCGCGGTGTCCGCGATCATCACCTCGCCGTGCCAACGGCAGTCGGCGAGGTTTTCCGGTGCGAGCTTGTCGCGCAGATGCAGGTCGTTCCAGTCCAGCTTGGCGCCGAGATCCTCCTCGAGGCGCACCTGGGCCGCGGTCGCTTCCCAGCCAGCCTTGCGCGACTGCTTGACGAATTTCCGGGTGTAGTAGGTTCCGGCCTGGCCGACATCGAGGGCCCAGACCAGAAGCGGCCCCTTCCCCGCGACTTCGCGCGCCGCGACGGCCTTGCGCAGCAGCCCGAGCTGAATCTCGGGATAATTGTTGCTGCTCATCAGCGACACGGCGATTATGCCGTTCTGGCGCAACGCCAGCGCGTCGAAGATGCCCTCGACGAGCCAGAGCTCCTCCGCTCCGGCGAGACTTTCGATGGAGACGCCCGGCGGCATCCACCATTGGCCGCGCCAGCTCCTCTCGTAGGCGAAGCGTGCCTTTTTCGAGAAGCGGCCGGGTTGGTCGATCAGCCGTTCCCACCAGCTGCCACCGGGCAGGTCGAACCGGATCGTCGCGGTGCTGATGCGCCGGTCGGGGTCTTGATACCACTCCTGCGTGTAGGCGCCGCGCAAGCCCTGCAGGTCGATGCCGCGCTGGTGAACGAGATACGCATCGGCCGCGGCCGTCGGGTTCTCCGGGGTCGCCTTGTACCGCTTCGACCAGTCGTCAAATATTTCCGGGTAGCGGTCTTTGACCGCCTGATCCCAGCCGCATTTGTCAAGCCGGCCGCACTTCAGGACGACCGGCTTCTCGGCGTGGGTGTAGACCTCCTTCTTGCCGCATCCGGGGCACTGGCCGCCGCGCAGCCATTGCCCGCTCTCGCGGAACTTGAAGTCCCGCTGCAGCAACTGGAGCACTTCACGCAGGATCTCGGGAGAATACAACGGCAGTCCTTCGGGCAGCAGAAAGCCGCTCCCGGAAGCAAGGCGACCGGGTTCGGCAGGGGTTCGGCAAGGGTGGCGATCGGCTGGCGGCGCGAGCGCCGCGCTGGTCAGATCGCGATCAGATCAGGATCTCGCGGGCGGGCAGCGGCACCTCCTCGGCATCAATCGCCCTCCCGCAGCATGGAGAGCGTGTTGGTGATCGCGCCGACGGCCTCCTCGCCTTCCAGGCGCGCGCGGGCGCGCTCGTCAGCCGTGGCGCCGGGCTGCGAGGCCCTGATGATGGCGGCGATCGCCTCGCCGCTTTCCTTGGCCACCATGGCCGTCGCCGCCAGGAGCTCGGCCTGATCGCCCCGAGCCGCCGCAGTCGCAATGTCGAGCCGGAGCTGGTAGCACTCCAGCAGCGGCGCCGCCTGCCCGCCAGCAGCACGGTAGGCGGCGTCGAGACGCAGCGCATCCTCGAGCGGAATGCGCGCCGTCGTGTCGGGATCGCTCCAATTGCGGACGGTGCGCTCGGCCTGACCGACAACCGACGCGGCGCCATCCCAGCCGAGCAGGCCGGCTATGCGCGTGATCGCGAGATCGAAGCTGAGCGGAGCGCGGAGCTTGGTCATGCCTCTGCGACTGCTTGCGAAATCCGGCGTCGACCGCACGAGACGGCCGGCGCTGATGGCGATACATCGGGCAGCGAGGGGAGCATGGCGCCATGCTCGAGAGGGTAGATGTCAGGGCGAAGCAGATGACGAGAAACGCCGGTTGCGGCTTCGACAGGAAGAACATGCTCTGCCGGGAGCCGCTTGCTGCTTTGTAGCCACTTCCACACGGTAGGCTGCGCCTTCTCGCAAATCCGCGCGAGCGCCGACTGCCCGCCGGCTAGCTCAGCCGCGCGACGGAGTGCTTCGTAGGGGGTTGCTGCGCCGCTCATGACGCTGGGGTATTTCCAAAGCTATAGGTTCGTCAACCCCAATTGCTAAGTGGCTAGCTATTACCATGACTATAGGGTCGCCGGCATGAGGGTAGGCGAACGCGTTCTGGAACGGCTTTCCGCAGCCGGCATGTCGCAAGCTGAACTCGCGCGCCGGATCGGATTGGCGCAACCGACGATCAATAACCTCATCCGCCGGAACAAGGTTGGGACGAAACATCTCCATCGGATTGCGCGGGAGCTCGGCACAACCCCCGAGTATCTCACGGGCGAGACCGACGATCCCGCCGAAGGCGCACTGCCGGTTCCCACCGCCGACCTCGTCGCAGAGCAAGTCGGCGCTATCATGGTGCCGATGCTCGACCTGAGATTCGGTATGGGCGGCGGCAACGTTGTCGACGCGCACTCGATCATCGATCGCATTCCCTTTCCGCGTGATTGGCTGCTGTCGCGCATCGAGGGCAAACCCGAGCAGGTTATGATCATCACGGGGGAAGGCGACTCCATGGAGCCTACGATCCGGTCAGGAGACGCCCTTCTCGTCGACCAAGCGCAGCGGACGGTGCGCCAGCAGGATCAGATCTGGGCGATCGGCCTGCACGACGTCGGCATGGTGAAGCGGCTGCGCCGACGTAAAGGCGGTTACGAAATCATCAGCGACAATCCCGCCGTGCCGGCCGATCGCGCTGATGACGGCGAGATGGAGGTGGTTGGTCGGGTGATCTGGATCGGGCGGTGGCAATAGTCGTCACCAGGGCTCTACCCACGGCCTGACGTGAGTAGAGCCCAAGTAACTAGGCGTTCTCCAAGCCCGATCGATTTAGGCGCCAGGGATCGGAACTGCCGTGAAGGCGGTGACGATCTGGCCAGAGGTCATTATGGCCGAGCGGCCGGAGATGAACATCGAACCAAGCAAGGCGGCGACAGTATTGCCCCTCCCCTCTTGGCGGTGTTTACCTTTCAAGGCGTATTGCTGACCACGAACGGTCACGGTGTTGAAGGTCATCTCGAACTTCGCCGATTTGCCCCCGATCCCTTTCCCGGTGCGCCAAGTGATCGTACCCTTCACTGGTGCCCCACGCGGTATGATGACAACGCCGTTGTAGGTTACGTCAGTCGCGACCTGGAGCATGTAGGAGTCGCCCTCTTTCATCTTGATCGACGAAATCTCCTCCGTCGGCGTGACCTGGATGATTGTGTCCATCGGTAGCGTCGCCGGAGTTGGCGCCGAGATGCTGGGAGCCGTAGCCGGCGCCACTGCTGGCATTTGCTGCGCACCCGCAGACATACCTACGAGGGCCAGCGCAATCGCTGGCAAAGTGCTTTGAGCCTTCATGTATCGTCCCCTGCGCCTCCCTGAATTGAGGCAATCGCAAGGACCGCAATATGGCTGATTCTGTCAAGTTGTCGGTCCGGCCGCCGGATCTTGGTAGTGACTGGCACGAACGTGACGAGGTGGGTATCGTGGGGGTACTACACAGCTGACGGCACCGTCAAAGCGTCGCTTATCCGCTCGTTCTGGCCGACAACGGCGGAGGGTTCCTCCGCCGTGCATCACCGAAACGTATCGTGGGCAGTCCACCTGCTTTTCAGCGGGGATGGATAACGGCCACGGACTGTGCGATCCCTCGCGCGCATGGCTGAACTCGACCCCCACTCCGACGACTATGCTGCCTTGCACTACTGCCTCTTCCAGTATGCGGCTGAAGCGGTGGCGAGCCTCCAAGAACCCGGACGCTTTGCGCATTACACGAGCGCGGCGGTCGTCATGGACATCATCCAGAGTGAGCCGCTACGCCGTTCGCTTTGGCTTCGCAACGCGACCGAAATGAATGATTTCTCTGAGATCGAATTCGGGCTCGATTGTTTGGAGGAGACGCTCAAGGACCAAATCATAGGAGACAAGTTCAAGAAGGCGGTCCAGCAGATTGACGAACGGATGCTAAATTGGATCTCCTCGGCCCTAATTGCGGAAGCTCCGCGCATCAAGGCGAACACGTACCTCCTCAGCCTAGCCCAACATGACATCCGGGAGCAGCGAAACGGCATTTTGAGCATGTGGCGCGCTTACGGAGGTGACGCAAACGTCTGCCTGATCCTCAAGCCAGGCCCGTTCGTCACCGAGCAAACCGCTTATGACGTAAGCCTTCATCCAGTCTCATACGGTGGCCTCCGAGATTTTCGAGACGAGTTCTCTCAGATGTGCGACCGCCTGATTGAGCGCGTGGATGACTTGAGGGCAATCGATCCTGACGTGGTTTGGTTCAACATCAAGCGCGCTATCGACTTCATGGTGCTGTCCACTAAGCATCCCAGCTTCATTGAGGAGAAGGAATGGAGGGTCATTTACAGGCCTCCCGATCCACCTGCTGTTCCTGATGTTCCAAGCAAGATCGTTTGCGTAAATGGCATCGTGCAGAAGGTGTTTTACCTGCCAATGGTCAACATACCGGACCAGGGGGTAAACGGTGCTGACCTGCACGAAGTATTGGATCGCATCATAATAGGACCGACGCCGAACCCACCGCTCGTGATAAACGCGTTCGTGGAACTGCTGCGCCAGGCAGGAATAGAAGATGCGGCACGTAGGGTCGTTTATTGCGACGTTCCGTTACGGCGATAGCAGCTCGACCGTTGTGCCTGCGGGTACCGAGCTGACAAATTGTGCGTATGGTAGCAGCCAAGTGAGACAGCTTTCGGTGCCGGCAGCGGAGGGCTCCTCCGCCGTTGTCCGCGTTTTAGCTGATTGGCAAAGCCATACTGTCGTGCGGGAGTTATCTAGAGTATGGCGATCCATCATTCGTTCGGACCTTGATCGTTGACTAAGCAGTCTGCCGCCATTCCATATCGGATTGATGATCGAGGCCGTATTACGGTACTACTCATCACCTCTCGCACAAAGCACCGGTGGATCATCCCAAAGGGCAAGGTTGGCCGTGCGATGGAGCCTCGAGCGTCGGCTGGCCGAGAAGCTTTCGAAGAAGCCGGCGTGATGGGCCGCCTCGGTCGTGTTCCTGTGGGATCGTATCGGCAGCTGGCTCATAACGCTCCTGGCGATGCCGTTAGCATTGAGGTTCAAGCTTTCCCCCTCGAAGTGACAGATGAACTGCCGGTATGGCTCGAGATGGAGCAACGTGAGCGGCGCTGGTTCTCCATCGAGGAAGCAAGGCAGATCGTGCAAGATAGAGAGATCTCCGCGCTCCTAGAGTGTTTCGTCGAGTATCTAGTCAGCTCTCGACGATCGGCCGCGGACGCCTGATCCTACGGTTCGCGGCTATCCGGTTCAGTGGCACCGCGGTTTCGATTTGTTGAGTCGGCGGCTGTAGCGCGCGACCCGCATTCCCCCTATGTTCCGGACATGTCGGGGAGTTCTGCAGCGCCACCCCGTCGGGATGAGGCGTTGGCCTACATCGTCGAGCGTATCGTGCGGTCGGGCACCAGCCCGTCCAACGAAGAGATCGGTCGTAAGCTCGGCGTCAGCAAGCAGCGTGCGAAGCAGCTCGTCGACGAACTGCTGGAGCGCAGGGTGATCGAGAAGACGCCCGGATCGCAGCGCAACCTGCAGGTGCGCGACGTCGCACAATGCCGCCTTATCATCGTCGCGCGCCTGCGCGAGCTTGGTTTGATCGTAGCCGATCCACTCGGGAAGCTGCAGCAGCCCTTTACGCAAGAACAGCTGCCGATCCTTCCTCCGTTCGAGCATCTACCCGACAACAATTAGTCGGGGTGGCATGGTCAATTTCGCTAAATCACGGGCCGACATCGAAGCGATGCCGGGCGATCTCGTCGCCGTGCCGAAGGCCCAGCTATTCGAGCTGCTCGAGAAGGCGGAGATCGGGCAGAACGCCGAGCGCCTCTTGAGCAGCATCGAGACGATCGCCGGCATCGGTGCCGGTTCGATGCGAGCGGCGGCATGAAGGTGGTCGCTCACCCCGCCGCAATCGACGTGAACGGAAGCCCATACCTGCGCGATGCGAAGGGCAGCCTGGTGCCGCTTGCATCCGTGAAGGCGGCCGACCTGCTGATGGACGAGACAGTGCGTAAAATCCTCGCCGGCGCGCACGAGGCGTCGGCGCTGGTGACCGCTTTCAAGGCGCGCACATTCGAGAATGTGGGCGAACTGCAGGCGCTGCTCGCGCAGCACTACGGCGCCAGCGTGGGCGGCAAGAAGGGCAATATCACGCTGGTGTCGTTCGACGGGTGCCAGAAAGTGCAGGTTCAGGTGGCGGATCTGCTCGAGTTCGGGCCGGAGCTGCAATCCGCCAAGGCGCTGATCGATGAGTGCCTCACCGAATGGGCGGTCGGCAGCGCAATCGAATTGCGCGCGCTGGTTAACCGCGTCTTCCAAGTCGACAAGCAGGGGCAAATCAACCGTGCCGAGCTCTTCATGCTGCTGCGCGTGGAGATCCAGGATGATCGCTGGATGCGCGCCATGGAAGCGATACGCAATTCGATCCGGGTAATCGGCTCGCGCACCTACGTCCGCTTCTACGATCGGCCGGCACCAGACGCCGCGTGGCGGCCGGTGACCGTGGACCTAGCAGCGGCATGAGCAGCGAGCGCTGGCTGATCCTCCGAACCAGCGGCGGGCAGACGCTACCGCTCGCGCGATCGTTGCAGGCTGCCGGCTTCGATGCGTGGACGCCGGCACGCACGATCCGCAAAATCGTGCGGCCAGGAACGCGCACGGAGAAGCGTTTCGAGATTGATCTGGCGATCCTGCCGACATTCGTGTTCGCCCGCGAGCACGACCTCGTCTCGCTGGCGGACGCGGCGGCGAGGCCGGTCAGTCCACACCCGGCCTTCTCGATTTTCAGCCATGGCGGACGCATCCCGCTGATCGGCGACCGTGACGTCGCGGGGCTGCGCGAGGAGGAAGATCGGGCCGCAGCGACGATGCAGGCTATGCGCGACGCGGAGACGCACCAGGAGGCCGAGCGCATCCGCATCGCCGCGATCAAGTCCGAGGCGGCCAGGCGTCGAGCCATGCGCGCCCAACACCGCAGCTTCCTGCCAGGCACCGAGGTGACGGTGGCGGAGATGCCGGCACTGGTGGGCGTGACCGGCGTCGTAGAGGAGAGCGACGGCACGTTCGCCTCAGTGAGGTTCGGGACCCAATCCTGGAAGATTGAGGCTTGGCGTCTGTCGCCGATTGATGTAGCTGCCGATCAAGCCCTGCGGGGCCTCGCCGCCTGAGCGGCTTTCGGGACAGACGATCTGGAGCTTCGGCTCTTGCGCGCCCACGCTGACTTCTGCGCCCATGTTGGCAGCGGAAGTCGTCAGCTTACCCTAGATCTGGAGGCCATCATGGCAACTCCGTCGCTGGTCGATCGGCTGCGTATCGCGCAGGAACGGCTCGACCTCATTATCCGCGATGCCGAGAACGATCGCCGACCGCATGCGCGCACCGAGCAGCTGCTCGACGACGTGCATGACCTCGGCACGGTTATGTGCCGCATCGCGCGGGGCGGCAGCCGGTGATGGATGACGGTGTCCGCCTCTTCATCCGGTGCGTGCTCGTCCTAGTCATGCTCCTGCTCGCGAAGGATGAGCCGCTGGTGATCACCCCCGTCGAACAGGCGTTGCACTGGGTGCGGGAGCGTATCGCATGAGGTCTGAGGCATTTGAGTTCCCGCTGGTGCGGGAGGAGATGAAGCGCCTGCCCGGCGGCCGCTGGATCGATCCCCGCGTGCTCGACGACGCGATCGGCGAGATCGCCGTGGCCGATCTCAAAGCTGCCGGTGCTCGTGGCCGGCGCGACCGGCTGGACGCCGAGATCGCGAGACACGAGCAGGATGGTGCGCGTGCCCGGGCGAGGGTCATGGCCCTCATCGAGACCGCCATCACGATCAGCCCGGCAGCGTCGCCCGCCGAAATGCGACGAACCGAGTTCGATTGACCTCGACACCGGCCGCCGCCCCCGGTTGGCCGCCCCCGAACCGGCCATCCCCCCCGGTTCGGGTCCTTCCCGGCCAGTTTCGTATACGGGGCGCAAAGGCTCGAAGCGTTCCCAGCTATGGGTTCTGAAAGGGGTCCGCACCTGAAATGTCCGCACCCCTGAACCTGGTGTCTGTGCGCGAGTTCGCGCGGCTCGACGGGTGCGACGACAAGCTGGTGCGCCGGGCGATAACGGCCGGAAAACTGCGGGTTTCGGAAGATGGCAAGCTCGACGCGGCGCTGGTCGGATCGGGCTGGAGACGGACCAACCGCCGCGGCGCTGCGGGTGCGGACATCGGTGCGGACACCGCGCAAATGTCCGCACCGAATGTCCGCACCCAGGCAGTGACGGCGCCGCTGTCCGCAGTGCTCCCGCCGCCGACTGCGATTGGCGATCAGCCGGATCCGGAGGAGGTCGTCGACTTCATCGCGCAGGTGCTCGCCGGCCGCTTCGCGCTGACCGGCGTCGCCGAGCAGGTGAAGGAGAATGCGCTCGCCGCGAAGAACCTGCTGGCTGCGCGGAAGGAAGCGGGTGACCTCGTCGACATCGAGGTGGCCGAGGCGATCCTGTTCGAGCAGGCGCGCCAGTTCCGCGACGCCTGGATGAACTGGCCGGCCCGGGTCGGGCCGCTCATCGCCGCCGAGCTGGGCGTAGCGCCGGAGCCGGTGGTGGAGGCGCTGAACAAGCATGTCCAGCAGCAGCTCCAGGATCTCGGAGAGCCGGAAGCGGAGTTCGCAGAAGCCGGCGAAGGATGAGCGGCTGCGGCGCGCCTGGCGCCGCGGCCTCACGCCTCCGCCCTGGATCAATCTGCCCGACTGGGCGGATCGCTACCGACGGCTCGCGAAGGAGGCGGGCTCCACCTCGGGGAAGTGGCGGACCTCGACCGTAGAGGTGGCGCGCGGGCCGATGCTCGCGGTGACCGAGCCGGGGGTGCACGTGCTCACCGCCATGGTGTGCACGCAGCTGCTCAAGACGGCGCTGCTCGAGACGATCGTCGGCTATCACGCGCACATCAAGCCGGTACCGATGCTGCTCGTGCAGCCGAAGGAAGCCGCCGCCGAGCAGTTCTCGAAGGAGCGCATCTCGCCCATGATCCGGGCGACGCCGGTGCTTCGGGACCTGATGGGCTCGCGCAAGAGCCGGTCGGCCGAGGAGACGCTGCTCTACAAGGGCTTTCCGGGCGGCTTCCTCGCCCTGGCTGGCGCCGGATCGCCCGACAACCTCGCCCGGCGGCCCGTCTGCATCACGATGTACGACGAGGTCGACAAATACGTCCTGACGCGCGAGGGCGACGCGATCGGGCTCGGCGACGAGCGCCAGGCCACCTTCTCGGAATATCTGTCGGTCCGGGTCTGCTCGCCGACGATCGAGGGCGAGAGCCGCATCGAGGCGAGCTACCTCGCCGGCGACCAGCGGCAGGCCTCGGTCGAGTGCCCGCACTGCCGCCACCGCAACTTCATCGACTTCTTCAGGCACGTCGAGTGGGACAAGGAGCTCGACGAGGCCGGCAACGTCATCGCGCACCACCCGCGCACGGCGAAGATCTACTGCGAGGCCTGCGGCGTCGGCTGGGACGAGGGTGCCCGACTGCAGGCGCTGAAGACGACGCGCTGGCACCAGACGAAGGCGTTCCTGTGCTGCGGCAAGCACCAGGATCCGCTCGCCGTCTTCGAGGAGACGTGGCGGCGGCAGGGTGACAGCCGGCCGGCCGATCCGGTGCTGCAGACGTGGGACTGGTGGGCCGGCCCGCGATGGGCGGTTTACCGCGCGCGATGTCAGCACTGCGGCAAGTGGCCGGTCGACAACGAGCATGCCAGCTTCACCGCCGGCAAGCTGTTCTCGCCGTGGCCGAAGGATGCGCCGCCGAAGCAGGCGACGAAGTGGCTCGACATGAAGGACGACCCGGATCAGCGGGTCGTGTTCGACAACACGCAGCGCGGCCGGCCGCACCGGCGCGCCACAGGCAAGGACCTGAAGGCGGAGACGCTGGCGGCGCGAGCCGAGACCTGGCCGGGCGAGGTTCCGGACGGGATCGGCCTGATCACCGTCGGCGGCGACACGCAGGACGATCGCGTCGAGCTCGAGTTCGTCGGCTGGGGCACGAACGAGGAGAGCTGGTCGCTCGGCTACGTCGTAATCGAGGGCGACACCTCGAGCTTCGAGCTCTGGGATCGCGTCGACGAGCAGCTGCTGCGCACCTTCCGCCGCGCCGACGGTCGCGCGTTCGCGGTCGAGGCGGCGTGCATCGATTCGGGCGGTCACCGCACCAACGAGGTCTATGCGTTCGCCAAGGCGCGCCTGGGCCGCAAGGTGTGGGCCATCAAGGGCGCGTCGGAGAAGAGCGGCCAGCGCGCGCCGATCTGGCCGACGGTGAAGCCGTCAACGCGCAAGCGGTCGCAGTACAAGCCGACCGTGATCGGGGTGAACGCGGCGAAGGACACGATCCGCGCCAGGCTGGAAGAGGTTCGCGAGCCCGGGCCCGGGTTCATGCACTTCCATGCGAAGCGCGAGCTGGCCTGGTACGAGCAGCTGATCGTCGAACGACGCATCCTGAAGGTGATGGCGGGCTCCCGCTTCACGGTGTGGGAATGCCCGAAGGGCAAGGCAAACGAGGCACTGGACTGCCGGGTCTATGCCTACGCGGCGCTGCAGGGCCTGATCCATTTCGGCCTGCGCCTGAACGAACGCACCGAGGAACTGGCGACGCGGTTCATCGCGATCGCGGCGCCCGAGATGGCGCCGGCCGCCGAGGATGCCTGGATCAGCCGGTCCGGCGCCGACGGCGGCGAGAGCTGGCTATGAGGAGTTGCCGATGGCGTTCACGAGCAACGACGTAGAGCAGCTGCGTGCCGCGATCGCGACGGGCGCGGTGAAAGTGCGCTACGCCGACCGCGAGGTGACCTATCGATCGCTCGGCGAGATGCGCGATATCCTGCGCATGATCCAGGCGGACATGCAGGGCGACGCGCTGAGCAACCGCTGCCGCACGTCCGTGGCGGCGTTCTGAGGTGACCTGGCTCGACCAGGCGATCGGCTGGGTGGCGCCCGTCGCCGGCGCGCGGCGTCTGGCTGCGCGGCGGCAGATGGACATGCACGGCCGCGCCTACGAGGCGGCGCGTCGCGACCACCGCACCGCCAGCTGGCAGGCCGGCGGCACCGATGCCAATGCCGAGGCGGGCGCCAACGAGGAGATCGTCCGCAATCGCTCGCGCGACCTGGTGCGCAACAATGGCTGGGCGCTGCAGATCGTCGACACCTTCGCCGACCATGTCGTCGGCACCGGCATCGTCGGTGCGCCGACAGGGCTGAAGGGACGCAACGCGAAGAAGGTCTCCGGCGACTGGCGGAGCTGGGGCGAGGTCTGCGACCATGACGGCGACCATGACCTGAACGGGCTGCTCTGGTCGGCGACGAAGGGCATGGCGGAATCGGGCGCCGCCATCGTCCGCTTCCGCCGCCTGCAGTTCGACGCCAAGGTGACGACCGCGCCGCTGTCGCTGCAGGTGATGGAGCCCGACTTCCTCGATCCGCTGAAGAACGGCACGACGCGAAGCGGTGGCCTGATCGATCGCGGGATCGAATATGACGCCGGCGGCCGCAAGGTCGCCTACTGGCTTCTCCCGCACCATCCCGGCAACGTCGCCCAGTTCCGCGCCCGCACGCTCGTCAGCGATCGCGTACCGGCCGACGAGATCGTCTACCTCTACAACAAGCTGCGGCCCGGGCAGGACCGGGGAATGCCGCTGCTGGCGCCCGCGGTGATGACGCTGCGCGATCTGCGCGGCTATCTCGACGCCGAGCTCGTCCGCAAGCGCATCGCCTCGTGCATGGCCGGCTTCATCACCGACAAGGGCGACGGCGATCCGGTGACGCTCTCCGATCCGAAAACGGGCGAGGCGCTGAAGCGCAAATTCGGCAAGCTCGTCGACAAGTTCGAGCCGGGCATGATGACGCGCCTGTTTCCGGGCGAGGATGTCACCATGGCGACGCCGCCGAGCGCGCCCGGCATCGCCGAGGCGGCGCAATTCTACCTGCGTGAGGCCGCGGCGGCCGCCGGCGTGATGTACGAGCACGCCACCGGCGACTTCTCCGGCGTGAACTATTCGAGCTGGCGCGCCGGGCATCATGGCTTCCGCCGCCGGATGGAGCGGATCCAGTGGCTCGTCGTGGTGCACAAGCTCTGCCGCGTGATCGCGCAGCGCTACCGCGAGGCGTCCCTCGCCGCCGGCCTGCTGCCGGTCGCGAGCTTCGGCTGGCGCTGGACGCCGCCTGGCTTCATCTCAGTCGACCCCTACAAGGATGCTCAGGCGGATCTCGCCAACCTGCGGATGGGCAAGGTGACGCTCAGCCAGCTCGTTGAGGAGCGCGGCTACGACTATCTCGAGTTCCTCGCCCAATATGCCGAGGATCTCGCGAATGCGGAGGCGGCGCTTGGGCCCGGCGTGATGTTCGACGGCGATCCGCGCAAGCTGGTCAACCCGCCGAAGCCGGAGAGCGGCGACGCGAAGAAGGCCGACGCGGCCGCCAACGACAGCGCTGACGCCGCCGACGCGGCCTGATCCGGAGACCATCATGGACAAGAATCCGAAGGCGCCACCGGCGCCGTCCACTCAGCGCATCCTAATCGTTACGAGCGCGAGCACCGGCACTGCAGCGGCGATCGTCGCCGCACGATTGCGCGACGCCATACCGATGACACGCAGCGCGCCCAGCATCGACCCGGAGGAGCGCCGGCAGCCGCAGGCAGGTGGCCGCGGCGTGCGCAGCCTTGCTGTGGCGCCGGACAGCTACGACGCAACCGCACGCACGGTAGAGGCGGTTCTCTCTGCCGGTACTGCGGTACGCCGCTACTATTTCACTGAAGAGCTCGAGATCTCGGCGGACGCGATCGACCTCGCACGCGTGACTGGTGGCGTTTGCCCGCTGCTCGACACGCACAACCAATATCAGCTGGACGGCGTCATCGGCCGCATCCTCTCCGTCCGGATCGAGGGTGGCCAGCTGATCGGCGTGTTGCAGTTCGCGGACACCGAAGCCGGCCGCGCCATCGAGACGCGTGTCTCCGCCGGCGAGTTGCGCGCGATCTCGATCGGCTACCGGGTCACCCGCTGGCAGATCACCGCTACCGACGACACCGATCACGAGACCTGGCGCGCCGTCGCCTGGGAGTTGCTTGAGGCCAGTCTCGTCCCCGTTCCCGCCGATCCGAACGCCGTGGTTCGATCCGCACCGGGCACCCCCGCACACGGCAGCCAAGAGGAAGATGATATGCGACGCAACCTCCCCACCGGCGCGGCTGCGGCCGCTCCTGCCATCGCCAGCGTTTCCACCCCGGTCGACAATGCCCGCACCGTTGAGGTCGTCGCTGACGTGATCGCGCCTGTCGTGATCGAACAGCGGCAGGTGCCCGCAGCCGTGACGGTTGCGGCGATCCGCACCGCGGCACGCAACGCCGGCCTGACCGACGACGCCACGTTCGAGCTGATCGAGCGCCACGAAGCGACGCCGCTGACGCGCGACGCGCTGATGGCCGACATCGGCCGCCGCTTCGCCGAGCGCGACAGCCAGGCGCCGACGACCAGCCGCGTGACCGTGACGCGCGACGCCGGCGACACCATGCGCCGCGGCATGGAAGAGTATCTGTTCCACCGCATGTCGCCGCGCTCGGAACTGGCCGACGTTGGTCGGGCCTATCGTGGCATGTCGCTGCTGCGCATGGCCGAGGAGCATCTGGCGGCCGGCGGCGTCAGCGTCCGCGGCCTCACCCCCAACGAGATCGCGGAGCGCGCGCTGCACAGCACGAGCGACTTCTCGAACCTCGTCGGCAACGGCCTCAACCGCCGCCTGCGCGCCGCCTATGACGAGAACCAGCCGAGCTATCGCTCCTGGGCGCGTCGCGCGCCAAACGCGCCGGACTTCCGCTCGGTCGACGTCATCCAGATGTCGGCGATGCCGGACCTGGTGAGGGTCAACGAGGCCGGCGAGTTCCGCTACGGCACCGCGAGCGACGGCAAGGTCAGCTACGCGGTCGTGACCTACGGCCGCATCATCGCCGTGACCCGCCAGCTCATCATCAACGACGATCTGCGCGCGCTCGAGCGGATCACGACCGGCTTCGCCGGCTCGGCCGCCCGTCTCGAGAACCGGACGGTCTATGCGCAGATCACGTCCAACCCGACGATGCCCGACGGCAAGGCGCTGTTCCACGCCGACCACGGCAATCTCGGCTCGGGCGCGATCTCGGCGACGTCGCTGGCCGCCATGCGCAAGGACATGCGTCTGCAGAAGGGGCTCCAGTCGGAGGAGCTGAACCTGATGCCGGAGCATCTGCTGGCGCCGGCGACGCAGGAGCAGCTGGCCTACCAGTTCACCTCGAGCCAGTTCGTGCCCGCCAAGGCGACCGACGTGAACGAGTTTCGCGCCGGTGGCCGCACCGCGCTCGACCCGATCGTCGAGGCCATCCTGGACGGCAACTCCACCACCGCCTGGTATGGCGTGGCGTCGAACGCCCAGGTCGATACGGTCGAGTACGCCTATCTCGAGGGCTCCGAGGGCGTGCAGATGTCCAGCCGCATGGGCTTCACCGTCGACGGCGTCGAGATGAAGGCGAGCCTCGATTTCGCGGCGGCCGTCATCGATCACCGCGGCCTCTGGAAGTCGACCGGCGCCTGATCGCCGGCGCTTCGCCACCCACCGCAATCTGACGACGCGCCGGCGGTAAGCCGCCTGCGCGTCGTCGCTTCTGGAGACAGACCATGGCCAAGAACTATCGCCACAAGGGCGACACCTGCACCTTCACCGCCCCCAATGCCGTCGCTTCCGGCGGCGGCTTCCAGGTCGGTTCGCTGTTCGCCGTCGCCCAGTGCGATGCCGCCCAGGGCGCCCCGGTCGAGGGCGACGTCGTCGGCGTCTGGACGCTGCCGAAGAGCACCGCCGCCGGCACCGACTTCACCGCCGGCACCAAGCTCTACTGGGACAATGCGGCGAAGCTCGTCACCAAGACGGCGTCGACCAACCTGTTCATCGGCGCCGCCCTGGGCGACGCGGCCGCGGGCGACGCCACCTGCGCTGTCCGCCTGAACGGCGTCGCCGCCTGATACACCAACAACGGCCGGCGATCGCGGCGCAGCTGCTGTCGCCGGCCGCATCCGAGGAGGGCATCATGCCGAACGTCCAACTGCACGGCCCGGCGCTCGACAAGAACGGCCTCTATGTCGACGCCGGCGCGATCCTCGCCGTCGGCGATGCGCCCGAGGCCGATATCTCGATCGAGGAAGCCACCGTGCTCGTCGAGGATCTGCGCGCGGTCGAGGTGGACGAGGCCTGATGGCCGACCCGTTCGCCGCCGGCCTGGCCGCGATCGACGCGGTGTTCCGCGAGGCCGTCGTCTATACCGGCGCCGGCCTCGACGCCGCGCCGATCCGGGCGATCTACGCCGACGAGGCGGCGCAGCCGTTCGTCGGCGGCGGCAGCACGCTGCGGCAGGTGAGCTTCGAGCTCGACCAGGCCGACCTGCCGGAGCGACCGCGCAAGGGCAACATGATCGTCCGGGCCGGCGTCACCTGGAAGGTGGACGACGTAACCGACCGTGACGACATCGGCCGCTACGTCGTCGTGGTGAAGCGGTGACCGCCGCCCGCTCGCAGATCCTCGCCGCGATCGTCGCGCGCCTGGCCGGCGTGTCTGGCATGAGCGCCGATCGCGTCGAGCTGATGCCGTCGGGCGACCCCGACGCGTTCCCCGCGCTCGGCGTGCACGATCACGGCCAGCGCAACGTCGACGGCGAGGCCGGCAGCACCACTTACGAGCTGCAGGTGACGGTCGACGGCTTCGTCGAGGGCGACGGCGCGCGCGAAGCGATCGGCGAGCTCTACGTTGGCGTCGTCGCGGCGCTGGTGACGGAGCCGCCGCTGGACGAGCTCGCCGGCGGCGTCAGCCTGATCGACGAGGGCGACACCCGCGTCGACGTCGCCGAGCTCGCCTCCACCGGTCGCATCGCCTTCGCCACCGATTTCGCGATCCAGTTCGCGACCCCTCGCGGCGATCCGTCGCGCTTCGCCTGATCTGAGGAGATCGACATGTCCGACCCGATTATCCGCACCAGCAATGTTGCGGTGCTGCTCAAGCTCGAGGCCACCGAGAGCGTCGACGCTCTGCCTGGCGTCACCGATGCGGTGAACGTCGAGGCGAACTCGGTGCAGACGAGCGCGCCGTTCACCGCCGAGGCGTCGAGCGAGGCGACCGGCTCGCTCGTCGGCGGCGCGCCGCTGGTGATCGGCCAGCCGGCGACGATCCGTTTCCGCTCGCAGATCAAGGGCGCCGGTGCCGGCGTGACCTACAGCCCCACCGTGAAGCCGCCGCTGCACCAGGCGCTGCAGGCCTGCGGCAAGCGCGGCCAGTTCACCGCCGCCAAGGTGACGTCGCTCTGCAGCGCGGGCTCCGCTACGTCGGCGACGCTGAACGCGGCCCATGCGGCGACGGCCGAGGCCTATCGCGGCATGCGGCTGATCATCACGGCCGGCGCGGGGGCGGGCAGCACCGCCCTGGTGAGCTCGTACAGCGCCGGCCGCGTCGCGCTGCTGACCAAGACGTTCCTGACGCCGCTGGATGCCTCCACCAGCGTCGCGATCAACGACAACTGGACCTATTCGGGCACCAGCCCCTTGGATCTCACCGCCCGGCTGACCGATCAGCCGTCCGCGACGATCTACGTCTATCGCGACGGCAAGCTGCGCAAGTTCGTCGCCTGCCGCGGCACTGTGGACTATAGCGGCAACACGGCACGCGCGGGCTTCGCCGACTTCTCGTTCACCGGCATCTACGTGGGCGATGCCGACGCGGCGGTGCCCTCCGGCCTCGTGCTGCCGAGCCACTCGGCGCCTATCCTGGCTCAGTCGACCGCCCTCGACGCCGTCGTGCTGCTCAACCGCCTGCCGATGCCGATCAGCCAGTGGTCGCTGGAGAATGGCGGCACGCTCGAGACGCCGGACGATCCGAACACGAACAACGGTTTCGGCGCGAGCGTCATCACCGACCGCATCCCGCTGCTGAAGATGGACCCGCTGGCGACGCTGATTGCGTACCGCAACTCGATCGCGGACATCCAGGGCGGCACGCTGATGAACGCCTCGCTCTCGTGCGGCATCAGCGCCGGCAATCGCTGGGCGCTGACCCTGCCGCGGGTGCAGAAGACGGTGGCCGAGGATGGCGAGCGCGGCAAGCTGCAGTCCGAGCAGATCACCGCGCAGGCGCGCAGCCTCTCCGTCGACGCCTACGGGCGCGACGGCGACAGCATCCTGATGTTCGACTGAGGGAACCCGCATGATCGCGATGTCGACGAGCCAGCCGATCCGCTGGACCCCGCCCTGGCGCGAGCAGGAGGAGCCGAAGCCGGTCTACCTGCTGCGCGCGCCTTCCGTCACCGAGCGCGAGATCCTGGAGGGCGAGCTCTCCGGCGAGCATCGCGCCGGCATCGTCTACGGCTTCCAGCTTCGTGCGGCGTTCGCCGCCGGCATCGACTCGTTGATCGGCGAGACGGCACCGGACGACGCGGCGCGGCTGAAGGAGCTGTCCGCCCAGCAGGCGGCGCTGAAGGACGGCGAGAGCCTGGCCGATGACGAGATCGCGCTGCTCGAGGCGGCCGAGGCGGTGCTGATCGAGCATTATCCGGCCTACCGCAGCCTCATCGCCCAGCAGCAGCGCCGCGAGGCGCTGGCGCCGATCGTCGCGTTCCAGAAGTGGTGCGTCGGGGTGGAGAACCTGGACGTGCCGTTTGCCCGCGACTGGTCCGGCGTGAAGCCGGAGGCGATGGCGGCGATCGATCCGCTGGAGCTGCGCGTCGCCGGCCGCACCGCCTACAATCTCGCCTACGCGGGCCAGCATCTGGGAAACTGAGAGGCGCGCTCGTCTGCCGGCAGCACCCCGCCGACTTCGAGTATAGCGCCGAGGAAAGCGGGGGCTGGGACATCGCCGGGTGCATCTGGGAGCAGAACCCGCTCCTGGCGATCCCGCGCGGCATCTTTTCGGTCGTGGATCTCTGGCTCAGCTGCCGTGCCCACGGCGGGCCAATGGGCGGCCGGGCGCTCCCCTGCGCTGGCGGCCCGGCCGACCAGCCGGCGGCGCTGATGGACGCCTTCATGCTGCTCGAGGCCTGGGTGAACCCGAAGGAGGCCTGATGCCGAACCCCTTCGATGCGCTCACGATCGACTTCGCCAAGCTCGGCGCGGATCGCTCGCGGCTCGAGAAGGCGATCCTGGAGGCGGAGCGGGCGGCGGTCACCGACGTCGGCAAGCAGGCCGAACGGGCGCTGGAAGCGGCGACGGCGGCCGGCGGCCTCGGGCGGCTGGCCAAGGCCTGGAACAGCAAGGTCTATCCGCAGAAGGGCCTCGCGGCCGGGCCGGCGACGCTGCTCTACCCCAAGGGCGGCGACCGCACCAAGGGCGCGATTCGCGGCCAGGTGGAGGGCGGGCGCATCGGCGCGCGCGGGGGCGGGACGATTGCGGTGCCGACCAAGGCGGCGGCGCTCGGCGTGCGCAAGACGCGGCCGACGCCGGAGGAGTGGGAAGCGGCAACGGGGATCAAGCTGATCCCGGTGCAGCGCCCGGGCAAGCCGACGCTGCTGATCGCGACAGGCGCGCGCGTGCTCAAGTCCGGCCGGATCCGCGCCGCCAGCGCGTCGGCGATCAACCGTGGCCGGTTCGCGTCGGCCGTGATCTTCGTCCTGGTGCCCTACGTCAGCCTGCGCTCGCGCTTCTCGGTCGAGGGCACGCTGGCGCCGTTCGCCGGCAGGGTCGCCGAGGATTTCGCCAGGCGCGCAGGCGCGATCAGCTAGGAGGGATCATGCCGAACGTCGACATCGTCGCCCGGCTGAAGCTCGCCGGCGAGCAGTTTTCCGCAGAGTTCGGCCAGCGGATGGACCGGATCGAGACCGAGGCGCGATCGGCCGCGTCACGTGTGAACACCGCGCTTGGCGGCATCGGCAACACGCTGGCGGGCTTTGCCGCCGGGATTGGAATTGCCGGGATCGCCGAAGCCGGCAAGGCGGTTCTCGACTATGCCGATGATCTCGGCACCGCCGCCGATCAGGCCGGAGTCGCCGTCGAGCGCTACCAGACGCTGAAGGAGGGTCTGCGCTCCCTCGAGATCCCGACTGAAAAAACCGACAAGGTTCTGAAGGGATTGAACGACACGCTAGGAGCCGTTCAGTCGGGGACCGAGAATGGGGCGACCAAGGCACTCGACCGTCTCGGTATTACTGCAGATATCCTCGCAGGAAAGATCAGCGATCCCGCGCAGCTGCTGGATGCTCTCGCCGCGGCGTCAAAGGGGGCCGGTTCGGAGGCGCAGTATGCGAGCGACCTGGTCGACATATTCGGGAAGAAGATCGGCGTCGATCTTGCGGCGGCGCTAAAGGACGGCGGAGCCGCGCTGCACGACGCCGAGCAGGCCTTTCGCGACACCGGATCGGTGATCACCTCCGAGATGATCGACAAGCTGGCGGATGCCAACGAGACAATCGACGCGTTCGTGTCGCGATCACGCAATCAGTTCGTGATCTTCGCAGCCAACGGGATCAGCGCCTTCGAGAGCGTCGAGCTGCGACTGGCGAAGCTTGGACGAGCGCTGGCCAACTTCTCGCCAATCGGCAACCCGTCATCGTACGAGGCGGAGATCCGCGATATCGAGCGGCGCACGGCAACGAAAAGCGCTTATGACGCGCAGCGGGCGCGTACGGTCGCGGCGCTCCAGGAGAAAGATCGAATCGCAGCAGGAGACGGTGTCTTCAAGAATACGGCGCTGCCGCAGGCAGTGAATACGTACAAGAGGGAGCTCGCCGAACTCCGCCGGATCGCCAAAGATTTTAACGCGAACAGGGCTGCCGCCGGTGTCGACGACGGCGCCGGCGCCGTGATCAAGCCAGCCGAGACCGCCAGGACGGAGACCAACCTCCGCAAGGTGCAGGCGGCCGCCAAGGAAGCGAGTTCTTCTCTCAACTTCGTGCCGCCGATCCTGAAGGACATCGCGATCCAGTCGGACGCCGCCGGCGAAGCCGCCCGCAGGTTCTACGACTCTGTTGGCGTTGATCCGTTCGATTTCAGCAAGAAGATCGCGGCCAACGACGCGGAATGGAAGAAGTCGTTCGACGCTCAGCAAGAGGCGATGGAAGAGAGCTGGCGCCGCCAGGAAGACAATGTCCGCAGCCTCGCGGACTTCTACGCTGACGCGTTCGAAGGCGGTTCGGGCTCTATCTGGAAGAGCTTCAAGCGCCAGGGCCTGGCGGTGATCAGCGAGATTGCGGCGCGCTACACGCTGGCGCTGCTGTCGGGCAAGAGCACGGACTTCGGATCGATCCTGTCGTCGGCGCAAGGCACGGGCTCCCCGCTGGGCAGCATCCTTGGCCTGCTCAACAGCGGCGGCGGCGTCACGAAGGGTGGCACCACGATCCCCACCACCGGGACCGTCATCTCGGAAGCCGGCGCGGTGCCGGGGGCGACCAGCGGCGGCGGCATCCTCGGCAAGATCGGCATCTCGTCCGGCACCGCGTCGTCGATCGGGCAGGCCGCAGGCGCGTTCGGCGCGGCGATCGCCGTGAACCAGATCGTGGGTGACGTTTTCGGCTTCAAGGGCGGGCCGCTGGGGATCCTCACCGGCCTGTTCACGAAGACGAAGAAGGCGGCGGCGACCTTCGGCACCACCGCCGACGGGTTCGGCGTGACCGGCGTTACCGGCAATTCGGCCAAGTTCAAGGCCGCCGCCAGCAGCGCCGGCGACAACGTCTCGTCGATCCTGCAGAACATCGCGGATCAGCTGGGCGGAACCCTCACCGGCCCGGCCTCCGGCTCGATCGGCGTGCGCCACGGCGACTTCCGCTACGATCCCTCCGGCCGTGGCATCACGAAGAAGGCCAAGGGCGCAATCGACTTCGACGACGATCAGGAAGCCGCGATCAAATATGCCGTCAGCGACCTGCTGAAGGACGGGCTGCTGCAGGGCGTCAGCGAGGCCAGCAAGCGGCTGCTGACGAACGGCGGCGACCTCGACGCGCAGTTGCAGAAGGCAGTGACGCTGGAGAGCATCCCCAAGCTGCTGAAGGCCCGGCTCGATCCGGTCGGCGCGGCTGTGGACACGGTGACGGAGAAGTTCGCCGGCATGGTCAAGATCCTCGACGAGAGCGGCGCCTCGGCCGAGCACCGCGCCGACGCGGAGAAGCTCTACCGGCTCGAGCTCGAGGATGCGCGCAAGAGCGCCGGCGACGCGGCCGAGAGCCTCAAGGCGTTCCTCGACGGCATGAAGACGGGCAGCGATTCGCCGTATTCGCTGCGCGACCAGGAGACGGCGGCGCGCGCCGCGCTCGATCCGTATCTCGCCGACATCAACGCCGGCGTCTCGATCGACCAGCAGAAGTATCTCGCCGCCGCACAGTCCTTCCTCGACGTCGAGCGCGAGCTCTACGGCTCGACCCAGGCCTATTTCGACGCGCTGAACACGGTGCAGGCGGCGACCGGCAAGGCGATCGCCACGATCGGCAATGCCACGCCGATTACCGGCGCCGCCGCGGTCGATCCGTTCGCGAAAGCGACCGCGGCGGCGGCCGAGAAGACGGCGACCGCGACGTCGACGGCGACCGACCTGCTCGACCAGATGAGCGGCCAGCTGGGCGACCTGCCGGCGATCCGCACCGCGCTGGAGGCGATCGTCGCCCGCGGCGGCACGGCGCTGAGCGGCCTCGGCGCTGCGCGAGGCTATGTCTGATGCCGTTCGATCCCGCCCTCGACGCCGCCGGCCTGCGCGACCAGGTGGTCGCCACCTGGTCGAACACCGCGATCCGCTCACGCTACCCCTCGGCGCGTGACGCGATCGCGGCGCCCGCCGAGGGCTTCTTCGACGCGATCGGCGATGCCCAGGCGGTGATCGACGCGCGGGCGAGCCTGCTCGGCGTCGAGCGACGGCGCTTCGTCGTCGTGGTGCAGGACGTGCTCTGGCTCGATCCCTCGCTTGGCACGCCGACCGTGACGCTGGCGGACAGCGAGCAGGCGGCGGGCGGCACCTTCATCGTCACCGGGGTCGAGGTCGATCTCGACGCCGGTACGACCTCCCTCGAGCTGTTCGGGTAGAGCCATGGCAAATGCGTGGATCATCCCGCCGCTGCCGATGGCAGCGGTGACCGCGCCGACGTCGGTCGGCGCCGCCGCATACCTGGCGAACGACTATCGCGGCATGGTCTGGGAGGTCGGCGGCGATCTGGGCGGGCCGACCGACGGCGGCTACTTCATGTCCGTTGACGTCGATCTCGGCTCGGACCGCACCGTCGACACGATGCTGCTGCTCGGCCTCGCGGGCCTGATCGCCGGCACGCAATGCTATGTCTTCGCCGCGACGGAGGCGCAGGGGGCGGCCTTCACGACCAACTACTGGCGCAGCCCGAACCTGCTGCCCTACGCGAGCGCCGAGGCGCTGGTGAACGGCGACGGCATGTTCCTATGGAGCGCGCCGGACGACGGCACGCCGCCGCTGCCGGCGCGCTACTGGCGGATCGCCTGGATCACGCCGGCGCGCGTATCGATCCGGGCGCGGCGGATCGTGCTCGGCGAGCGCATCGTGCTCGAGCGGAACTTCAGCTTCGGCCGCGCCGTCGGCGTGCGTCCGTTCGGCGCGACCGACTTCTCCGCCCGCGGCGTGCTGCTGCGCCGGCGGGCGCCGACGCTGCGCACGACGGGCCTGACCTTCGCCAGCACGAGCCGCGACGAGATCGAGGCGAAGGTGCTGCCGCTGCTCGAGCGGTTCAACGTCACCGAGCCGGTCGCGCTGATCACCGATCCCGCGCCGCACCCGATGCGCACGCGCCGCACCTTCTTCGGCCCGCTGATCGGCGACCTGGGCGCGATCCAGCGGAACGCGGCCGGCTGGCAGTGGCAGGCCAACCTCGTGAGCCTGATCTGATGCTGGGCGTGATCGTCCGCATCGACGGCCATGATCCCGTCGCGGGCGCGCCCGTCACGCTGCGCGCGGCGAGCCACGACGACATGCGCGTCTGCCATCTGGACGGGCAGGACTGGTGGCCCGTGATCGCGAAGCTGCCCACCCTGCGCTACGACCTGTTCGACGGCAGCTTCGGCGGCGGCATCACGGCGCCCTCATCCTCGCTGACGATCGGCATCGAGCCGTGGCCGGCGCTGCCGCGCTACATGCTCGCCGACGCGCGCTTCCGCCTGTGGACAGGTGAGGTCGGCGCCGCCTGGAGCAGCTGGACCCTGCGCTTCGACGGGCGGGTGACGGCGCAGCCGCAGATCGCCGACGGCCGCGCCGACATCGCCTTCGCGGTCGACGATCGCTGGCTCGATGCGCCGCTGCTCGCCACCTATGCGGGCACGACCGGGGCGGAAGGGCCGGCGTCGCTGAAGGGGCAGGTGAAGCCGCTGGCGATCGGCGCGCCTCGCTACGTCACGGGCACGCTCGTCGACGTCGCCAGCAGCGTCTTCCAGCTGTCGAACGGCCCGATCAACGACGTGCCGGCGGCGCTGGAGCGGCTGGCGCGCTACGGCGCGTCGGCCGGCGACTATCCGGGCCACGCCGCGCTCGTCGCGGCCGCGATCCCGGCCGGCCGGTGGGCGACCGCGAAAGCGGCCGGTCTCGCGCGCTTCGGCGCGCCGCCGACGGGGAAGGTGAGCTTCCTCGTCCAGGGCGACGCCGGCGGCGCCGACGGCTGGATCCGGCGGCCGGGCAGGATCGTCGCCCGCCTGGCGACGCTGTCCGGCGGCGCCGGCCGGATCGACGCCGCCTCGCTCGCGGCGCTCGACGCGGCCCGGCCGTACAATCTCTCGCTGAACCTCACGGCGCAGACGACGGCGCGCGACACGATCCAGCGGGTCGCGGCGAGCGTCAACGCGGTCGCCGGCGTCTCCTGGCTCGGCAAGCTGTTCGTCGCGCCGGTCGGGCTCGGCGCTCCGGCGCTGACGCTCGCGGCCGACGGATCGGCGCTGCCGCCGGTCGCCTCGGTCACGCAGGTGCCGGGCGCCGCACCCTGGTGGCGGCTGGCGATCGGCGCCGAGCGGACCGAGACGGTTCACCAGCTCGGCGACGTCGCCTTCTACGGCGCGCTGATCGATCTCGGCGCCTACGATCCCGGGCGGACGTACCGCGAGGGCAACATCGTCCAGTACCAGGGCTCGTCCTGGGTCTACATCAATCCCGTGGCGACCGCCGGCAACGCGCCGCCGACACTGCCGACCGAGAGCAACGCCTGGTGGCGCGTCCTCGCGCGCGCCGGGGTCGACGGCGCGGACGGCGCCGACGGCACCGCCGGTGCGCCGGGCGCGAACGGTGTGGACGGCGCGACGCTCTACACCTGGGTCGCCTATGCCGACACGCCGGACGGCTCGGTCAATTTCACGCTCGGCGCGCCCGGCGCGCGCGGCTTCCAGGGCACCGCGATCAACCGGACGACGCCGGGCGAGAGCAGCAATCCGGCCGACTATGCGTGGGCGCCCTATCGCGGGCCGGCGCTGTTCGGCCTGGTCGCGCGGGGCAACTGCGTCGTCGGGCCCGACTATGCGCTGAAGAATGGCGGGGCCGCCGCCTGGGACAGCGACGTCTACTCGGACGTGACGTGGACCGGCGGATGCCAGCTGAGCTTCCGCGCCGGCCAGACGAACGCTCAGGTCATGATGGGCATCAACACCGATCCGGCGACGAACGCCGACTATGTCTCGATCGACCATGCCTTCTTCCTGGCCGACGACGGTCATTGGGAGATCTGGGAGGATGGCGCGTACGTGATCGGCGCGACCGGCACCGTCTACGCCACCACCACCGTCTTCCAGATCATCTACGACGGCCGCCGGGTGACCTACCTGACCGACGGCATCCCGGTGCGGGTCGTGCCGGTCGCCGCCGGCCGCGCCTTCTATCTCGACAGCAGCTTCGCCTACCCGGGCGCGCGGATCGACCGGATCAGCTGGTCGGCGATGGGCGCGGCCGGTGGCGACGGCGTCGATGGCGTCGACGGCGCGGCCGGGCTGCCCGGCCCGCCCGGTGCCGATGGTGTCACGCACTGGAATTGGATAGCCTATGCGAACTCTGCTGACGGCACGGTCGACTTCGTAACAGGTAGTAACGGCGGCCGCTTCTACATCGGCATCGCCAACAACAAGACCACGCCGATCGAAGGAACGGACCCGGCCGCCTACACCTGGTCGCTGATCCGCGGCACTGATGGCGTGCCCGGCACGCCCGGCGCAGACGGCTCGCCGACGTTCACCTGGTTCGCCTATGCCGACGCGGCCGACGGCTCGGCGAACTTCACCACCGGCAACGCGGACGGGCGGCTCTACATCGGCCTCGCCCCGAACAAGCCGACGTCGAGCGAGAGCAGCGATCCGGCCGACTATACCTGGACCCGCCTGCGCGGCGCGGACGGCGCGACAGGGGCTCCCGGTGCGAACGCGCTCAGCGTCGCGATCGCGCCGCCCACCACGACGATCGGGTGCGATGCCGCGGGCATCCCGCGCGACAACCAGTTCCCGCGCAGCGCCACCGTCGCGGTGATCTCCGGCACGCTCAACGTCACGAACAGCAGCGTCTTCCACATGTCGGCGACCGGCTGCTACGCGACCCTCAGCGGCAGCGGCGTCGTCACCGTCACCGGGATCACCGACGAGACCGCCTATGTCGACGTGACGGCCGAATATGGCGGTGGCGCCGCCACGCAGCGCTTCACCCTGTCCAAGGTGCGCGACGCCACGCCGAACCAGGCCAAGCGCTACACGGGCGGCCCAGCGACCGTCTCGGCGACCACCTACGGCTCGAGCAACTTCGGCCCGGCCGAGATCATTGTCGGGCCCAACGGCACGATCTCGGCGTCGGTGCTCGTCGCATGGAGCGCGGGCACGGCGACGAACATGGCCGCCAAGGTCCAGTATCGCGAGAAGGGAACGTCGACCTGGATCGACCTGGGCGTCGAGCAGATCGGCGAGCCGTCGAGCGCCGGAACGGCCGGCGAGCCGGGCGATGACGGACAGGTCAGCACGACGCGCAGCGCGAGCGGCCCCGCCGAGCTGAAGGTCTACGAGTTCCAGCTGCAGGTCCGCAAACATGCCGGCGCGGACAAGAGCGTCACCGTCACCCTCTTCTGCTCGTGGGCGCCCTGATGATCGCGATCTTCAACAGCGCAACCGGCGCGGTGCTCGAGCACGTCGTCGCGACATCCGGCATCGACATGACCGGCAAGGGACAGAAGCCGATCCCGGTCGGGTACGACGCATCGACCTACAGCTGGAGCGTCGCGGCTCGGCAATATGTCGAGGATCCGGCGAAGGTCGAAGCGGTGCTGGTCGGCCAGGTGAAGGCGGAAGGCGAGCGCCGCTCGATGCTGGTCATGTCCACGGGCGGGGCGAAGAAGACGAAATATGCCGCCAAGGCGGTCGAGGTCGAGAACTGGTACGGGCTCGGCGGCGTCGGTGCCGCGACTTCCGCCCTGCTCGCCGCCTTCAACCTGCTGAACACGACTGTGCGTGCGCGCAAGTTTCGCTACGCGATCGCCGACGCGAAAGCCCACGGCGACTCGGTCGACAAGGCGATCGCCCGCTTCGTCGCCGGCGCCGACGCGAGCCAGAACGAGGCGGCGCGCCTAGAGGGGATCGAGCAGGCCGGCGTCGACGCCATCAAGGCCGCGACCACCGCTGCAGCCAAGCGCGCCGCCCATGCCGCCATCAGCTGGGCCACCGCCTGACGCGCCATCCGAGCGCGATGACCATCCGGGCGCCAGCGCCTTCAATACGGGAGAACCATCATGGCCAAGACGGTTATCGTCTTCGACCCCATCAACCCGCGGCTGCCATCGATCCGCATCCGGCTGGCAGACGCAGCGGCCGACGCGCTGGTCGCGACCGGCGCCGCGGTGTTCCCGGTGATCGACACCTCACTCTCGACCGGCATCGTCGTGCCGCCGCCCGCGCCCACCGTTACGCTCTCGCTCTCGGTCAGCCAGGCCGAGGGGAATAGCGGGCCGAAGCTGTTCACCTTCACGGTCACCGCCTCGCAGGCGGCGCCGGCCGGCGGCCTGGTCGTGCCCGTCGCCTTCTCAACCGGTTCGACTAACGCGGCTGATTACACCGGCGGCACGCTGCCGAGCCTCACCTCGGTGACGATCGCGGCCGGGCAGACCTCGGCCGACATCGTGATCAGCGTCAACGGCGATACCGACGTCGAGAGCGACGAGAGCTTCGGCCTCACCATTTCGGCGCCGGCGGGCTACACGCTGCTGAACGCCAGCGCCACCGGCACGATCGTCAACGACGATGTCTCGTCCGTTGCCACCCCGCAGCAGCCGGAGGAATCGATCATCTCCCCGGCGAATGTCTCCCTGCGCTCGACGTACGTCTTCACCAAGCAGGGCGCGATCGTCGGCATGAACCCGGCCATGGCCGCGCGAGGTGCGACCGGGCTTGGGCCGTACTGGCCGAAGATCGTCTACGCGCCGAGCGCCGCCTACCCCGACCGCCACATCGTCTTCTACACGACCGACCACGACCTGTACGATTCCAGCAAGCCAGGCTCCGGCACCGGCGGCGTCTACCTGATGACCTGCGTCGCCGATCCGGGCGTTGCGGCGAACTGGAAGACCTATGCGGACGCCGTCGCCGCCGGCTGGTGGAACGACGTGCCCAGCCGGCCGGCGGCCGAGCCCATCTACATCGGCCCGTATGCTGCGAATACGCCGGTGCAGGCCGAGACGATCTGGGTCAACTGGGTGCCCGAGGCGAACCTGTGGGTGGGCACCTACCAGGTCACTGCCGCGCGCGCGACGCGGCTGGACGGCACCACCTACGGCAACCAGGCGACGATCATGGCGACGTCGCCGGACCTCCTCAACTGGACGGGCAACAACATCGCCGTGACCTTGCCGCCGGCCGACAAGCAGCTGGGCGACGGTCACACGGGCTACTTTAACTGGGGGCCGAACCCGTTCCCGGGCCTCATCAACCCGGCCACGAGCGCGCCCTGGAAGTACGTCGGCTACTGCTCCATGGGCGGCCAGGGCGCGAGCCCCGAGACCCAGTGGGGCTCGGACAACCCAGGCGCCGCGCCCGCCCTGGGCGGCAGCTCGCCGTGGACGTTCCTGTCGACGATCAGCCCTTGGGGCGGCCGCGCCGCGCCGAACTATCCGAACAGCGATACCAACGACAGCCGCCTCGTGACGCGTTGGTTGGAGCTGTCCAGCTTCCGCGCCACGCGGCAGGGCTACGCGGGCCTCATGACCGGCGGCCCCGCCACCGCCGGGCAGGGGTCGGCCAACCGCTCGGTCTACGAAGTGCTGATGGACGCCACCGGCCGCGAGATGCTTGGCCGACCGATCCAGGTCGTCACCAAGAGCAGCGTGACCGGCGGAGACGACGGCACCAGCGCGCATGCCGCCAGCATCGTCAACTTCGGCGATCGGCGTGTCGTCGCCTACGAGGGACAGGGGTCCGGCACAAACAAGCTGCTCATCGCGACTTCGCCGAAGCGGAACCCGGCCAACACGTGGTTCGATCCACTCAATCCGGTCATCCCGGCTGGCTACGCGGAAATCGCCCGGAACGTGCGGGGCGCGAGCGCGGTGCCTGCCGGCTTCACGGCGGTGACGGGCGGGGCTCCTGCCGCGCCGACCTTCGACGCGAACGGCATGACGATCGCGCTGAACAACGGACAGGAATATTACCTGTTCGAGGATGCGGGCTTCATGCCCAACCAGACACCCTACGTCGACCTGTTCCTCGAAGGCTGGCGCAGCCTTGCCGCGAGCGCCGAGCGGTATCCCTATATCGGCTTCGCACATGAGAAGGCGATCCGCTCCGGCCTTTTGAACGCCCTGTTCGTCAGCAACGGCGAGGGGACCGGCACGGACGCGCGCCTGTCCGGCATCGTCGGCGGTGCAGCGCCCGTCGTGGGCGGCGCCTGGGCCTACTACGAGGGCATCGGCTACGGCTCCTCGACGGCGGCGACCCAGGGCAAGGACATCGGCATCCGCTGGTTTCCGCAGGCCGGCCGCCTGCTTGGCCTCGGCCTCGGCCGAACGGAAGTCCGCATGGACAACGCCGGGCTCGCCGGGCTGGATCTGACACAGCGGTTCTACGCGTTCGTCGGCTTCAAGGGCGTCGGCTCGGCCGCGCAGGAGCGCATCCAGCGCATCGTCGTCCGCACGAAGGACGAGAGCAACGTGCTGGTGGCCCTGACCCCGTCGACCGACTTCATCCAGGGCGTCGCCGTCTCCGGCACGCTGACGGGGGCGAAGGCCGGCTCGACCATCACGTCGAACATCCCCGGCATCACCGTGGACAGCCCGAACCGCACGTACAGCGGCACGCCGACCGGCTCGGGCACGATCGCCAACGCCTTCGTCGAGACGCTGGCGGGGTACGGCGGCTCGCCCTACCCGACGCCGGTGACGGTCGAAGCCGCGACCACCGCGTTCCTCTACGACAAGTTCTCTGCGGCGGACGGCACCGACGTCACCTACGATGGCCCGGACGCGGACACGGACGCGGACTACTCGCCGATCATCGGCGGCAAGTGGTCGAAGCACAACGGTTCGACCAGCACGCCGTCGATCAAGAGCGGCCGGTTCTCCTGCGCCTCGGCCGGCTCCTCGCCCCGCATCATCAACGCCACCGTGCCGCCGAAGGCAGACTACAAGGTGGAGGCTGACTTCACCTTCGTCGGCGGCACGCCGTCGACGAGCTACGCCGGCATCATGCTCCGCCTGTCCAGCACGGCGCTGCAGGGATACGGCGTCTACTGGAACGGCGCCAACAGCCAGTGGCGGCTCATGCGCTGGACCGGCACCGGCGCCAACATCAACACGCTCGCCGCGACGCCTGCTGGCGGCCAGACCTACCACCTCGAGGTCAGGGCCGTGGGCACGACGATCAGCGCCTACGTAGACGGCACCCTGATCGGCACCGCGAGCGACACGAACTACCAGGCGGCCGGCGGCGTCGGCATCCACTACCCGAACAACGCTACGGATGCGGCGGGCATCCAGATCGACAACCTCAAGGCGACAGCACTATGATCCGCATCCTCCTGGCAGCCTTGGCGCTGGCCCTTCTTCCCTCGCCAACGGCGGCCGCGCCGCTCGCCGGCGTCAACCTGTCGGGCTGCGAGTTCAAGGGCGTCTTGAACGGCGCGCTCTGCCCCACGCCCGACGACGTGCGCTTCTCGATCGGGCAGGGCTTCCGCCTGATCCGGCTGCCGTTCAAGTCCGCCCAGCTCGACGACGCGAAGGCGTGGGCGAAGATCCGCGCCGCCGTGGCGGCAGCGAACGCGGCCGGCGTGCCCGTCATCCTCGACCGGCACGAGTTCCGCTGGCCGCCGGTGGAGGAGCAGGTTGCCTTCTGGAAGCGCGTGCTGGCCGCGCTGCCGGCGGGCGCCGACGTGAAGCTCGACCTAATGAACGAGCCGAAGGGCTTCGCCGACCCGCGCGCGCCTTATGCCCAGTGGGCGCGCGACACGAAGGCGATCGTCGCCGGCATCCGCGCCTTCGCGCCGCGCACCGAGATCCTGGTTGAGTGGCCGAACTACTCCGCCACCTTCCGCTTCCACGATCCCCGCGTCGCCGCGATCGAGGCCGACCCCAGGCGCACCTGCCCGACCGCCGGCTGCGCGCTCGACCGCGTCGGCGGCTTCGGCCCGAACGTGGCGCTCTCCGGCCACCGCTACTTCGATACCGGCAATGCAGGCATCAAGGCGGCCTGCTCGACGAAGACGCCCAACCCCGCGACTTCCATCGCCAGCTTTGCCGAGGGCGCGCGGAAGCGGGGGATGAAGGCCTATGTCACCGAGGTGGCGTGGGGCAGCTGGCGCGGCGTGCCCAAGTCGTGCGCCGGGCGCGGCGCCGCCTTCCTCGCCGACGTCGCGGCGAACCCCGACGCGATCGCGGGCTTCACCGTCTGGGGCGACGGTCCCGCCTGGGCGGAGAATTACATCTTCCGCGTGAACCCGCCGAAGGGTGCGAGCCCGACCGCGACCGCGTCGGCTTACGTGCGGTCGCTGACCGGCCGGTAGAGGTGAGGCGGAGCAGGGACGCAACTCGCTCCGCCTCGAGGATAATAACGGCGTCGCGCGGAAAGCCTTAGCGCCGGGCCCGGGGGAGCATCCCATGACGAACGACATCACGCCGGCGGCCGCAGCGCCGCCGGCGCCTACCGCCGCGCAGGCGGTCACCGTCGTGCAGCCGGCGGAGCGGCCGCTCTCGCTCGACATCGGCCATGTCGGCGCCTGGGCGGGGGCGATCATCGCCATCACGACCGTTGCCGCGCTGCTCTACAAGCTGCTCACGCGCGAGATGAGCCGCGACATCCGCGAGGTAGCGCACAAGGTGCGCAACGTCGTGACGCGGGTCGACTCCATCGAGCACCTGCGCACTGGCGACATCGAGCGCATCGTCAAGCTGGAGGCGGCGCAGACCTCGTTCGACCGGGCGGTCGAGCGCGTCGAGCGCGGTCAGGAGAAGCTGGCCGACACGATCAACGACCGCTTCGATCTGCTGGCCGAGTCGATCCGCGAGATCCGTTCGGTGAGCCCACGTGGCTGACATGCCGATCAACGCACTGGACGCCGGCGTGCTCGGCGTGATGCGCGCGATCGACGAAGCCGCCAGCGAGATCGATGCCGCCTTCGCCGCCGAGCTGCGCGCGCGTCACGGCACGCCCGAGTGGGATCGGCCAGCGCCGATGCACTTGGAAGCCTGCGACATCTGATTGTGTGGCCGCAGTCGGGATGAGGGTGTGCCCCCGAGTTCCGCGAAGCACACCCTCCCCGCTAAGCGAGGGTGGCCTTTCGACGATCGAAGTCGCGTTCCGGACCAATCCAGAAGGCCGCGTTTCCACGCTCTTCCGACGCCAGCCCAACCAGCTCGACCGGATGCCGTTCCGGTTGCCTCTCGAAAGGATGACCCATGTCGACGGTATTCCCGCGCGAGAAGGACGCGCTTGCCTTCTACGGCTCGCCCGGCACCGGGCACGTGCGGATCAGGCCGCCGTATCAGCTCTGGTTCGGCGACCAGAAGGTCTCCTCGATCCTGATCCACGGCAAGTGCGCCGATAGCGCGCTGCGCGCCATGGAGCGGATCGCCGCCACGTACAGCCCGGCCGACATCCACCGGCTCGGCTTCGACGCGTTCGCCGGCTGCTTCAACGATCGCGACAAGCGCGGCGGCACGACGAAGTCGATGCACGCCTATGCCTGCGCGATCGACTGGAACGCCGGCCGCAATCCACTGCGCGCCGATCATCGCACGGCCTCGTTCGCCCGACCGGAGTGCAGGGCCTTCCTCGACGCCTGGGAGGCGGAGGGCTGGGTCAGCCTCGGCCGGGCCCGGGACTATGACTGGATGCACGTCCAGGCGGCGCGGCTGTGAGCGCGGATACCGGCATGGAGGCTGAGCGCGCCGCCGCCTCGCCGCCGATTGGCATCTCGTCGCGCCAGATCTTCGTCGTCGCGCTGCTCGCGATCGCCGGATGGCTCGCGGTGAGCGCCTGGATCATCACGCACTCGGCCGACGCCTCCGACCGCGCCGCGATCCTGCAGTCGGCGATCAACATCGCGACGACGGCGTTCGGCTTCTATCTCGGCTCGAGCGCCAGCTCGCGGAACAAGGACCACCGGCCATGAACGGCGGCGCGCTGGTCGACGTCGCCGCCGGGCTCGTGCCGGGCGGCGGCTGGGTGCGCACCGCGCTCCGGATCGCGGGCAAGGCGTGGCCGTATGTCGCGATCGCGGTGCTCGGCGTGGCGTTGCTGCTGACCCGCGGCACGCTCGATCGCGTGAAGGCGGAGGGTCGCGCGGCGATCGCCGATATCGGCCGGGCCTCAGCCGAGCGCGCCGCCGCCGACGCGCGCCGCGGCGAGGCGGCCGCAAGCACCTATGCCGCGCGCACCGCCGCGCTGCAGCCCATCATCCTCCGCTCGAAGGACACGGTGACCACCTATGCGCAGACACCTGCTGGCCGCACTCCCTGCCTTGCTGCTGACCGCGTGCATGGGCTCGACGAGCTCGACCGGGATCTCTTCACCCCGCCCGATCCCGCCGGCGCTGCGCGAGCCCTGCATGCCGACCCCGGCGCACCGCCAGCCGGACGGATCGTCGACCAGCGCTGACACCGAGGCGACGATCCGCGACGGCCGCATTGACCTGAAGGCATGCGACGACAAGCGACGCCTGGCGGTAGACAGCTGGCCGATCTAAAGTAATGACATCAGGGCCGAAACGACATCATAGGCGTCGGAACATCTCGCATGGCAAATCGCTACGACTCTCCCAATGCGGCGAGGTCAGATGATGCCACCCTTCTATTTTCACGCGTACGAAGGCGATGAGATTAGGGATGGCGATGGGCAGGATTTACCCGACATCTGCTCTGTGCGGAGGGTGGCAGTTGCATACGCGGGCGATCTCCTGAAAGAGGCCGGCGACACGCTTTTTGATCATGACATGCGGCTCGTAGTTACAGACGGGACCGGACTGACGTTGTTCTCGATCCTTATCGTCGCAACCGAGGCTCCATCCGTTCGATCCTAAAGAAGCAACTCGAGGCTAGCGAGCAGCCAAGATCGGCGGGTTCGCGCGCGTCCCGCTCGATAATTATATGGATGCCAAGTGGAGGCTGGCGGCGGACGGCTGGCCGGATCGATGCGGGTATCGGCTGGGGTACCGCAGGCCGACGCACCATCAGAAACCCGCAGATTTTTGCGCCTGCAACCCGACAGCGACGGAGGGGTCCTCCGTCGCTGCACCTGTGTAATCAGGTTGTGTTGACGAGCTAGATTAGCAGGCCTCGACGGGGATCGCTTTCGCGACCGCCTGCTAAGCGCCGCCGACCATCACTTAGCGCAGCAAAGCCGACGAAGAAGGCCCGAAGATCGAAATCCGAGACGTTGTTCACAAGTGCCTTCACCTCTTGTTCGAACTCTCGAGTGTTTTCACGCCCGAGTGTTCGCTGCGTCATCGACCAATGCCCAAACTCTCGATGATCGATCTCCGTGTTGAAGATCACACGTATCTGGAAGTGGCGAACGTCGCGGGCGATCCGAGCATAGCACTCTGAAACCGCCTCATCTGGACCCTCCAGGGCTTGGAGGAAAAGCAACCCATCCCACAGCAGCAGGCCAGTGACACCATCACGCTTGTTCAAAGCCGCAGAGATACTGACGATCTCGGCGAACTGCTGCTGATCGTCTGGCGATCGGGCTTCGCTTGTATAGCAGATTCGCAGCATCGACCCATGCTCCTTACCTGACAGAGCGTACGAACGAGTGGTTACTAAAAAGCAACCATCAATCTGAGCCTGCAAGGAACTGAACTGAACACGTCCGCTGGTCGCGAGACCAGCGGGGGTTGCCGTGCGCCAACACGGCAAGCCGACGGAGAGTGATCCGTCACGCGCGGCTGGCTATGCCGCAAACGCCCCGCACCCGTTTCGAAGCGGGCGGGGCTCCCATGGACCTGCAATCGTTATGGAAATGGAAATGACCTCGGTCGCGGCTACCCGCCCGGCCGCTCCCTACCTCGGCGGCAAGCGCAACCTCGCGAGCCGCCTCGTCAAGCGCATCGCCACGGTCCCGCACGAGACCTATGTCGAACCGTTCGTCGGCATGGGCGGCGTGTTCCTCCGTCGCACGGCGCGCCCGCGATCGGAGGTGATCAACGACATCTCGGGCGACGTGACGACGCTCTTCCGCGTGCTCCAGGAGCATTATCCCTACTTCGTCGACATGCTTCGCTGGCGGCTGACCAGCCGGGCAGAGTTCGATCGCCTCCGCGCTCTCCCGGCCGAGCGGCTGACCGACCTGCAGCGGGCGGCGCGCTTCCTCTACCTGCAGCGCCTCGCGTTCGGTGGGAAGGTGCGCGGCCAGCACTTCGGCGTCGATCGACGCACACCGGGCCGCTTCGACGTGACCAAGCTCGAGCCGATGCTGGCCGAGATCCATGATCGGCTCGCCGGCGTGGTGATCGAGCAGTTGCCCTATGCGGATGTGCTCCGGCGCTACGACGGGCCGGCGACGCTGTTCTACCTCGATCCGCCCTATTGGGGATGCGAGACGGACTATGGCCAGGACGTGTTCGGCCGCGCCGACTTCGAGCTCCTGGCCGACCAGCTGGCAGGGATCTCGGGCCGCTTCATCCTCTCGATCAACGACACGCCGGGCGCGCGGGAGGTTTTCGGCCGGTTTCGGATCGACGAGGCCGAGACGACTTGGACGCTCGCAACCGCCGCTTCGGGCGGCGGGAAGCGGGTGACGGAGCTGATCGTCTCCGGCTGATCGTCAGCCGCGGCGCCGACGGATCTCGGCCTTGTGGTCGCGCTCCGTCGGCTCCGGTGGCGGCGGCACGATCGGCACCTTGATCGGTTCGAGCGAAAGGCGCGCCTGGCGCTGGCCACAGGCGTCGCAGCGGAAGCGCGATGGCGCCGCCTCCCATGCCAGGTTCCAGCCACGCGCGAGAAAGTAGCCGACCAGCCCCTTAGCTTCGTAGACGGCTGACCGGCCGCAACCGCGCACCTGGCAGGTGATGCGTAGGTGGGCGTTGAGCTTCACCAGGTCGTGGAGCGTTTTCGGTCGGGCGATCCCCATGGTCGCGAATCATCCCTGCCGAGCCGCTCGCGCGAGCGATAGCCAACACGTCGGTGAACTGATCACCGGTCGCGGCGCCGCCTGATCCATAGCCGCGCTTCCTGCGCTGCCGCCCCAACCCACGAGGGAAACATGCTCACGAACGCTGCGGTAAAAGCCGCACGGCCGCGCGCGGCCGCCTACAAGCTGTCGGACGCCGGCGGCCTTCATCTCTACGTCGCACCGAACGGCCGCCGATCTTTCCGGATGCGCTTTCGCTGGCAGGGACGCGAGCAGTTGATGACCTTCGGCACCTGGCCGGAGGTCTCGCTCGACACGGCTCGCGCACAATGCGAGGCGGCGCGCACGCAGCTGGCCCGCGGCGAGGATCCGCGTACCGCTCCCGATCGCTTGAATGCGCAACCCAGCGACTTTGAGACGATTGCCCGACGCTGGCAGGTCCACATGCTGCCGCGCTGGACCGTCGTCCATGCCGGCGATGTTCTGGCAAGCCTCGAGCGTGACATCTTCCCGGCGATCGGCGCAATGCCCGTGGGCGCGATCACGCCTCCTGTGGTGTTGAACGCTCTTAGAGTGATTGAACGACGCGGTCGGCTGGAGACAGCGCGCCGTGTACGCCAGCGCATCTCGGCCGTATTCCAGCACGCGATCGCCGAGGGCCTGGTCGAGAGCGACCCGGCCGCGCTGATCGCTCGCGCGTTGCTGCCGCCAAGGCCGCAGCGCCGCCAGCCAGCGCTGGTCGATATCGACGACGCACGGGCGCTGCTCGCGGCTGTCGGCCGCCTGCAGGCGGCACCGACTGTGGCGCTCGCCTCGAGGTTCCTGGCGCTGACCGCCGTCCGCATGGCGGCGGTGCGCGGCGCACAATGGGAAGAGATCGAGGATCTGGAAGGAGAAGCACCAACGTGGCGCGTACCGGCGGCGCGGATGAAGCTCGCCGCGGCCAAGAAGCTTGACGCTGGCAACGATCATCTCGTGCCGCTCAGCAGGCAGGCGGTGCACCTGCTGCGCGTGGCGCGCAAACTCGGCCATGGCGCTGGACTGATTTTCCCCGGCAGCGATACGGCCTCGCCGATCGGCGAGGCGGCGATCGGCGCACTCTACACCCGCGCGGGTTTCGCCGGTCGTCATGTGCCGCACGGCTGGCGTGCTACCTTTTCGACGATCCTAAACGAGCGCTTTCCGGAAGAGCGCGGTGCAATCGATCGAGCGCTGGGCCATGTTGGCGGCGGGCGTGACGAGCGCGAGGAAGGAATCAATCGCAAGGTGGAAGGCGCCTACAACCGGGCCATGCACCTGCCACGGCGCCGGCGGCTGTTCCAAGCCTGGGCTGACGAGCTGGACGCAGCCTGATCGGCTCAGCCGTATCTCGACGGCTCGGCCGCGACATATCCCGAACCTCTACGAGCGTGCGTCCGCCACGCTCGACTCGCCGGGACAACCCGGCCTCAGTCGCGGGGCATGCTGCCGCGACCAAGATCCACGCCGGCACGGTCATGTAGAAATGCCGGCTGATCGGATCGAAACTCCCCACCCCCCGATCAACCGCGTCTTGTTCTGCCTCAGCCTTACTCGCGCGCCATGGCGCGAGCGGCTTTCCGAACGACATGACGCGATAACGCATTTGCTTCGACACCATCCCTCCCGACTCGCCGCAACGAGAACATAGTTGGAACATTAGCCGTTGAGCGAGTCCGAAAGTGGACGGGCTTGCGCGCAGACCGGAAGGCATCTCGGGAAAACTCTTACATCCCTAACCTGCGAGGCAACTTACATCTTATCCCTCTGAAAACACGCCACAATTGATGTAAGGGTGCAATGCATATCCGGGCTAATGTGACGCGCCTCCTTCCCCTATCTCTTCGTAAACACGAGATATTTTCAATCAGAATATTAGGTTCTGGCGCCGTAATCTGGTTAGGGTGAGATTAGGCGCTTGGTTAGCCGAAAAGTGGCGGAAATCAGCCAAAGTTAGGGATGTTAGGCAATCCCCGCGACACCCCACGACCTAAGCCGTCATACAGCCTGCGCACATGGCCGCCCCTCTCGATCTGCAATCGCCATGTCAGCGACGCCGGCAAAGGTCTGAGTGGACGTAGGCGGCGTGGACAGGGGTCCAAGGTTCACTTTGAACCTTGGGGGGTGAACGCCATAGCAACCTATGAGAACGTATGGTGCCCGGAGGGTACGCTATAGTACGGGAAAGCGCCGTATGCGCCGAGGTGCGGCGTCTTCGGGAGGCAGGGGCCGGAGGTTCGAATCCTCTCTCCCCGACCAACGTCATGATGGACGCAAGAGCGCGCCGATGCGCGGCGTATCCGTGAAAAATGCAGTGGGCGGCGCGCGACGCGAGCTGCCTTGGCATGAGTCGGCCGGCGTCACCCCGGGGACGGCTCCCGGGGTGACGCGATATGGCGCGGTGGAAACGCCTCAGACCAGCAGGTCGATCGCCATCGGCGCCGGATCGTCGGCGAAGGTATCGCGGCCTTCCAGCCGGCCGTAGAGCAGGTAATGTTCCAGCGGGTCCATGCCGCTCGCGGCGACGTCGGCATAGGCGGCCAGATAGTCCGACGTGTCGAAATCGGCCGAGGGATCGCGTCCCTCCTTCCAGCCGAACACCTCATAATGTTCGAGCGGGTTGACCCCCGCCGCCGCCACGTCCGGATTCTGCGCCAGATAGTAGCTGGTGTCGAAATAGGCGTTCGGATCACGCCCCTCGGCCGCGCCGAACACCAGATAATGCTGGAACGGATCGACGCCGGCGGCCGCCACGTCCGGGTTGGTCAGCAGATAATATTCGGGATCGAAATCGTCGATCAGCGTGGCGCCCACGGCGGCGTAGATCGCCCGGCCCTCCGCCTGGCCGTAGGTGAGATAATGCACCAGCGGATCGACGCCGGCCGCCGCCACGTCCGGGTTGCGCGCCAGATACTGCTCGCCATCGAACAGGGCGGAGGGGTCGCGCCCCTCGTTCGCGCCGAACACCAGATAATGCAGCACCGGATCGACACCGGCGCGCGCCACGTCCGCATTGGCGGCCAGATAGTCGCTGGTGTCGAAGAAGGCGTTGGGATCGCGCCCCTCGAACCGGCCGACGGTGGCATAGTGGTTCTCCGGATAGGCGCCCGATGCCGCCACGTCCGGGTTGGTCGCCAGGTAGAAGGCGTCGTCCACCAGCGCGCGATACTCGTCGCCGCCGGCGCGCGTGGTGGCGGCGTAGGCGGTGATCGTGCCGCTGACCTCGTTGGCGGAGAGGACGAGCGCGACGCCGGTCGGGCTGTCCGCCGCCGAGACGAACGTCACCACCTCGGGCGCCGAATCCTGCGCGGTGGCCGGAATGTAGTTCGTCAGGCTGGCGCGCGCGGGATCGCTGATGTCGTACACCATCACGCCGCCCTGCCGCTCCAGCGTGACGAAGGCGTAGAGCCGGTCGCCGACCTGGCCGACAGCAACGCCCTCCGGCTCCGGCCCCTTGTTGTCTGAACGGTCGTCGGCCGTGGTGCCGCCGCTGTCGATGTTGAAGATCGACGGATATTTGGTCGACAGGAAGCTCTCGAACTCGCCGCCGGTCTCGCGCACCTTCTCGATCGTGCCGTCCGCATTCTGGCGGAAGATGGAGATGCCGCGCCCGCCGAAGGTGTAGATCTGGTCAAAGTCGCCGTCGCCGTCCGTGTCGCCGATGTTGGTCAGCACGTTCAGCCGGCCCAGCGCGGTGTTGGCCTTCAGCGCGGCGGCATCCGGATAGGCGGCGGGATCGAGCACGTAGGAGGAGGCGCCCAGCCGCACCTCGTCGGTGAGGCCGCCGACGCGCGCGTCGCCTTCGTTCGCGGTGACGAAGTAGGTGGTGCCGGCCACCGCGAAGCTGGCGATCGCATCGGGCTGCAACAGGCTGCGGACGTCGAAATTCTCAAGGCTGATGCCGTCGCGGTCGCTGGCGTCGAAGGCGTTGCCGGGAAGCGTGCGATCGATGCTGCCCAGCGGCAGGATGGAGAGCGGGCGATCGGCAGCGGGATCGGTGAGATCGATCACCGCGACGGCGTTCACCTCCTGCAGCGTCACATAGGCGCGCGTGCCATCGGGCGAGACGCTGATATATTCGGGCTCCACGTCGGTGCCGGCGGCCTGGCCCGGAAACAGGGAGAGGCCGCCCGCCTTCAGCAGCGCCTCGCCGCCGGTGAGGAAGCCGAAGCCGATCGTGTTCGCCACCACCGCGTTCGCCGCCCCGCCCGACACGTCGATGATGCTCACGCTGCCGGCCGGATTGTTCGTCGGCGTGATCGCCTGCCCTTCGTTCGCGACGAGGATCTTCGTGCCGTCCGGCGAGAAGGTCAGTTCGTCCGGCAGGTTGCCCACCTCGATCAGCTTCGCCAGCGTGCCGGTGGCCGCGTCGAACAGGGCGACGTGGCCGTTGTTCGCCGCCACCGGCGCCTCGTAGGCGACGGCGAGGATGCCGTTGGCGACCGCGACCGAGTTCACCGCGCCATAGCCCGCGAGCGTCTTCAGATCGATGCTGGCCACGGCCGAGAGCGTGCCGCTGGCGGAGAGGGCGGTGATGTCGACGACGCCCTGGGCCAGGTTGCTGGTGAAGATGTTCTTCGTCGCGGCATCGAACGCGATCGATTCGGCGCGCCCGGCCGCCTGGGCGCCGCTTCCCTCGATCGAGCCGAGCCGCACCAGCCGCAGGCTGTCGGTGGCGACGGGCGTGGTGGCGGAGCCGGCGAGCGAGGCCGCCTCGGCCAGCAGCACGGTGCCGCCCAGCGGTGCGCCGGCATCGTCGTTGACGATGATGCCGGTGGCCGCCGCCCGCGCGGAGTCGATGCCGGCATCGACTCCGGCCGCGCCGCTGACGGTCGCGAGGGTCAGGCCGAAGCGCTCGTCCGTCTCGGCCACGGTATCGCCGCTGACGGCGATGGAGACGGTGGTGCTCGCCGCGCCGTCGGCAATGGTCGCGGTGAAGCCGGCGGGCGCGGCACCGCCGAAATCGGCCGCGTCGGTGGTGCCGGCGGCGAAGCTGCCGTTCACCGTCAGCGCGCCGGTGGCGCCGCCGGTGCGAACCAGCGTGAAGGTCAGCAGGCTCTGCCCGGCATCGCCCTCCGCCTGGGAGACCGTGAGGCCGTCGGCGGCGAAGCCCACGCGCTGGCTCTCGCCGGGCGCGCCGCCCAGGGTGAAGCCGTCGGTCGGGAACGGCGCGTCGGGGGTGATGCCGTCGATGCTCTGGTCGCCGCCGGCATTCTGGGTGGTGAAGTTGGCGGCGGTGTTCAGCGCCGCGACATAGGCGGCATAGCTCGCCAGGCCGCTGCGCGGGCCGGTGTAGCCGGCGATGTCGATGCCGCCGGTGAACTCCAGCGCGGTGCTGCCCACCGCCAGGCCGGTGCCGGCCAGGGTCGCGCTGTCGGCGGTGAAGCCGTCGCTGGCGACGGCGGCGAGGAAGGCGGTCGGCACCGTCGCCGTGCCGGTATAGGCATAGACGATCTCGCCCCCGTTCGAGAGGCCCTTGTTGGTGCCGTCGACGTAGCTGACGCTGCCGATGTTGGTGGTCGGGTTGCCGTTGACCGTATCGATGCGGATCACCGTGCCGGCGGCGACGGCGTCCGACGCCGTCCAAGAAAAGCTGCTCTCGCCCGTGTTGAAGGCGGTGCCGGTCCACTCATTGTCGGTGAAGTAGATGGTCGTGCCCGCCTCCAGCGCCTCGGCGGCCAGGAAGGCGATGTTGTCGTTGCCGTCCGAATTGAAGCCGGTAAATGCGATCGATCCCGCGCCGAGTGCCATGCCGGTCATCCTTGCCTGAGCGTGTACCGGCCGGGGCCTATCGGTGGCGAAAGATGCTTTTGTGAACGATATCTTGCAGGAACATTACGTCACGGACAGGAATGACGGCAGTCGGCCCGAAGTCGCCTTCGTCGTGGCGCGGGCCGACAATGGCGTGATCGGGCGCGCGGGCGGCCTGCCGTGGCACCTGCCGGCCGACCTGCGCCACTTCAAGGCGATGACGGCGGGGCTGCCGATGATCATGGGCCGGCGCACCTTCGCCAGCCTGCCGGGCCTACTGCCGGGCCGCCGCCACATCGTGCTGACACGGGATGCCGGCTGGCGCGCGCCCGGCGCGGAACCCGTCGCCGACGTGGCGGCGGCGATCGCCGCCGTCGCCGGGCCGCGCGTCGCGGTGATCGGCGGGGCGGAGATCTTCGCCCTGTTCCTGCCCCTGGCCGACCGGATCGAGCTGACCGAGATCCACGCCGCGCCGGCGGGCGACACACTGCTGCCGCCGTTCACCGGCTGGGCCGAGGCGGCGCGAGCGGACCATGCGGCCGAAGGCGACCGCCCGGCCCACAGCTTCGTCACCCTCGTCCGCCCCACGGCACAGGCGGCGAGGCCGTGATTGGCTTCCCCGCCCCACGCGCCTATAGCCGGCGGCGATGGAGCGGTTGACGAGCGACCAGCGCCTGCCCGCGCACCTGCGCGGCGGCGTGGTGGCACTGGGCAATTTCGATGGATTCCACCGGGGCCACCAGGCGGTGGTCGGCCGGGCGAGGGCGCTTGCCGAGGGCGCCGGGCGGCCGCTGGTGGTCGCCACCTTCGATCCGCATCCGGTGCGTTTCTTCCGCCCCGATGCGCCGCCGTTCCGCCTGACGACGCTGGACCAGCGCGCCCGCCTGCTGGCGGCGGCGGGCGCCGATGCGATGCTGGTGTTCCGCTTCGACGCCGAACTCGCCGCAGAGAGCGCGGCGGACTTCATCGCCCGCCGCATCGTGGAGCAGGCGGGCGCGACGGCGGTGGTCACGGGCCGCGACTTCACCTTCGGTCGCGGCCGCGAGGGGGATGTGGCGCGGCTGGCGGAGATCGGCGCGCGCATCGGCCTCGCCACCCACGCCGTCGATGCGGTGGCGGAGGGCGACGCCGCCGTCTCCTCCAGCCGCATCCGCGCGGCGCTGGCCGAGGGCGACTGCGCCGCCGCGACCGCGCTCCTCACCCGCCCGTTCGCGATCGAGGGCGTGGTGGAGCATGGCGCCAAACTGGGCCGCACGCTCGGCTACCCCACCGCCAACCTGTCGCTCGGCGACTATCAGCGGCCGGCCTACGGCATCTATGCGGTGCGCGGCGACCTTGGCGACGGGCGGATCGTGGGCGGCGCCGCCAATCTCGGCATCCGGCCGACGATCGAGGGGCAGGCGATCGAGCTGCTCGAACCCTTCTTCTTCGATTTCGCCGGGGATCTCTACGGCCGCACGATCGAGGTGGCGCTGATCGAGCGGCTGCGGCCGGAGGCGAGGTTCGACGGGCTGGACGCGCTGAAGGCGCAGATGGCGGTGGACTGCGACCGCGCCCGCGCGATCCTTGCGGGCGAAGCGCCCGTCGCGTAGGGCGCCAGCCATGTCCGATCAGCCCGCAACGACGCCGAAAGACTGGCGCGACACCGTCTTCCTGCCGAAGACCGACTTCCCGATGAAGGCGGGCCTGGCCGCCAGGGAGCCGGCCATCCTGGCGCAGTGGGAGGCGGACGACCTCTACGGCCGCCTGCGCGTCGCCCGCAAGGGGCGCGAGCGCTTCATCCTGCACGACGGCCCGCCCTACGCCAATGGCGACATCCACATGGGCCATGCGATGAACAAGGTGCTGAAGGACATCATCGTCCGCAGCCAGTCCCTGCTGGGCAAGGATGCGCCCTACGTGCCCGGATGGGACTGCCACGGCCTGCCGATCGAGTGGAAGGTGGAGGAGCAGTATCGCGCCAAGAAGCTGAACAAGGACGAGGTCGACCCCGTCCAGTTCCGCGCCGAATGCCGCGCCTATGCGAGCAAGTGGGTGGACGTGCAGCGTGCGCAGTTCCAGCGGCTGGGCGTGATGGGCGACTGGGCCGATCCCTATTTGACGATGAAATATGAGGCGGAGGCGGCGATCGTCGCCGAGCTGCTGAAGTTCGCCGAGAGCGGCCAGCTGTATCGCGGCGCGAAGCCCGTGATGTGGAGCCCGGTGGAGAAGACCGCGCTGGCCGAGGCCGAGGTGGAATATGAGGACATCACCTCCACCCAGATCGACGTGGCGTTCGAGATCACGGACTCGCCGATCAAGGAACTGATCGGCGCGTGCGCGGTGATCTGGACGACGACGCCGTGGACGATCCCGGTCAACCAGGCGATCGCCTATGGGCCGGAGGTGGAGTATGTGCTGCTGGAGCTTCGCTTCGACAGTGACTCCACGGACGCAGCCAGTCCTGCGCGCGGCCCAGTTGAACTTCGTGAACGTCTTGATGAGAGCGGGTTCTACGTGGGACCGACAGCCGTTCTCGTCGCAGCCGATCTTCAAGCCGCCTTCGAAGCCCGCACGGGTTTGATCGACGAGCTTAACCGAAGGCTTGATGCCGTTGATCTCGTCGGGACTGCATCTGCGAACCCGCACGCACTTTGGTTGCCTGTGCGCTCGATCAGAGGCTCCGACCTCGCCGGCACCGTCGCCCGCCACCCAATCTACAACCTCCTTCGTCATTCCCGCGAAGGCGGGAACCCAGATGCGCTGTCGGAATTGGGGTCCCGCCTTCGCGGGAATGACGGGGGGGAGGCAGCGAATGACGACAAGGCGGATGCGGCGCTGGCTTTCTTCGCCCGCCCGCGCCCGTTCCTGCCCGGCGATTTCGTCACCACCGATGCGGGCACCGGCCTCGTCCACATGGCGCCCGATCATGGCGAGGACGATTTCGACCTCTGCAAGGCGAACGGCATCGATCCCGTCTTCGCGGTGGAGGGTGATGGCAAGTATCGCGCGGACTGGGCGTGGCTCGGCGGGCAGGGCAGCGTCATCAACCCGAAGTTCAACGCGCCCGACGGCCCGATCTGCGCCGACCTGCACGCGGCCGGCGCGCTGCTGGCCGCCAGCGCCGACTATCGGCACAGCTACCCGCACAGCTGGCGCAGCAAGGCCAAGGTGATCTTCCGCGCCACCCCGCAATGGTTCATCCCGATGGACGCGCCCGGCGGCGACGGTGAACATGCCTCGACTTCGCTCGGCACAAGGGGCCACCATCCGGACCTCCATGTGTCGAGCGAAGTCGAGACGCCGGACGATCCCTCCCCCGAACAAGAGGGGCTCACCAACGGCGAGACCCTGCGCGAGACCGCGCTCGACGCGATCGGGCGGACGCGCTGGGTGCCGGAGAAGGCGCGCAACCGCATCCACGCGATGGTCGCCGGCCGGCCGGACTGGGTGATCTCCCGCCAGCGCGCGTGGGGCGTGCCGATCGCGCTGTACCTCAACCGCGCGACCGGCGCGTATCTGAACGACGCCCACGTCAACGCCCGCATCGTCGAGGCCTTCCGGCAGGGCGGCGCGGACGCGTGGTTCACCGCCGACCACCAGGCCCTGCTCGGCGCCGAGCACGACGTGGCCGAGTGGCAGCCGATCAACGACATCCTCGACGTGTGGTTCGACAGCGGCAGCACCCACGCCTTCGTGATCGAGCAGCGCTACGGCGCCGGCGTGCGCGCCAGCCTGTACCTCGAAGGATCGGATCAGCATCGCGGCTGGTTCCAGTCCTCGCTGCTGGAGAGCTGCGGCACGCGCGGGCGGGCGCCCTACGATGCCGTCCTCACCCACGGCTTCGCGCTTGACGGGCAGGGCCGCAAGATGAGCAAGTCGATCGGCAACGTCGTCGATCCGCTGAAGATCATCGGCGAGAGCGGAGCCGACATCCTGCGCCTGTGGGTCGCGAGCGTCGACTATTTCGAGGATGTCCGCATCGGCAAGGAGATCCTCTCCGGCACGTCGGACACCTATCGCAAGCTGCGCAACACCTTCCGCTACCTGCTGGGCGCGCTGGACGGGTTCGACGAGGCCGAGCGCGTCGATCCGGCCGACATGCCGGAGCTGGAACGCTACATCCTCCACCTGCTCAGCCTGCTGGACGACAGGCTGCGGGCGGCGACGGCGGCGTTCGACTTCACCCGCTACGTCACCGAGCTGACGACCTTCGCGAACACCGACCTGTCGGCCTTCTTCTTCGATATCCGCAAGGACAGCCTCTACTGCGACGCGGCCGACGCGCCCAAGCGCCGCGCGTACCGCACGGTGCTAGATATCCTGTTCCACGCGCTCGTGCGCTACGCCGCGCCCATCCTGTGCTTCACCGCCGAGGAGGTGTGGGGCACGCGCTACCCGCAAGGCGGCTCCGTCCACCTGCTCGAATGGCCGGAGATCGGCGACTGGGCGGACGTGCGGCTGGGCGAGAGCTGGGCCGAGATCCGCACCCTGCGCCTGCTCGTCAGCGGCGAGATCGAGCCGAAGCGGCGCGCCAAGGAGCTCGGCTCCAGCCTTGAGGCCAAGGTGACGATCGGCCTGGCCGACCAGCGCGACCGGCCGCTCGCCAACTCGGCCGATCTGGCGGAGATCTTCATCGTCTCAGACGTCGGCATCGCCGAGGCGACGCAGCATGCCGTCGCCGTGGTCCACCGCACCGACTATCTGAAATGCGGCCGCTGCTGGCGCCATCTGCCGGAAGTGGCGGCGGACGGCGATCTGTGCGCGCGCTGCGACGAGGTCACAGGCGGGGACGCCGCGCTTGGCTAAGGTGAAGATCCTGCGCGCGGGCGCGGTGCCGAACCACCGCGCGATCGGCTTCGCCGCGGCGGGCCTCGTCTTCCTCGCCGATCAGCTGAGCAAATGGGCCGTCGCCCATCCGCTGCGGCTGCAGCAGCGCGGCGTGATCGAGCTGCTGCCCATATTCGACCTGAAGTGGGTCGAGAATTACGGCGTGTCGATGGGCTTCCTCACCGCCGATGGCGAGGTCGGCCGCTGGCTGCTGGTGCTGCTGACGGCGGCGATCGCCGGCGGCGTGGTCGTGTGGCTGTGGCGGGAACGGCAGCGGCCGGATGCGGTCGCGCTCGGGCTGGTGCTGGGCGGCGCGTTCGGCAACATCCTCGATCGCGTGCGCTTCGGCCATGTCGTCGATTTCGCCGATCTGCATTTCGGCGAATGGCACCCCTTTTTGGTCTTCAATGTGGCGGATGCGGCGATTACGGTCGGCGTCCTGCTTCTCGTCCTCCGCGCGCTGCTGACGCGGGAGAAGAATGATCCGGCGGAGAATGTGAATGCGTAAGGCTGTTATCACGGGCGTTGCCGCCACCGCGCTGCTGGCGCTCTCCGCCTGCGGCGGCGGCGCCAAGGGCGTCACCGGCCATGCCGGCAAGGGGCCGGACGAGTTCGCCGTCCAGCGCCAGGCGCCGCTGGTGATCCCGCCCGATTTCGCGCTGGTGCCGCCCCGCCCCGGCGCGCCGCGCCCGCAGGAGGCGGACAGTTCCACCCAGGCGCTGCAGGCCATGTTCGGCGGCCAGGCGCAGCGCAGCGCCTCCGAAACGGGCGCGCTGGGCAAGGCGGGCGCGGCCGGCGCCGCCGCCGGCATCCGCTCCAACGCCGCCGATCCGGGCACCACGGTGGTGGACAAGGGATCGGTGACGCGCGACATCATCGCCGCCCCCACCGGCAACGGCCCGGACGCGACCGTCTCCACCCCGCAGTAAAGCCGGCCGGGCGCCCGCCATCCGCGCCCTGCTGCTCCGCCGCCTACTCACGGCGCTGCCCACCCTGGCGGCGGTCGTCCTCCTCTCGTTCGTGCTCATGCGGGTGGCGCCGGGCGGTCCGTTCGATGGCGAGCGGGCGCTCGATCCGGCGACGCAGGCGGCGCTCGCCCGCGCCTACGGCCTCGATCTGCCGCTGTGGCGGCAGGTGCTGCTCTACGCGTGGCGGCTGGCGCACGGCGATTTCGGCCCGTCGCTGGTCTATCGCGACTTCTCCGTCACCGATCTGGTGGCGGGGGGATTGCCGGTCTCGCTCACCCTCGGCGGCCTGGCGCTGCTGCTGGCGCTGGCGCTGGGCATCGCCACCGGGCTGGTCGCCGCCGCCCGCGCCGGGCGCGGCGCGGATGCGGGGCTGATGCTGGCTGCGACCCTGCTCACCGCCTTCCCCACCTTCGTCACCGGGCCGCTGCTGGTGCTGCTGTTCGCCCTCGGCCTCGGCTGGCTGCCCGTCTCCGGCTGGGGCGGCGGCGATGCGGCGCATCTGGCGCTGCCGGTGGTCGCGCTGGCGCTGCCGGTGGCGGGCGCGATCGCCAAGCTCACCCGCGCCGGCCTCGCCGCCGCGCTGGCGCAGGATCATGTCCGCACCGCCCGCGCGCGGGGGCTGGCGCCGGTGCGCGTGCTGCTGGTCCACGCGCTGCGGCCGGCGCTGGTGCCGGTGGCCTCCTATCTCGGCCCGGCGGCGGCGGGGCTGCTGACCGGCGCCGTGGTGATCGAAACGGTGTTCGCCCTGCCCGGCCTCGGCCGCCACTTCGTGCAAGGCGCGCTCAACCGCGACTATCCGCTCGTCCTCGGCGTGGTGACGCTCTACGCGGCGCTGATCGTGCTGTTCAATCTCGCCGCCGACCTGGCTTATGGCTGGCTCGATCCGCGGATGCGGGGATGAGGCGGCCGCTGCCCTCCACCGCCCTGCTGCTGCTGGCGGCGATCCTGCTGGCCGCCCTGCTGCTGCCGCCGCTGCTGCCGTGGCGCTACGACGCGATCGACTGGGCGGCGGTGCGCGCGCCTTTGCTCTCGCCCGAGCATCCGCTCGGCACCGACTCGGTCGGCCGCGATCTCCTCGCCCGCGCGATGACGGGGACGCGGATCACGGTGGCGGTGGCGCTGGCGGCGGCGATCGTCTCGCTGCTGATCGGCGTCGCGTGGGGCGCCACCGCCGGCTGGATCGGCGGCCGCACGGACGAGGCGATGATGCGCGTGGTGGATGCGCTCTACGCGCTGCCCTTCATGTTCGTTGTCATCCTGCTGATGGTGCTGTTCGGCCGATCGATCCTGCTCGTGTTCCTCGGCATCGGCGCGGTCGAGTGGCTGACGATGGCGCGGGTGGTGCGCGGGCAGGTGCTGGCGCTGCGCGATCGCCCGTTCGTGATCGCGGCGGAAGCGGCCGGCGCGCCAGCGCGCACGATCGTGATCCGCCACCTGCTGCCCAACCTCGCCGGCGTCGCCATCGCCTATCTGCTGCTCACGATCCCGCAGGTGGTGATGATCGAGAGCTTCCTCTCCTTCCTCGGCCTCGGCGTGCAGGAGCCGCTGACCTCGCTCGGCATCCTGGTGAAGGAGGGGGCGGACGACATGGACGTCGCGCCGCACGCATTGCTGCTGCCGGGCGGGCTGCTGGTGACGCTGCTCGTCTGCCTCACCCTGATCGGCGAGCGGCTGCGCGACCGCTTCGCCGCATGACCGTCTACGCCGTCGATCGCCTGCGCGTGGTCGCCGGCGGGCAAGCGGTGGTGGACGGCGTGTCGTTCGAGATCGCGCGCGGCGCCTGCGTCGCCCTGGTCGGCGCGTCCGGATCGGGCAAGAGCCAGTCCTGCCTCGCGCCGTTCGGGCTCTCGCCGCTGGCGGCCGCCGGCTCCGCCAATCTGGCCGGCGCGGAGCTTATCGGCGCACCCGAGGCGCGGCTGCGGCGGCTGCGCGGCGGGCGCGCCGGCTTCGTCTTCCAGCAGCCGTTGACTGCTCTCACGCCGCACCTGAAGATCGGCCGGCAGCTCTCCGAGGCGTGGCGGCAGGCCGGTGCCCCCCGCCCCTCGCGCGCCGACCTGGCGGCGCTGCTCGATCGGGTGGGGCTCGATCGCGCGGACGAGCGGCTCGATCAATATCCCCATCGCCTCTCCGGCGGGCAGCGGCAGCGGGTGATGATCGCCGCCGCCATCGCCCACCGCCCGCCGCTGCTGGTGGCGGACGAGCCGACGACGGCGCTGGATGCCGAGCTGCGCCGGGCGATGCTGGCGATGCTCGGCTCGCTGCGCGCAGACGGCATGGCGCTGCTGCTGGTGAGCCACGATCTGCCCGCCGTCGCCGATCATGCCGACCATGTCGTCGTGCTGGACGGGGGGCGCACGGTGGAGGCCGGGCCGGCGGCCGGCGTCTTCGCCCGCCCGCAGGCGGACTATACCCGCGCCCTGATCGCGGCCAGCCCACGCCTCGCCGACCCGCCGCCCGCGCCGCCGCCGCCCGGCGGGCCGCTGCTGGCGGCGACGGACATCGCCGTCTCCTTCCCCCGGCCCGGCTGGCGGCGCGGGCGGATCGCGGCGGTGGCCGACGCCTCGCTCCGTGTCGCGCAGGGCGAGGGGCTGGCGATCGTGGGCGGATCGGGCAGCGGCAAGTCCACCCTCGCGCGCGCCGTCGCCCGCCTCGGCCCGGCCGACGCCGGCATCGTGCGCTGGCGCGGCGCCGAGCTGCCGCCACGGCACCGGATGCGGCCGGTCGAGCGACGGCTGATCCAGCCCGTGTTCCAGGATCCCGTCGCCAGCCTCGATCCGCGCTGGCGGGTCGCGGATATCGTCGCGGAGCCGCTGCACCACCTGCGGCCCGACGTGCCGGCGGGCAGGCGCAGCGCGTCGCGATCGCCCGCGCGCTGGTCTCCGGCCCCGATCTGCTGCTGCTCGACGAGGCGACGTCGGCGCTGGACGTGCTCGTCGCCGGGCGGGTGATCGCGCTGATCGCCCGATTGCAGCGCGAGCGCGGCCTGGCGCTGCTGTTCATCACCCACGACCTCGCCGTCGCCCGCCGCCTGTGCCACCGCATCGCGGTGATGGCCGACGGCCGGATCGTGGAGGAGGGCGAGACGGAGGCGGTGATCGCCGCGCCCGCCCACCCCGTCACGCAGCGGCTGGTGGCGGCCAGCGCCTGAGGCAGCCGGCCGCGCGGAAAGGCGGGGATCGCGACCATCGCCGCGCCCCCGCCCCGCCACGCAACGATCGATCAGAAGGAGACGGCGACCGATCCCAGCACGCCGGCCTTGGCGATGTGGCGGCCGTTCAGCCCCACGGCCTCGCGGTCCTTCATGTCGGTATCGACGTAGGAGACGCCGAACGTCAGGTTCTTCCACACATAGGCCGCGCCCACGTTCCAGTCCCAATAGTCCTTGAGGCCGAAGGTGAGCAGGCTGCGGCCATTATTGTGGCCGACATGGGCGCTGACGGTGAAGGGCGTGTTCGGCACCGCCACCGATCCCTCGCCATAGAGGTAGAGATTGTCCTCGCGATTGTTGCGGCCGAAGGCGATGGCGTGCTGCTTGGGCGCATAGGCCGCACCCACCTTGGCCGACACCGGACCGAAGGTGTGCGACAGCGAGGCATAGGGCTCGAAGAAGTCGCTATTGTAGCCGGGGATGATCTCGCTCGATCCCGGATAGTAATAATAGAGCAGGCCGACATCCACCGTCGTGCCGTTGAACGTCTTCTTGTAGCCGCCGTAGAGATCGACTTCGGCATCGCCGCCGGCCGCGACATAATCGTCGATCGAGCTGCCCCACGTGCCGACGTAGAAGCCCGAGGAGTGGCTCACGCCCAGCGTGCCCTGCACCGCGAACCGCTTGTTCGACTGGGAGATGCCACGGAAGCGATAGTCGCTGGTGAGGGTGGCGCCGCCGGTGATCGTGAAGTCGCTGGCCGGTGCGTCCTGCGCCAGGGCCGGGCCGGCGATCGCGGTCAACGCCGTGGCGGCGAGACCGAGGAGGATGGTGCGCATGAAGATGGTCCCCTTGTGTTGCTGGGCTTCCGTTCTCCTGCGGTGTCCGTGTCGTGCCTCTCCTCGTGCGAGTGGGCGTGACTGCGTCGGACGGGCGGGTTATTGCCGAACCTTGCGCAACGCACAACAAAGCATGGCTGTATCGTTTCTTTTCGTTTCTCGACTGTTGCTGCATCGCAACAGAACTGACCATGGTCTTGCGACGAGAGCCGGGCGGGATTGAGGAAGCCGCATGATGGCCAGACGCATGGCAGCCCACCGAAAGACCGCCGCGCGCACCTGATCGGGCTGCCGGATCAGTCGTTACGCGTCTCGATCGGCGAAGGCGGACCGGCCTCGACCGTTCGGTTGGCGGCTATCGCCACGATTACCGGAACGAAGCGAGCAGCACGCTGCCGGCGCGCGTCACTCGTGCCCGCGCGTCACCCCGCCGCGGCGTAGCGATCGAGCCCGCGCGCCAGATCGGCGATCAGGTCCGCGGGATCCTCCAGGCCGATGTGCAGCCGCACCGCCGGCCCCTCGGCCTGCCAGCGCGTCGCCGTGCGCAGGCCGGCGGGGTCGATCGGCAGCGCCAGGCTCTCGAACCCGCCCCATGAATAGCCGATGCCGAAATGCGCGAGCCCGTCGATCAGCGCGGCCCGCGCGGCATCGTCGCCGCCGGCCAGCACGAACGAGAACAGGCCCGAGGCGCCGGCGAAATCACGCACGAACGCCGCGTGGCCGGGGCAGGATGGCAGCGCCGGGTGCAGCACCCGCGCCACCTCCGCCCGCGTCTCCAGCCAGCGCGCCACGGCCAGGCCGCCCTCGCCATGCGCCTTCAGCCGCACGCCCAGGGTGCGCAGGCCGCGGCTGGCGAGGAACGCGTCGTCCGGGCTCACGCAGTGGCCGAGCGCGTGCGTCGTCCGCCGCAGCGCCTCCCACCGCGCGGGCGCGGCGGTGACGGAGCCGAGCATCGCATCGGAATGGCCGACGACATATTTGGTGCAGGCGAGGATGCTCAGATCCACCCCTAGCGCCAGCGCGGGCAGCAGCAGCGGCGTCGCCCAGGTATTGTCCAGCAAGGTGACGATGCCCCGCGCCTGCGCCACCGCGACGATCGCCGGTATGTCCTGCACCTCGAAGGTGAGGCTGCCGGGGCTTTCCAGGAAGATCGCCGCCGTCCGCTCGCCGATCAGCTCGGCGATGCCGGCGCCGGCCAGCGGATCGTAGAAGCGGGTGGCGATGCCCATCGGCGCCAGGATATTGCGGCAGAAGGCGCGGGTCGGCTCATAGGCCGAATCGACCATCAGCAGCTCGTCGCCGGGCTTCAATACGGAGAGCAGCGCCGTCGTCACCGCCGCCACGCCGGAGGGGTAGAGCATCGTGCCGGCGGCGCCGGGCTCCAGCTCGGTCAGCGCCTCCGCCAGCGCCCACTGCGTCGGCGTGCCGCGCCGGCCGTAATAGAGCCCGTCATTCGGGTCGCGGCCGGCCGCGCGCAGCTCCGCCACGCTGTCGAACAGGATCGTCGAGGCGCGCCACACCGGCGGGCTGACGATGCCGCGCCCGCCGGCCATGTGGGTGTATCGCGGGCTGCGGCCCGCGCCGACGAGGCGCGTGCCGGCGCCGATCGCTTGCCCGCCCCCCTCGGTCGGATCGCTCACGCCGCGCCGGTGGCCTTTTCCGTGTCGGGCAGGCTGCCCCACTCGCTCCACGATCCGTCGTAGAGCGCGACATCCTTCTTGCCGAGCAGGCTGGCGGCGAACAGCAGCACGGCGGCGGTGATGCCGGATCCGCAGGTCGTCACCAGCGGCTTCGTCAGATCGACGCCGGACGCATCGAACGCCGCCTTCAGCGCGTCGCCCGTCTTCCACGTGCCGTCGGCGTTGAACAGCGTGTCGTAGGGCAGGTTTTTGGCGCCCGGGATGTGGCCGGCGGCCAGGCCGCGCGGATCGGCCTCCTCGCCGGTGAAGCGGGCGGCGCTGCGCGCATCGAGCACCTGCTCCGCGCCGCTCGCGACGTTCGCCTTCATCTGGTCGAGCGAGCGGACGGCCGCCTCGTCCTTCCACACCGTGAAGTGGCGGTGGCGCAGCTTCTCCTTGCCGGTCGCCACGTCGCGCCCCTCCGCCTTCCACTTGGCGAGGCCGCCGTCGAGGATCGCCACCTCGTTCGAGCCGAAGGTGCGGAACATCCACCAGGCGCGCGCCGCCGTATGGTGCGGCGTGTTGTCGTAGATTACGATGCGGCTGCCGTCGCCCAGGCCAAGCGCCTGCATGCGGCTGGCGAACATCTCCGGCGACGGCAGCATCGACGGCAGATCGCTCGCCGGATCGGCGAGGTTGGCCAGATCCATGAACACGGCGCCGGGGATATGCTCTGCCTCATAGTCGGCCTGCGGATCGCGCGCGGGATCGAGCGCGAAATAGCTCGCATCGACGATGCGGAGGTCGAACGCCCCCAGTTCGTTCGCCAGCCATTCGGTCGAAACCAGTGCATCCATCTGTCGGCTCCCTCTGTGCGTCCTGCGCTTCTAGAGCGGTTTCGAGACGGGTGGAATCACCCGCCGGCTCGGCAACCGCGACATATAACGGAAAATATCGGGCGGTGATCCGGTGCAACCGGATCGGGCACCGCTCTAGTCGGCGCCGTCGCCCGCGTCGAGGGAGGCCGTGGCGCGATTGCGGCGGGCGCCGCCGCATCCTAGATGCGGCGCATGACCCCCAAGCATCTCGGCCAGGCGAGCAGCCTGCCCCCGTCGCCGGAGGCGGCGACGCTCGACTATGTCGCCAATCCGCGCCCCGGCCGGCCCTATCTGGTGCGCTTCACCGCGCCCGAATTCACCTCGCTCTGCCCGGTGACGGGCCAGCCGGACTTCGCCCATCTGGTGATCGACTATGCGCCGGCGGCGACGATCGTCGAATCGAAGTCGCTGAAGCTGTTCCTCGGCGCCTTCCGCAACCACGCCGCCTTCCACGAGGACTGCACCGTTGGCATCGGCGAGCGGCTGACGGCGGAGATGGCGCCGCTGTGGCTGCGCATCGGCGGCTACTGGTATCCGCGCGGCGGCATGCCGATCGACGTGTTCTGGCAATCCGGCCCGCCGCCCGAAGGCCTGTGGCTGCCGGACCAGGGCGTACCGGGCTATCGCGGCCGGGGGTGAACCGGACCTCCCCCTTCTGCTTGCCCCGAGCGAAGTCGAGGGGGGCGACGCGTCTCGACTGCGCTCGACATAAGGGTGTCTGATGGGGAAAGGCCCGGACCCTCTCAGATCAGCCTGATCTCCCGCAACCGCTGCTGGAGATAGTCGTGAGCGGTGATCGGCGGCTCGCTTACGGCGCCATCGCCGATGCAGCCGGGAAGCGGATCGATCACGAAATCGGGGCGGAAGTGGAGGAAGAAGGGCATCGAGTAGCGGGAGTGGCCGCGCCGCGCCGGCGCCGGGTTGCGCACGCGGTGGGTCGTCGATCGCAGCCGCCCGGCGGTGAGCCGCTGGAGCATGTCGCCCACATTCACCACCAGCGCGCCCGGCGGCGGCGCCACCTCCAGCCAGTCGCCGTCGCGGGTCAGCAGTTCCAGCCCGGCCTCCTCGGCGCCCAGCAGCAGGGTGATCGTATTGATATCCTCGTGCGCGCCGGCCCGGATGCCCGGCGCCTCGGCAGGCACCGGCGGGTAGTGGAGCAGGCGGAGCACCGAATTGCCGTCCGCCACGCTGTCCTCGAACCAGTCGGGCACCAGGCCGAGATGGCGCGCGATCGCCCGCAGGATGCGCGCCCCGGCGACGTCCAGCGCGGCGAACAGGGCGAGTTCCGCCGCGCGGAAGGCCGGCACCTCCGCCGGCCAGAGGTTCGCCGCCATCACATCGGCGAAGCGGTGGCCCGGCGGCAGTTCGCGCCCGACGTGCCAGAACTCCTTGAGGTCGACCAGCGCCGCATCCTTGGCCGCCTCGGTGCCGAACGGGGTGTAGCCGCGCGCGCCGCCGCTGCCGAGCACGTGGTAACGCCGCTTCACCGCGTCCGGCAGGGCGAAGAAGGCGCGCGCCTGCGCGTCGGCGGCGGCGATGGTGGCGGGATCGATGCCGTGATCGGCGACCACGGCGAAGCCGAAACGCTCGAACGATGCGCCGATGCGGGCGGCGAAGCCGGCGGGATCGGCGTCGCCATCGGCCAGCGAAAGCGTGGGGATGCTCATCGCCCGACGCTAGCGGATTTCAGCGCGCCTTGAACAGCCCGCCGAGCAGCCCGCGCAGCAGCTGCCCGCCCAGCTGCCCCGCCACCTGCCGGCCGACCGAGGATGCCGCCGATCGCGCGGCGGACTGGATCATCTTCTCCGTCATCGACGGTTTGGCCGCCTCCCGCGCGGCGGCGATGCGGGCGCGCTCCTCCGCCTTCTCCTGCGCGGCGGCGGCGCGCGCGGCCTCGCGATCGGCGGCGGCGCGCTGCCTGGCGTCGAGCGCGGACTGGGCGGCGGCGGCCTTGGCCTGCGCCGCCTGCACCTTGGCGGCCTCGGCCTCCGCCTTCGCGCGGGCCGCCGCGGCGGCGCTGTCGCCGGCCTTCGCGGCCAGCACCTCCTGCGCCGACTCACGGTTGATCGCCGCCTCATACCTCCCCTCGATCGGGGAGAGCGATCGGAGCAGCGCGCGCTCCTTGATCGTCAGCGGCCCGACGCGGGAGCGGGGCGGCTTGATCAGCGTCCGCGCGACGGGCGACGGCGCGCCGTCCGGCTGGAGCAGGGAGACGAGCGCCTCGCCCACCTTCAGCTCGGTGATCGCCGCCGCCACGTCCAGCCCCGGCGCGGCGCGGAACGTCTCGGCCGCCGCCCGGATCGCCTTCTGGTCGCGCGGGGTGAAGGCGCGCAGGGCGTGCTGCACGCGATTGCCGAGCTGCCCGGCAATGTCCTCGGGAATGTCGATCGGGTTCTGCGTGACGAAGTAGACGCCGACCCCCTTCGATCGGATCAGTCGCACCACCTGCTCCACCTTGTCGGTCAGCGCCTTCGGCGCCTCATCGAACAGCAGGTGCGCCTCGTCGAAGAAGAAGACGAGCACCGGCTTGTCGGGGTCGCCCACCTCGGGCAGCGTCTCGAACAGTTCGGAGAGCAGCCACAGCAGGAAGGTGGCGTAGAGCTTCGGGCTCGCCATCAGCTTGTCGGCGGCCAGGATGTTGACGTAGCCGCGGCCCGCCTCGTCCGTGCCGATGAAGTCGTGGATGTCCAGCGCCGGCTCGCCGAAGAAGGCGTCGCCGCCCTGCGCCTCAAGCTGGAGCAGCTGGCGCTGGATCGCGCCGACGCTCTGCTTCGAGACGTTGCCGTAGCGCGTCGTGAGATCCGCGGCGTTGGCGGCGCAATGCGCGAGCATCGCCTGCAAGTCCGGCAGGTCGAGCAGCAGCAGCCCCTGCTCATCGGCGAAGCGGAAGGCGATCTGCAGCACGCCCTCCTGCACCTCGTTCAGCCCCATCAGCCGGGCGAGCAGCAGCGGCCCCATCTCCGACACGGTGGTGCGGATCGGATGGCCCGCCTGGCCGAACAGATCCCAGAAGATCGCGGGCGTATCGGCATAGGCCCAGTCCGCCTCGCCCACCTCGGCCGCGCGCGCGGCCCACATGGCGTGCATTTTGTCGGTCGGCGATCCGGCCATGGCGATGCCGGCGAGATCGCCCTTCACGTCGGCCAGGAACACGGGCACGCCGCGTGCGGAGAAATCCTCTGCGATGCCCTGCAACGTCACCGTCTTGCCGGTGCCGGTGGCGCCGGCGATCAGGCCGTGGCGATTGGCGCGGCGCAGGTCCAGCGTCTGCGGCCGGCCATCGGCGGTGGCGCCGATGAAGATACCCGCTTCGTCCGCCACATGTTCCTCCCGCAGAGCCCCCGCTTCTATCGAGCGAAGCGCGGGCGAAGTCGAGATCGCCGGTGCGGGATCGGAACACGTGCCGCAGGCATCCGCTCCCGCCCTCCCGAGAGAAGCGACACGGTCTTTGCCCGGCTCCCACCTCTCTACGCCTCCGCGTCTCTGCGCGAACCATGTGTGCGCGCCAGAGCGGTATCAGATCATTCGCGCAGAGACGCGGAGACGCAGAGAGGGCCGATGTGCCGAGACGGTGCGGCCACTACACACCGGCCAAAGCTTGATGCGGCTCTGCCGCTCGCCCCTACTTCGCGCCGATCTTTACGCCGATGTAGCGCGGGCTGCCGGCGCCGCGCTGGACGAACAGCAGCACCGTGCCGCGTCCGGCGGCCCGCGCCGCGTTGATCGCGCCGGTGGCGTCGGCGACGCTGATCGTCGGCCGCTGGTTGATCGAGAGGATCACGTCGCCGCGCTGGATGCCCTCGGACGCGGCATCGCTCGATCCGTCGACGGAGGACACGACGAGGCCGCGCACCGTGGCGGGGATGCCGAGCTGGCGAGCGATGTCCGGGGTCAGCGCCTGAACGCCCAGGCCGATCGAGTCGCGGGTGGACTGCGCCCCCTGCGACGGCGTGCCATTCGGGCCGTCATCGTCGTCGCCACCGGCGGCGGCGGCGAGCTGGTCTTCCGGCGGGCGCTCGCCCACCACGGCGGTCAGCGTCTGGCGCTTGCCGTCGCGGATCAGCTCGATCGGCACGCGCGAGCCGACCGCCGTGTTCGCGACGATGTAGCTCAGCGTGTTGTCCGGCGTGATGTCCTTGTTGTTCACCTTCACGATCACGTCGCCCTGGCGGATGCCGGCGCGCGCGGCGGCCTCGCCGGGCTCCACCCGCGCGACGATCTCGCCGATGTCCTTGGGCAGGCCCAGGCCGGCCGCGATATCGTCCGTCATCGGCTGGATGCCGACGCCCAGATAGCCGCGCTTGATCTTGCCGCCGCTCTTCAGCGTCTCGATCACCGGGCGCGCCTGCTCGGCGGGGATGGCAAAGCCGATGCCGACATTGCCGCCGGTGGGCGAGAAGATCGCCGTGTTGATCCCGATCACATTGCCCTTCAGATCGAACATCGGGCCGCCGGAATTGCCCTGGTTGATCGAGGCGTCCGTCTGGATGTAGCGGTCATAAGCGTTGCCCAGACCGATGCTGCGGTGGATCGCCGAGACGATGCCGGCGGTCACGGTGCCGCCGAGGCCGAACGGATTGCCGATCGCCACCACCCAGTCGCCGACGCGGGCGGAGGTGGAATCGCCGAACTGAACGAACGGCAGGTTCGTCGCGTCGATCTTCAGCAGCGCCAGATCGGAGACGACGTCGCGGCCGACGAGGCGCGCCTTGTACTCCTTGCGATCCGGCAGGGTGACGGTGATCGAGTCGACCGTCGGCGCGTTGCGGCCCTGCTGCTCCGGCCCGCCGGAGATCACATGGTTGTTGGTGACGACATAGCCGTCCGCCGAGATGATGAAGCCGGAGCCGAGCGATGTCGCCTCGCGCGTAGCCGGGCGCCCGCCATTATTATTGTTGTTGTTGGGATCGCGCAGGCCGAACTGGCCAAACAGATCGCCGAACGGGGTGCCGGCGAACGGGTTGCCGCCGCCTTGCGCCACGGGCACGCGCGATGTGGTGGAGATGTTTACGACGGCCGGCTGCAGCTTGGCGGCGAGATCCGCGAAGCTCAGCGGCGCGCCGGCGCGGGGGGTGGCGGCGGCGATGGTGCCGGGCGCGTTCTGGGCGACCTGTGCTCCCACCGGCTGCTGCATCACCATCGTGGCGGTGGCGCCGCTGGCGAGCATGGCGGCGGTAATGGCGTAGGCATAACGCACGATGGCACAACTCCTTGGGGGGACTGGGTTCGGCCCTGATCTTGTAGTTCGGCCCTGCCGATGCACGGCTTAACGCGCGTTGAATAAGCGGGGGTCCATGCCGCGGCTCAACGACGGCCGCGAAACTCCTTCAGATATTCGTTGTCCGGCGAGAGGATGACGGTGGAGGCGCCGGGCGCCTCCATGCCATCGGTGCCGAAGCTGACGCGATAGGACTGCATCGCCCGATAGAAATCGTAGAAGTCCGGGTCCTTGCCGAAGCTGTCGGCATAGACGCGGGCCGCCTCGGCATCGGCGTCGGCGCGGATCAGCTGGGCCTGCTTGGCGCCTTCCGCCAGGATGGAGCGCGCCTCCTGCTGGCGCGCGGTGCGCATCCGCTCGAACGCGCTCTCCAGCGGGGTGCCGTCGGGCAGGTCGGCGCGCTTGATCCGCACGTCGACGATCTCGGCGCCATATTGGCGCGCGACCCGGGCCAAGGCGCGCTGGATATTGTCCATCACCTCGCCCCGCTCCGGGCTGAGCAGGGCGGCGAACGGGCGCTTGCCCAGCTCGTTGCGCAGCGACGAGCCCAGGATCGGCTTCAGCGCCTCGCCCACCCGCCGCTCGCTGCCCGCCGCCACGAACATGCGCCGCGGATCGACGATGCGGTAGCGGGCGAAGGCGTCCACCTCCAGCCGCAGCTGATCGGTGGAGAGCACCGCCTGCCGCTGCATGTCGAAATCGAGCACCCGCTTGTCGACCCAGACGATCGATTCGAGGAAGGGGATGCGCGCGATCAGGCCGGCCCCGGTGCGGCCGAACTCCTCGTTAGGGCGATACTGGTTGACCACCCGGTTGGGCTTGCCCAGCTGCACGATCAGCGCCTGCTTGGTCTCCGGCACCACCGCGAACACGCTGGCGGCGATCAGCACCACGAAGATGGCGAGCAGCGCCCAGGCGATCGGGTTGCGGCCCAGTTTCTCGACGAGGCTCATTTGCCCGCTCCGGTGCTGGCGGCGGCCGGCGCCTGCGCCCCGCGCAACTGGCCCAGCGGCAGATAGGGCGTCACGCCCGGCGCCTCGACCACGGTCTTGTCGGTCTTGGCCAGCACCTTCTCCATCGTCTCATAGTACATGCGCTTGCGCGTCACCTCCGGCGCGAGCCGATACTCGGCATAGACCTTGTCGAACGCCGTCGCCTCGCCCTGGCTCTTGGCGGTCAGCTGCAGCGCGTAGGCGCGCGCCTCGTTCAGATAGGATTGCGCCTGCTGCTGGGCGGCCGAGACCTCCTTGAAGGCGTCGTTCACCGCCGCCGGCGGATCGGCCTGCTTGATCGCGACGCCCTGCACCGCCACGCCCGCGCGGTAGCTGTCCAGCAGCTCCTGCATCCGCTCCGCCACGCGCGCCTCGATCTGGCTGCGCTGCGGGCCGATGGCGTCATTCAGGGTCACGCGGGCCAGCTGCTCGCGCATGGCGCTCTCGGCCACCTCGCGGATCGTGTCGTCCGGATCGGCGAGCTCGAACATGTAGAGTTCCGGATCGCGGATGTTCCAGCGCACCGAATAAGCGAGATCGACGATGTTCTGGTCGCCGGTCAGCACCAGGTTCTGCGCGCTCTCCGCGGTGGAGCCGATGTCGATGTTGCGGATGTCGTCCACGTCGATCCGCTGCACGAAGTCGATCGGCGCCGGCAGGGTGAAGCGCAGGCCGGGCGTCAGCGTGTCGGCATAGCTGCCCAGCCGCGTGACGACGCCGCGCTGCTGCGGGCCGATCGTGTGGAAGCTGGTGAACACGATCCAGAGCAGGACGAACCCGCCGACCGCCCATTTCCAGATCGCCGGATTGGGCGCGGACGGGAAGCCGCCACCGCCACCGCCGAAACGCTGCCGGCTGCGGCGGATCAGCTCGTCCAGCGCGGTCGGCCCGCCGCCGCCCGTCGGCCGCTTGCGCGGCGGCTGGCTCCACGGATTGCGCGGGCCGAGACCGCCGCCGCCGCCCGAGCCGTCGCCGGAACCGCCGCCGCCGCCGCCCTGGCCGCCGCCGGAGCCGCCCCACGGGCCGCCGCCGCTCTCGTTCAACATCGCGATGACTGCCGCTGTCCGCCCGGATTTCGTCTGCATCCTCCCTTTATAGGGGGCGGCGGACGGAAAAACAGTGTCATTGCCCGGTCGCGGGGATATGCGCGGCGGCGATGAGCAGCACCGAAGCCCTCGCCGCGGCACTCGACTCGGTCAAGGATCCGATCTCCGGCCTTGGCCTGATCGCCAGCGGCCGCGCCGCCCCGCCCCGCATGGCCGACGACATGGCGAGCGTGATCCTCGACGTGACCGGCCTCTCGGCCAGGGCGCGCGAGGCGCTGGAGGGATCGATCAAGGCCGCGCTCGGCGCGATCGCGGGCGTCGCCGGCGTGCGCGTGGCGATGACGGCGGAGAAGCGCGCCCGCCGGCTGATCGCCATCGGCAGCGGCAAGGGCGGCGTCGGCAAGTCCACCGTCTCCGCCAATGTGGCGATCGCGCTCCAGCGGCTGGGCGTGAAGGTGGGCCTGATCGACGCCGACATCTACGGCCCCTCGCAGGCGCGGCTGATGGCGACGGAGGGGATGCGGCCCGAGGCGGAGGATCAGAAGATGATCCCGGTGCCCTCCCGCTTCGGCGTGCCGATGCTCTCGATGGCGCATCTGGTGCGCGGCGGCCAGGCGATCGCGTGGCGCGGGCCGATGGCGGGCAACGCGCTGGGCCAGCTGATCGACGCGCACTGGGGCGAGGTGGATACGCTGATCGTAGATCTGCCGCCCGGCACCGGCGACATCCAGCTCTCGCTGATCCAGAAGCACAAGCCCAAGGGCGCGATCATCGTCTCCACCCCGCAGGATCTCGCGCTGATCGACGCCGCCCGCGCCATCGACCTGTTCAATCAGTCGACCGTGCCGATCGTCGGCCTGGTCGAGAACATGGCCGGCTACCAGTGCCCGCACTGCGGCGAGGTCAGCGATCCGTTCGGTGCGGGCGGGGCGGAAGCGGCGGCGGCGACGCTGGGCCTGCCGTTCCTCGGCCGCGTGCCGCTGGAGATCGCGATCCGCAAGGCATCGGATGCCGGCGAGCCGCCGGCCGCCGGCGGCGACGCGCACGCCCAGCCTTTCCTGGATATCGCCGGCCGCCTGCTCGAATGGCTGAACCCCGGCGTCGTTCGGCAGTTCTGATGCCGTAGGCGGCGTGCGTGAAACCACACCGCTCATCCTGAGGAGCCGTCGAGCACGGGCGAAATGGCGTCTCGAAGGAACAGCCGGCGCGCTTGCCCTTCGAGACGGGCCTTCGCCGGGCTCAGTCCCTCCTCAGGATGAGCGGAGCGGGTAAGGCAATATGTCGCGATCCGTTCAGGAGAAAAGACCATGCCGATCACGTCCGATGCCGAAATCGCCGCACTGCTGGCCGAAACCCGCACGATCGCGATGGTCGGCGCGTCGGACCGGCCCGACCGGCCGAGCTTCGGCGTGATGCGCTTCCTGCAGGATCGCGGCTATCGCGTGCTGCCGGTCAACCCGCAGATCACCGGCGAGCATGTCCACGGCGAATATGTCTGGCGGGAGCTGGCGCAGATCGGCGAGCCGATCGACATGGTCGATATCTTCCGCCGCCCGCAGGCCGCCGGCGAGGCGGTGGACGAGGCGATCGCGGCGGGTGCGAAATCGGTGTGGATGCAGCTGGGCGTGATCAACGAGGCGGCGGCGGCGCGGGCCGAGGCGGCCGGGCTGAAGGTGGTGGTCGATCGCTGCCCGGTGATCGAGTTCCGCCGGATGCGGCTGCCGGATGTCGCGTGAGGACTAAAGATCGAGGATCAGGGACTGAGGCTCGGGCAGGCTCTCAGTCGAGACCGCGCGCCGCGCGGCGTAGCGAGGTCATCTCCAGCCAGCCCTCCAGCCGATCCAGCAGGGCGTCGACCTCGGCCGGCGTCACCCGCGTCGGGCCGACATAGGCGTCGCGCAGCAGCGTGTTGAAGATCGCGTCGTCGTCCATCCCGGGCCTCCGCAGCAGCATCGTCACGTCCCAAGCCGTCCGGCGCCGTGCTGTTTCGCGAAATCCCGGCGGCTGCCCCAGCCGCCGGGATCCCGGTGCGCGACCCCGTTGCAGGCGGGATAGGCTGCATCCGCCGGATCGGACAATTAGACGTTCGTCGCGGGATCGCGCTTTGATGGTTAGCGAAAGGTTGCGCTCAGCGCACTACGGCCGCCGCCGCCCGCCCGGCCAGCCGTTCCACCGCCGCATGGTGGATGCCGGGGGCCGTGGCCAGCACGCCGAACATCTCGCCGCGCGTGGAATTGTAGCGCAGCGGCTGGCCGCGCGCGTCCGTCACGGTCGCGCCCGCCTCCTGCGCGATCAGCGCGGCGGCGGCGATGTCCCACTCATGGCCCCAGCGCAGCGAGGCGAGCAGGTCCGCATCGCCGCACGCGACCATCGCCATGCGCAGCGCGATCGAGTTCGGCTTGGCCACGGCGACGAGATCGGCATCCACCTTCGGCAGCGTATCGGCCGGCACCCGCGCGCCCGGCAGCAGCGATCGATCGCGCACGTGCACGGCCACGCCGTTGCGGGTCGCGCCACCTCCCGCCTCCGCCCGCCAATGCTCGCCGCGGGCCGGCGCGTCGAGCACGCCGATCAGCGGCCGCCCGCCCTCCGCCAGCGCGATCGAGACCGCCCAGCCATCGCGCCCGCGCAGGAAATCGCGTGTGCCGTCGATCGGATCGACCAGCCACACGCGGGTGCGGGTGAGCCGCTCGGCGCTGTCCAGCGTCTCCTCGGAGAGCCAGCCCGCCTCGGGATCGATCCGGGTCAGCCGCTCCAGCAGCATCGCGTCCGCCTCGATGTCCACGTCGCACACCGGGTGGCCGGGCTCCTTCTCCCAGCGTCGATACTCGCCGCGGAACCGGGTGTTGACCATCGCGCCCACCTCGCGCGCCACGGCGCTCACCGCATCGAGCAGGCTCTCAGGCACCGGCGACCATCATCCCTTCGATGCGGATCGTCGGCACGTCGGTAGCGCGGCGGAATTCCAGATCGTTGGCCGGCGTGAGATTCAGGAACATGTCCTTCAGATTGCCGGCGATCGTGATCTCGGCGACGGGTTCGGCGATCCGGCCGTCGCGGATCACGAAGCCGGATGCGCCGCGGCTATAGTCGCCGGTCACGCCGTTCACACCCTGGCCGATCAGCTCGGTGACGTAGAGGCCGAGCCGGATGTCGGCGATCAGATCCTCCGGCAGCAGGGTGCCGGCCGCCATGTAGAGGTTGCTGGTGCCGGCGCCGGGCGGCCCGCCGACGCCGCGCACGGCATGGCCGGTGGGCGAAAGGCCGAGCTGGCGGGCGGAGGCCGAATCGAGCAGCCAGCCGGTCAGCACGCCGTCGGCGACGATCTCGCTGGGCGCGGTCGGCAGCCCCTCGCCGTCGAACGGTTTGGAGCGGAGGCCGCGCGGCCGGTGCGGATCGTCCCGCACCACGATGCCCTCGGCGAAGATCCGCTGGCCGAGCTTCTCCAGCAGGAAGCTGGTGCGCCGGGCGATGGCCGCGCCGGTGATCGCCCCGGTCAGGTGGCCCAGCAGCCCCGATCCCACGCGCGGATCGTAGACCACCGGCATCTGCCCGGAGGCGAGCTTGCCGGGGTTCAGCCGGGCGACGGCGCGGTCGGCGGCGCGCCGGCCGATCGCCTCCGGCGCTTCCAGCAAGGCGGCGTGGCGGGCGCTGTGGAAGCTGTAGTCGCGCTGCATGGCGGCGCCCTCACCGGCGATGACGCTGGCCGAAACGCTGTAGCCGCTCGTCGCATAGCCGCCGGCGAAGCCGTGGCTGGTGCCCAGCGCGAACACCGCGCGGCTGGCGCTGGCGGACGCGCCCTCGCTGTTGGTGACGCCGGCCACGCCGCGCGCCGCATCCTCCGCCGCCAGCGCGCGGGCGCGCAGATCGGCCGGTGCGGGATCGGCGCCGTCGTCCGCATCCACGTCGCGCGGCGGGCCGGCGAGCAGCCGGTCGGCGGGCGCGAGGCCGGACCATCTGTCCTCCGGCGCCTCCCGCGCCATCGCCAGCGCGCGATCGACGAGCGCCGCCAGCGCCTCGCCCGACAGATCGGACGAGGAGACGCTGGCCGAGCGCGAGCCGACGAACAGCCGCAGGTCGATCTCCTCGCCCTCCGAACGCTCGACATCCTCGAGCGCGCCGAGCCGCACCTGCACCTGGGTGGAGGCGTTGCACACGTAGATGGCGTCGGCGGCGTCGGCCCCGGCGCGGGTTGCCCGGGCGATGAGGGCGGCGACCTGGTCCTGGGCGGCTGGGGGGCTTAGCATCTGCCGGACTTAGGAGCGCGACCGGGCAACGTCATCCCTTTTGTGACGACCTTTTGCGCCGACCGACGCCGGCCCGTCAGGCAGACTGGCCGATCACCAGGCAGGCGAGCGCCATCAGCAGCCCGGCAAAGCGGTTGGTGCGGAACTTCGCGAGTGCGTCGGCGCCGTCCGCCGGGCGCAGCGCCGTCACCTGCCAGGCGAGGTGGAGCGCCACCGGCAGCAGCGCCGCCAGCGCCAGCGGCTGCGGCCGCACCGCCCAGATCGCAGCCCCCCACAGCCCAACCGCGCCGGCATAGAAGCAGGCGACGCCGCCCCGCGCCCGCGACCCCAGCGCGCGGGCCGAGGATCGGACGCCGGCCAGCGCATCGTCCTCCACATCCTGCAGCGCGTAGATCGTGTCGTAGCCGATCACCCACAGCACCGATCCGGCGTAGAGCAGCAGCGCCGGCGCCGGCAGCGTGCCCGTCACCGCCGGCCAGCCGACCAGCGCCGCCCACGAGAAGACGAGGCCCAGCCACGCCTGCGGCCACCAGGTGATCCGCTTCATGAACGGATAGGCGGCGACCAGGGCCAGGCTGGCGAGCGCGACGATCCGCGCCACCGGCGCCAGCCGCAGCAGCACGACGAGCCCGACGAGACAGAGGGCGACGAGCCAGATCCACGCCGCCGTCAGGCTCACCCGCTTGCTCGCCAGCGGACGCAGGCGGGTGCGCGCCACCTGCGCGTCGAGATCGCGATCGACGATGTCGTTGTAGACGCAGCCCGCCGCCCGCATCACGAACGCGCCCAGGGCGAACCACAGCAGCAGATCCCACCGCCGCACCGCCCCGCCCGCCAGCGCGATCGCCCACGCGCCCGGCCAGTACAGCAGCCACGCGCCGATCGGCCGATCCACCCGCGCCAGCGAGAGGAACGGCCGCGCCGCCGCCGGCATCGCCGCGATCAGCCCGCGCCGCTCGCTATCTGGCACGATCTCGGCCGGCACGGCTTCGGCCGGTTCGCTGACGGGTTGAGGGTCCATGGCGCCGGCCTTTAGGCCGATCGGGCACCGCTCGTCATCCGCGGCCGTGACGGGAATTAGTAGCCTTTCGCCCGCCGGCAGGGCATCCCTGCGCCGCACGCCACAGCCGGAGCCACCGCTTGAACCTGTTCGAACATATTCTCGGCTGGGTCGCCGGGCTCATCGTCGGCTTCATCTCGGCCACGGGCTATCTCGGCATCGTGCTGCTGATGGCGATCGAATCGGCCTGCATTCCGCTGCCGTCGGAGGTCATCATGCCCTTCTCCGGCTACCTCGTCTCGACCGGGCGGTTCGATCTGTGGGCGGTGGCGACGGCGGGCGCGATCGGCTGCAATCTCGGCTCGATCCTGCCCTATGAGGCGGGCAAGCGCGGCGGCCGGCCGGTGGTGGAGCGGTGGGGCAAATATTTCCTCGTCGATCTGCACGATCTCGATCGGGCCGAGCGGTTCTTCGCACGCTTCGGCAGCATCGCCACGCTGATCGGACGGCTGCTGCCGGTGGTCCGCTCGTTCATCGCGCTGCCGGCGGGCGTGGCGCGGATGCCGCTCGTCAAGTTCCACGTCTACACCTTCGTCGGCTCGTGGCCGTGGTGCTTCGGCCTGGCCTGGGTGGGCCGCGAACTGGGCGAACACTGGAACAGCGATCCGCGGATCAAGGCGCTGTTCCATCGCGCCGATCTGATCATCGGCATCGCCATCGTGCTGGCGGTCGGCTACTTCCTCTACCGCCGCCTCGCCAAGCGCCGCGCCGCCCGCCCGTGACGGCCTTCCTCGCCCGGCCGGATGGCATGCGCCTGGCGGTGAGCCACCGGCAGGGCAGCGGGCCGACGATCGTCTTCCTGCCGGGCTACATGTCAGACATGGCCGGCGGCAAGGCGCTCGCCATCGATGCGTGGGCCGCGGCGCGCGGGCGCGCGGTGCTGCGGCTGGACTATTCCGGCTGCGGCGCCAGCGAGGGCGCCTTCGCCGACGGCACGCTGGCCGTGTGGCGCGACGACGTGCTGCATGCGGTCGACACGCTGGCCGCCGGGCCGCTGCTGCTCGTCGGCTCCTCGATGGGCGGATGGCTGATGCTGCTGGTGGCGCTCGCGAGGGCGGATCGGATCGCCGGGCTGGTCGGCATCGCCGCCGCGCCCGACTTCACCGAATGGGGCTTCGACGCGGTCGCCAAGGCCTGCCTCGCCCGCGACGGCCGCCTCTCGCAACCCTCCGCTTATGCCGAGGAGCCCACCGTCACCACCCTCGCCTTCTGGCAGAGCGGGCAGGCGAACCTGCTGCTGGATCGTCCGATCGCGCTCGATTGCCCGGTGCGGCTGCTGCACGGGCAGGCCGACGCCGACGTGCCGTGGCAGGTCGCGCCGCGCCTTGCCGCGGCGCTGCGTTCAGCCGACGTGCAGACCATCCTCGTCAAGGACGGCGATCATCGCCTCTCGCGCCCGCAGGATATCGCCCTGCTGATCGCCACCTTGGAGAGCCTGCCGGAGCATCCATGATCCCGCTGCTGTTCGCACTTGCCACCACTGTCGCCGGACCCGCCACGCCGGTCGATCCGACGATCGCCCGCTTCGACAGGTGCGCCGCACTGGCCAAGGCCGATCCGGCGAAGGCGGCGGCGGAGGCCGATGCGTGGCGGCTCGGCGGCGGCGGCCTGCCGGCGCGCATGTGCCTGGGCCTCGCCTATGCCGCGCAGGAGCGGTTCGGCCCGGCCGCCGTGGCGTTCGAGCAGGCCGCGCGTGAGGCCGAGATCCAGCGCGACGGCCGCGCCGCCACGCTGTGGGTGCAGGCCGGCAACGCCGCGCTGGCCGATGGCGACGCCGGCAAGGCGCGCGGCTTTCTCGATCGCGCGCTGGCGCTGCCCGTGCTGTCCTCCGCCCAGCGCGGCGAGGCGTTCCTCGATCACGCCCGCGCGCAGGTGGCGGTCGGCTATCTCGATGCGGCGCGCACCGATATCGATCAGGCGCTGGCGCTGGTGCCGCGCGATCCGATGGCGTGGTTGCTCTCCGCCACCCTCGCCCGCCGCCAGAGCGAGGGGCCGCGCGCCGCCAAGGACATCGCCGAGGCCGCCCGCCTGGCACCGGACGAGGCGGCGATCGCCTATGAGGAGGGCAATGTCGCCAGCCTGCTCGGCAAACCGGAGGAGGCGCGGGCCGCCTGGGCGCGCGCCGCCGGCAGGGATGCCGACAGCCCGGCGGGCCGCGCCGCGGCGATGGCGCTGGCCGGCAAGGCGGACGCGCCGCCCGCACCCTGACCCTTCCGCTCGCCCGGCCGTGCGCCTAGATAGCGATCATGAAATATCTCCACACGATGATCCGCGTGTCCGATCCGGACGCCACCGTGCGCTTCTTCGAGCTGCTGGGCCTGCGGGAGGTGCGCCGCTTCGACAACGAGGCCGGCAAGTTCACCCTCATCTTCCTCGCCGCCCCCGGCGACGAGGAGGCGCAGGTGGAGCTCACGCATAATTGGGGCGAGGAGGGCTATGGCGGCGGTCGCAACTTCGGCCACCTCGCCTACCGCGTCGACGATATCTACGAGACGTGCCAGCGGCTGCTGGATGCCGGCGTGACGATCAACCGCCCGCCGCGCGACGGCCACATGGCCTTCGTCCGCACGCCCGACGGCATTTCAATCGAGCTGCTGCAGGAGGGCCGTCTTGAGCCGGCCGAGCCGTGGCTCTCGATGCCGAACAGCGGCAGCTGGTAGGCCGCGCCGTGCCGGGCCTGCTCGTCAATGTGGACGTGCCCGATCTGGCGGCGGGCGAAGCGTTCTACACAGGCGGCCTCGGCCTGGTCGCCGGCCGCCGCTTCGGCGGTGACGTCGTCGAACTGCTCGGCGGGGATGCGCCGCTCTACCTGATCGCCCGCCCGGCGGGCCGGCGGGAAGAGGCCTACGGCGCCGTGACGCGCGATTACGCGCGGCACTGGACGCCGGTCCACCTCGACTTCGTCGTCGACGATCTCGATGCGGCCGTAGCGCGCGTCACAGCGGCCGGCGCCACGCCGCAGGGTGGCGTGCGCCCGGCCGGCTATGGCCGCATCGCCACCTTCGCCGATCCGTTCGGCCACGGCCTGTGCCTCATCCAGTTCAACGCGGAGGGCTATGATGCCATCGCCGACTGACGTGCCGCCGCTGGAAATCCTGCGCGTACCCGTTCTCAGCGACAATTATGTCTGGCTGATGCACGATCCGGCGAGCGGCGAGACGGTGGCGATCGATCCCGCCGTGGCGGAGCCGGTGCTGGCCGCGGCGGCGGCGAAGGGCTGGCGCATCGGCCAGATCTGGAACACCCACTGGCACCCCGATCACACCGGCGGCAACGAGGCGATCAGGGCGGCGACCGGCTGCGCCATCACCGGCCCCGCCGCCGAGGCCGCCCGCATCCCCACGCTCGATCGGCTGGTGGCGGAAGGGGACGTCGTCCGCATCGGCGATCATGCCGCCCGCGTGATCGAGGTGCCGGCCCACACCGCCGGCCACATCGCCTACCATCTGGCGCAGGACGCGATCGTGTTCGTCGGCGACACGCTGTTCGCGATGGGCTGCGGCCGGCTGTTCGAGGGCACGGCGGCGCAGATGTTCGGCAACATGCGGCGGCTGGCGGCGCTGCCGCCCGAGACGACAGTCTACTGCGCGCACGAATATACCGAGAGCAACGGCCGCTACGCGCTGGCCGCCGAGCCGGACAATGCCGCCATCGCCGGCCGCATGGCCCAGGTCCGCGCCGCCCGCGCCGCCGGCGAGGCGACGGTGCCCACGACGATCGCGCTGGAACTGGCGACCAACCCGTTCATGCGCGCCGCGAGCGCGGAGGAACTCGCCGGTCGCCGCGCCGCCAAGGACGCGTTCGCCGGCTGACGATGGGGGCCGATCCTCCCCGGCACGGGGAGGAGGACCATCCGCAGGATGGTGGAGGGGAGCGCGGCCGAAGACCCGGGTGAGATGATCCGCCTTGGGATTGGCCTACGGATCGCATCCTCGCACCGGCCGCCGGCCCCCTCCACCGCGCTGCGCGCGGTTCCCCTCCCCGTTCCGGGGAGGATCTTCGGTGGTCGTAGCTCGCGGGGGCGGAGCCATGATATGCTACAGGCAGCAAGAAGGAGGCCGTGATGCGCCGTGCTCTGTTCGCCCTCGCTCTTCTCGCCGTCGCGCTCCCCGCAGCCGCCCCGGCCGCATCCGTCCTCAGCGACAAGGCGCAGGCGGCGCTGAAGGGGCGCACCGCCGGCGCGCCGGTCGATTGCATCAGCCTGCCGCGCATCCGCTCGTCCACGATCGTCGATGGCACCGCGATCATCTACAAGGAGGGCAACCACCGCTGGTACGTGAACGTGCCGGATCCAGCCTGCCCGATGCTGGAGAGCCGGCGCTCGCTCATCACCCGCATTCCCAGCACGCGGCTGTGCCGGCTCGATCTCGTCACCGTGGTCGATCTGCCGATCGGCTTCGATTACGGCGCCTGCGCGCTCGGGTCGTTCGTCCCCTATACGCGCTGACGGCTATCTGCCGGCGCGGTAAAGCGCGTCCAGCCGCTCGCCATATTCCTGCCGGATCATGTGGCGGCGGATCTTCAGCGACGGCGTAAGCTGCTCGTTCTCGATCGTGAACGGCGCGTCGGCGATCAGGATGCGGCGCACCTTCTCGATCACCGAGAGGCTGGCATTCACCCGGTCCACCGCCGCCATCAGCGCGCGGGCGAAGCGCGGCTCGTCGCGCAGGGCGGCGAGATCGGCGGGCAGGCCCTCGGCGGCCGCCCACTCGCGCATCCACTCGGGATCGGGCACCACCAGGCCGACCAGATAGGGTCGCCTGTCCCCCGCCACCATCGCCTGCAAGATCTCGGGCTCCAGGGTCAGCATCCCCTCCACCCGCTGCGGCGCGACGTTGTCGCCCTTGTCGTTGACGATCAGATCCTTCTTGCGATCGGTGATGACCAGCCGGCCCGCCGCATCGACATGGCCGATATCGCCCGTGTGCAGCCACGCGCCGCCGCCGGCGGGATCGGGCCGCAGCACGCGCGCGGTCTCCTCGTCGTTGCGCCAATAGCCGTGCATCACCAGCTCGCCGCGCACCAGTATCTCGCCGTCTTCGGCGATGCGGATCTCGGTATCGTTCAGCGGCGGGCCGACCGAATCCATGCGGATGCCGGCGCGCGGCCGGTTGCACGAGATGATCGGCGCCGCCTCCGTCTGCCCATATCCCTGCAACAGGGTGAGGCCGAGCGCGTGGAAGAAGGTGCCCACATCCGGGTTCAGCGGCGCGCCGCCCGCCACCATCGCCTTCAGCCGCCCGCCGAACTTCGCGCCGATCTGCGGCCGCAGCGTGCGCGAGAGGATCAGGTCCATCGGCCGATCCCACAGCGGCATGCGGCCGCGGGCATAAGCGCGGGCGCCGATCGCCAGCGCGCGGGCGAGCAGATAGTTGGGCAGTCGGCCCTGCTTGCCGATCGCCTTCAGCACCCGCGCGCGCAGCACTTCGAACAGGCGCGGCACCACCACCATGATCGTCGGGCGCACCTCCTCGATGTTCGCCGCCAGCTTCTCCAGCCCCTCCGCATAGTAGATCTGCGCGCCGAGCCCGATCGGCAGGAACTGGCCGCCCGTATGCTCATAGGCGTGGGATGCCGGCAGGAAGCTCAGGAACACCTCCTCCCCCCAGCCGAAATCCTCGGCGATCACGGCGGAGGCGCCGGCCACGTTTTGCAGGATGGCGCCGTGATGCTGGCGCACGCCGCGCGGCGCGCCGCCGGTGCCGCTGGTGTAGATGATGCACGCCAGATCCTCGCGCGCGAAGGTGGCGCCGGCGGCGCAGGCGGCGATGTCGCCGGGATGCTCCGCCAGCAGCGCCGCCCAGTCGTGCACGCGCGCGGCGCTGGTCTGGCCGATGCGCAGCGGCTCGATGCCGATCACCGCCTCGCACGCGCTGGATCGCATCACGGCGGGCATCAGCGTGCGGGCGAGCTTGGGCGTGGAGACGATCACCGCCCGCGCGCCGCTATTCTCCAGGATGTGGGCGTGGTCGCGCTCGGTATTGGTGGTGTAGGTCGGCACGGTGATGCAGCCGGCGGCCATGATCGCCAGATCGGCGATGCACCATTCCGGCCGGTTCTCCGACACCAGCATCACCCGGTCGCCGGGCATCAGCCCGATCGAGCGTAGCCCTGCGGCCAGCGAGGCGACCTGCCCGCCGGCCCGCCGCCAGCTGGTCGCCTGCCATTCCCCGTCGCGCTTGGCCCACAGGAACGGGGCGTCGCCTTTCTCCTGCACGCGCGTGAAGAACATCGTCACCAGATCGGTAAAATGCTCGAGCGTGCGCATCGCCTCTCCTGCCTCCGTCGGTCGTCGCCCGGCTATTCGCCCAGCGCGACGCCTTCGCTGCGCGGATCGGCGGCGCCGCGCCAGCCGGCCGGCGTCCACTCGATCGCGTTCACCTTGGAGGTGAGGTCCGATGGCGTCACCGGCTGGCCCAGCTTCGCCAGCGCCGGCACCATCACCGCCATCTCCGGGCTCTTCTCGACGAGCAGCGCGCCGCCGCCGAAATAGATGTTGGGCAGCGCGATCGCCGCCTGCACCGGCAGGCCCCAGTCGATCACGCCCACCAGCGTCTTCAGCACGTGCATCGGGATGCGCTTGCCGCCGCCCGATCCCAGCGCCAGCACCGCACGGCCCTGCGGATCGTAGACGATCGTCGGCGCCATGGAGGAGAGCGGCCGCTTGCCCGCCTGCACCCGGTTGGCCACGGGTGCGCCATCCTGCTCGGGCGCGAAGGTGAAGTCGGTCAGCTCGTTGTTCAGCATCATGCCCTGGCTCAGGATCTGGCTGCCGAACGGCCCCTCCACCGTCGACGTCATCGTCACCACCTCGCCCGCGCCGTCCGTCACCACGAAGTGGGTGGTGCCGGACACTTCGGACGATGCGGCGGCGGTGCGCGCCGGCGCGCCGGGCGGGCTGCCGGCCGGATAGGCGGGCAGCGAGGATGCCGGCGAGATCAGCAGCGCCCGCCGCGCCAGATAGTCGCGGTCCAGCAGCCCGGCGAGCGGCACGGCGACGAAATCGGCATCGGCGAGATATTTGTCGCGATCGGCATAGGCCAGCTGCATCGCCTCGCCGATCAGGTGCCACGAGACGGGGTTGGCCGGCCCCAGCGCCTTCAGGTTGAAGCGTTCGAGCATCCCGAGGATCTGCAGCACCGTCATCGCCCCGGCGGAGGGCGGCCCCATGCCGCACAGCCGGTAGCCGCGATAGGCGGCGCACACGGCGGGCCGGTCCTTCGCCTCATAGCCTGCCAGGTCGGCGACGGTCAGCGCGGCGGGGTTGCGCCGCGCCGATGCCACGGCGGTGGCGATGCCGGCGGCGATCGGCCCCTTGTAGAAGGCGTCCGGCCCTTGCCTGGCGATGCGCCGCAGCGTGGCGGCAAGGGCCGGGTTGCGGATGACGGTGCCCACCACCGGCCGCCTGCCGCCGGGATGGTAGAGCGCCGCGGTCGCCGGAAAGTCCGCCCAGTTGCGATCGACATAGCCCATGAACATCAGGAAGCGCGGCGTCACCGCGAAGCCGCCCTCGGCCAGCCGGATCGCCGGATCGAACAGCCTGGCCCATGGCAGCCGACCCCAGCGCGCATGCGCCTTGGCCATCAGCCGGATATTGCCCGGCACGCCGACGGAGAGGCCGCCGGGCATCGCCTCGGCATAGCCCATCGGCGTGCCGTCCCGCTTCAGGAAGCGGTCGGGCGCGCCGGCCGCCGGCGCCGTCTCGCGCCCGTCGATCGTGGCGATGCCGCCCTGCGGATCGCTGTGCAGCAGGAAGCCGCCGCCGCCGATGCCGGAGGATTGCGGCTCCACCACGCCCAGCGCCAGCATAACCGCCATCGCCGCATCGGTGGCGGTGCCGCCGGCGCGCAGGATCGCCTGACCGGCCGCCGCCGCCCGGGGATCGCCGGCCGAAACGACGCCGCCCTTCGCCTCTGCGGCGGCCGGCAGCGCGATCAGGAGGGAGAGCAGGAGCAGGAGGCGCTGGATCATGGCGGCGACACTATCGCCTGCGGCCCGCGCGGCAACCCCCGGCCGCCGCGACGTCAACCGCGTCCCACCGCGTCCGCCACGGTGGCGAAGCCGTCGCGCGCCAGCAGCCGCGCCAGATCGTCGGCGATGCGCCGGGCGAGGCCCGGCCCTTCGTAGACGAGCGCGCTGTAGAGCTGCACCAGGCTGGCGCCCGCCAGGATGCGGGCATAGGCCTGATCGGCGGTGGCGATGCCGCCGGCGGCGATCAGCGGCAGGTGCCCGGCCGTCGCCGCGCGGAAATCGATCAGCCGCCGCAGCGCCAGATCGTGCAGCGGCGCGCCCGAGAGGCCGCCCGCCTCCGCCCCCAGCGGCGAGAGCAGGGGCGGCCGCGCCACGGTGGTGTTGCTGACGATCAGCGCGTCGATGCCCCGCCGCAGCGACACCTCGGCGATGTCGTCGATATCGGCGGGCGCGAGATCGGGCGCGACCTTCAGGAACAGCGGCGGCCCCGCCCTGCCCCGCGCCTCCAGCACCGCCGCCAGCAACTCGTCCAGCGCGGCGCGCGATTGCAGCGCCCGCAGCCCCGGCGTGTTCGGCGAGGAGATGTTGACCGTCAGGTAGCTGGCCACGCCGCGCATCACCGTCACGCCCGTCGCATAATCGGCGATCCGGTCTCGCGCATCCTTGTTGGCGCCGATGTTCACCCCCACCACGCCCGGCCGCCCGCGCCGGCGCAGCAGCCGCTCCAGCGCCGCCGCCTGCCCGCCATTGTTGAACCCCATGCGGTTCACCACCGCCTTGTCCTCCGCCAGGCGGAACAGGCGCGGGCGGGGATTGCCGGGCTGGCCGTGCGGCGTCAGCGTGCCGACCTCGACGAAGCCGAAGCCCAGGCCCAGCATCGCATCCGGCACCTGCGCATCCTTGTCGAACCCGGCGGCGAGCCCGATCGGCGTCGGGAAGTCGAGGCCGGCGACGCGACTCGCCAGCACCGGCGAGGGTGACGGCGGCGTGCGCGCGGGCCGCAGGCGCAGCGCGGCGATCGTCGCGCGATGCGCCCGCTCCGCATCGAGTCGAAAGATCAGCGGGCGGACGAGACTGTAGGCACTCATGCGCGCGCCTATGGCCCAGCAGCCCCGGCAAAGCGACCCCGCCGATCGCCCGCCAGATCACGCCAAATCGGCGCAAACCCGAAAATCGCACAATGCTGTGTCGATTTTATCCAATGCAATCGGGGCGCCCGGGCATAGAAGGCCGCTGCGACCCGAAGGGCCTCCATGAACTTGGAGGACCTTTAACTCTTGGCCCGGCCGATCTGATCGGCCGGGCCATTTTTTTCGCATGACAGCGCGCCCGATCGATGCGACCGATCCCGCGGATCACATGTCGAACGGGGATTTGGTGGTCATGCGCATCAGACCGCCCAAGGCCGCAACCAGCATCGGCCTGCGCTATTTCGAGCCGGCGGCGGATCTGCGCGCGCTGGTGTCCTCCTACTATGTCTTCCGCGCCGACATGCCGCGCTTCGCCGATGTGATGCGCGCCGATATCGGCCAGCTGCGCTTCCTGCTGCGCGGCCAGGGCAGCTACTTCCTGGGCGGCGATCCGGTCCCCAGCCCGGAGGTGTGCCTGCTCGGCCCCAGCTTCGCCGCCACCCGCTTCGAGGTGGCCGGCCCGCTGCTCGTCTTCGGCATCGGCCTGCACCCGGCCGGCTGGGCCGCGCTGGTGCGCGACGATGCCAGCCTGCACGCCGATCGCGTCAGCTGCGCGATCGAGCGGTTCGGCTCGATGCTGGCCGATGCGCTCGATGCGATGCGCGCCGTCCACGATGCGCGCACGATGGTGGGGATCGCCGATGTGGTGATGCGCGCCCTCAAGTCCCGCGCGACCGAGCCGCCGACCAACTTCACGCGGGTGACGGATGCGTGGCTGACGGGGGCCACCGATCCCAGCGTCGACGCGCTCGTGGCCGAGCTCGGCATCTCGGCGCGGCAGGTGGAGCGGCTCGCCAAGCGCATCTACGGTGCGCCGCCCAAGCTGCTCGCGCGCAAATATCGCTGCCTGCGCGCCGCCTCGCTGATCGGCACCAGCGCGGTGCACTGGTCTGACGCGGCCGGCGACGCCTTCTTCGACCAGTCCCACTTCATCCGCGATTTCAAGCGTTTCACTGGCCTCACCCCCAGCCAGTTCCAGCGCGATCCGCCGCCCGTCACCCGGCTGACGCTGCAGCGCCGGGAGCTGAGCGGCGAGATCGCGTCCCTCGCGCGGGTGAGCTGAACCGGCATTTCGCCGGCGAAATCGCCACATTATGGCTTGAGCGGGATCAAGCTGCGGTGCAGCATCGGCGGCATGAGCAAGTCCCCAATCGCGCAGAATCCCGACATCCGCTATCTCGGCCGCCAGCTGGGCGACGTGATCCGCGCCTATGGCGGCGAGGCGCTGTTCCGGCGAATCGAATATATCCGCTCCACCTCGGTCGATCGCCATCGCGGCATCGTGGCGGCGGATGCGATCGATCCGGGGCTGGAGGCGCTGACCCTGGACGATACGCTCGCCTTCGTGCGCGGCTTCATGCTGTTCTCGATGCTGGCGAACCTGGCCGAGGATCGCCAGGGCGTGGCGACCGAGCCCGGCGCCGATCTCGCCGCCGCCGTGGCGCGGCTGGGCAAGGAGGGCGTCGGCCGCGATCAGGTGATCGCGCTGCTGGAACGCGCCCTCGTCGTGCCGGTGCTCACCGCCCACCCCACCGAGGTGCGGCGCAAGAGCATGATCGATCACCGCAACCACATCGCCGCGCTGATGGCGCTGAAGGATCAGGGGCACGACGAGACGCCGGACGGCGAGATGGTGGACGATTCGATCCGCCGCCAGATCGCCCTGCTGTGGCAGACCCGGCCGCTGCGGCGCGAGCGGCTGTACGTGGCCGACGAGATCGAGACCGCGCTGGCCTATATGCGCGACATCTTCCTGCCGGTGATCCCCGCGCTACACGGCCGCTGGAAGCGCGCGCTCGGCACCCGCGCGCCCAGCTTCCTGCGGCTGGGCAACTGGATCGGCGGCGATCGCGACGGCAACCCCAACGTCAATGCCGATACGCTGCGCTACGCGCTGCGCCGCCAGTCGGAAGTGCTGCTCGGCCATTATCTGGAGATGCTGCACGGCCTTGGCGCCGAGCTCTCGATCTCCACCGAATTGTCCGAGGTGACGCCCGAGGTGATGGCGCTGGCGGAGGCCAGCCACGATCCGTCCGCCGCCCGCCGCGACGAGCCCTATCGCCGCGCGCTCAGCGGCATGTACGCGCGGCTGGCCGCGAATTATGAGGCGATCGCCGGTCGCAAGCCGGCCCGACCCGGCGCGGTGGCGGCCGAGCCCTATCCCGGGCCGGAGGCGTTGCGCGCCGACCTGGTGGAGATCGGCCACGCGGTGAAGAAGGGCGGCGGCGGCGCGCTGGCGAACGGCGGCGCGATCGGCCGGCTGATCCGCGCGGTGGACACGTTCGGCTTCCACCTCGCCACGCTCGACCTGCGGCAGAATGCCGACGTGCACGAGCGGGTGGTGGCGGAGCTGCTGAAGGTCGCCGGCGTCGCGCCCGACTATCTGTCGCTGGACGAGGAAGCGCGCGTCGCCCTGCTCCGCGCGTCGCTGGCCGACGGCCGGCTGCTCTCCATCCCCTATGCCGACTATTCGGACGAGACGACGTCGGAGATGGCGATCGTGCGCGCCGCCGCCGAGGCGCACGCCCGCTACGGCCCGCAATCGATCACCACCTACAACATCTCCAAGGCGGAGAGCGTATCGGACCTGCTGGAGGTCCACGTCATGCTGAAGGAGGCGGGCCTGTTCCGTCCGGGCACCGGCGACGGGGCGCCCACCGCCGCCATCATGGTGGTGCCGCTGTTCGAGACGATCGGCGATCTGGAGAATGCGCCGAAGGTGATGACCGACTGGTTCGCGCTGCCCGAGGGCGCCGCCATCACCCGCACACGCGGCCATCAGGAGGTGATGGTCGGCTACTCCGATTCGAACAAGGATGGCGGCTATCTCACCTCTGTCTGGTCGCTGCACCGCGCCAGCCGCGCGCTGGCACCGGTGTTCGCCAAGGCCGGCGTCGCGATGCAGCTGTTCCATGGCCGCGGCGGCGCCGTGGGGCGTGGCGGCGGATCGTCCTTTGCCGCGATTCGCGCGCAGCCGCCCGGCACCGTCGCCGGCCGCATCCGCATCACCGAGCAGGGCGAGGTGATCGCCGCCAAATACGGCACGCGGGAGAGCGCGATCGCCAATCTGGAGGCGATGGCGTCCGCCACCCTCCTCGCCTCGCTGGAGGCGCCGTCGCTGCCGCAGGCCGATTTCGAGCGCTACTCCGTGGCGATGGACGCCATCTCGCAGGCCGCCTTCACCGCCTATCGCGATCTCGTCTACGGTACGGAGGGGTTCCGCACCTTCTTCCGCCAGATGACGCCGATCGCGGAGATCGCCACCCTGAAGATCGGCTCCCGCCCGGCCAGCCGCACCAAGAGCGACCGCATCGAGGATCTGCGCGCCATTCCGTGGGTGTTCAGCTGGGCGCAGGCGCGGGTGATGCTGCCCGGCTGGTACGGCGTCGGCCAGGCGCTGAAGGGCTTCGCCGATCAGGCGCTGCTGCGCGAGATGCTGGATGCCTGGCCGTTCCTGCAGGCGACGCTCGCCAATCTGGAGATGGTGCTGGCGAAATCGGACATGGGCATCGCCAGCCACTATGTGCCGCTGGTCGAGGATCAGGCGATGGCGCAGGCCACGTTCGGCCGCATCCGCGACGGCTGGCAGACGACGCGGGACTGTCTGCTCTCGATCACCCGCCAGACGCGCCTGCTGGAGAAGAGCCCCTCGCTCGACAATTCGATCCGGCTGCGGCTGCCCTATATCGAGCCGCTCAACCACCTCCAGATCGAGCTGCTCAAGCGCCACCGCGCCGGCGAGGAGGACGAGCGCATCCGCGAGGGCATCCAGCTCTCGATCAACGCCATCGCCACGGCGCTGCGGAACAGCGGGTGAAGCCCTATCGCGCCGGCTTCGCGGCCGGCGCCAGCGTGGCGGTGGCGACGATGCTCCGCGCCGCCGCGATGCCCGCATCGAAGAAGTGCAGCGCCGGCGCCTCGAACGCGATCATGTAGAGGCGGCCGCCGACGATGGCGGCCCACGCCTCGCCCCGGCGGACGACATCCTCCTCCGGGCGGGTGAAGCGGTAGGCGAAGTGGACGCCGTCGACGCCCGCGAACGGCACCGGCTCGATCAGGCCGACCTCCACCAGCGGCGTATCCAGTGCGATGCGGTAGCTCCGCTCCAGCAGCCCCGGCACATCGCTCAGCAGCATCGTCGCGGAAAAGGTGGGCAGCGGCTTCTGCTTCTTCGATACCTCGCGGATGATCGGCCGGCCGCTCTCGATGCCACCGTAGAAGGTCAGGTCGTTCAGCGTGTCGCCGTCCAGCGTCCACGTCTCGGCGGCACGGCCGGGTCGCGCGCCCAGCCGGTTCCACTCGGCGGCGGGCGTCACCGTCAGACCCGATTTCGCGACGGCCACGGCGCTGCCCGGCGTGACCAGCGTGTTGCCGGCGACGGCGGGGCAGGCGAACGCCAGCGCGGCGGCGAGAAGGACCAGGCGGAGCATCATCCTCTCCTTCACTGCTGCTGGACGAGGCTGCGCAGCATCGGCGCATCCTCGCAGTCGGGCTTGAGCTTCAGATATTCGGCGAGCGCCGCGCGCCCCTCGCCCGGCTGGCCGGAGCGGATCAGCGCGAGGCCGAGGCCCTTGTGCGCCAGCGGCTCGGCCGAGCCCTTCGCGATCGCCTCCCGGTAGAAACCGGCGGCGGCGACGAGATCGCGCGGGTTGCCGCGCATGCGGTAGAGCTCGGCGCGCGCGAACAGCAGGTCGGGCGACCAGCCGTCGGCGGCCAGCTGGTGCAGCAGATACTCGCTGCCGCCGAAGTCGTTGCGCTTCAGCTGATCGGCCAGGAACAGCGGACGCCATTGCGCCATCGCCGTGGCATAGGCGTCCGCCGCGTCCTCGCCGCCCTCGCCATTCTTCACCGCCAGCGCGCGCAGCGTCGTCTCCCGCTCCAGGTTCGTCGGGTGGGAGGCGAAGAACGAGACGCGATCGTAGCGCCGGCTCCGCTGTCCGCGCTGGGCGGCGGTGGCGTCCGCCTCGTCCATCATGCGCGCCCACACGTCCGCCGCGGCGCCCGCGCGATAGCGGGAGGCCGCGACATATTCGAACGCGCGGCGATCGGCGGCGCTCTCCTGATCGCGGTTGAAGGCGAAGAGGCCGCCGATCATCGATCCGGTCGTGGCGCGTGTATCGACGCCGGTATAGGCGCCGGCCAGGCCGAGCCACATGGCGAAATCGCTGGTGCTGCGCTGCGCCTTGAAGCCCGCGAGCGAGTGCCGCTCCTCGAAATGGCCGAACTCATGGCCCAGCACGGCGGCCAGCTCCGCCTCGTTGCGCACGCGCAGCAGCATGCCGGTGAAGACGTACATCGTGCCGTTCGGCGCCATCGCCGCGTTGAACTCTGCGGAACGCACCACGTACAGCCGCACCGCGCCGCAGCGGTCCGCCCCCACGGTGTCGCACAGCACCCGCCGCAGATAGGCGTTGAGTTCGGGATCGGCGATCACCGCGGGCGAATCGCGCAGGCTCCGCTCGCCCTCGTCCGCCTCGTTCCACAGGCCGCGCTCGTCCACGCCCTGCGGCTGGTAGGCGCCGGCATAGGGCGGCAGGGCGGCGAGCCGCGCCTTCGGCGCCGCCTCGGCCGCACCGGCAAGCGCGAGCGGCAGCGCGGCGAGCGCGATCAGGCGCGCAAGCGCGCGGCGCATCATCGCGCGGCCGTGCCGGCGGACGCCGGGATCGCGGCGGGGGCCGGGGTAGAACCGGGGAAGTCCTCCAGCAGCTGCGTCACGCGCTTGGCCGCCCCGTCCGCCTCGCGCACGTCTCCGCCCATCTGCCGATCCGCGTTGAGCCAGACGAGATCGCCGGTGCGCGCGTCCACCAGGCCGGCATAGCCGCTGTGGACGCCCGAGGTGATGCCGACGCCCAGCCCCGCGGCGAAGATCTGCGCCACCTTGCGCCCGGTGGAGCCGAACGCGTCCTGCGTGTCGAGGAACAGGATATAGTCCGCCCCGTCCGCACCGGGGATGTCGCGCACGCCCTCGCCCAGCGTCCAGTCGAACGCGGCGCCCTTGCGCTTCTTCGTCGGCAGGCGATTGCCGGGAAAGAACTGGAAGGTGATGACGGCATCGGCGACGGTGGCGAACAGCGCGCGATAGGATGCCAGGGTCGCCGCCGCCGGACCCACCGGCTCCTCAGCGACGACGATGCCGTGACCCAGCCGGGCCTGCGCGGTCGCCAGCGCGGTGACGATGTTGCGCTTGGCCTGATCGGTCCAGTCGGCATTCGGCTCGAACATGCCGCCGGTCGATTGCGCGCCGACGCGCACCTTCGGCCGGAACAGCAGGATCCGCGCCGAACCCGGCGGCAGCGTGAACCCGTCGCGCAGCGCGGACTTCTCCTGCGCCGACGCTGGCGTCGCGACGGAAGCGAGGACCATCGCGCACGCGAGCGCACCATGCCGCAATCCCTGCCTCACCGCATCCCCCCAGGAACGGCTGCCCCCAGCCGCGTATGTAGAAGGCTATCCGGATCGCCGGCCGCCCGCAAGCCGGACGGCCGCGTCGACGGCCTACTCGAACTCCAGGATCACCGCGTCCACCGCCAGGCTCTCGCCCGGCTTGGCGGCGACCGTCTTCACCGTGCCGGTCTTCTCCGCGCGCAAGATGTTCTCCATCTTCATCGCCTCGACCACGGCGAGCGGCTGGCCGGCCTCCACCTTGTCGCCGGCGGCCACGTTGATCGCGGTGACGAGGCCCGGCATCGGGCACAGCAGGAAGCGCGAGAGATCGGGCGGCACCTTCTCGATCATGTGGTGGGACAGTTCCGCCACGCGCGGCGCCAGCACGCGCAGCGTGTGCGATGCGCCGCGCGTGGTGAAGCGCCAGGATGAACGCTGCCGCACGACGCGGATCGCCAGCGGCTCGCCGTCGATCGTCGCCTCGATCAGCCGCTGGCCGGGCCGGTAGGGCGCATCGACCACCACCGCCTGCCCGTCCACCGTCACCGCCTCGCCGCCGATCACCACGCGGTGCTCGGCCCCGTCCAGCGCGACGACCCACTCGGCCACCGCCGTGGCGGTGTCGCTGAACGCGGTGGGCGCCAGCTGGCCGTCGATCAGGCTCGCCCGCGCCGCCTCCGCCGTGGCGATGACGCCGGCCACCGCCGCCAGCCGGGCGGTCAGCGCCGCATCGGCGGGAGCGCCCTGGAACCCCTCCGGATATTCCTCGGCGATGAAGCCGGTCGTCAGCTCGCCAGAGCGGAAGCGCGGATGCTGCATCAGCGCCGAGAGGAAATCGACATTGTGGCCGATGCCGTCGATCTCGAAGCTGTCGAGCGCCGCGACCTGCCGGTCGATCGCCTGGCTCCGCGTGGCGCCGTAGGTGACGAGCTTGGCGATCATCGGATCGTAGAACATCGAGATTTCGGAGCCCTCGTAGACGCCGTCGTCCACCCGCACGTCGGCCGTCTCGGCCGGCGGCCGGTAGCGCGCGAGGCGGCCGGTGGAGGGCAGGAAGCCGCGATAGGGATCCTCGGCATAGACCCGGTTCTCGACCGACCAGCCCTCCAGCTTCACCTGATCCTGGGTGAAAGCCAGCCTCTCGCCATAGGCCACGCGGATCATCTGCTCCACCAGGTCCAGCCCGGTGATATATTCGGTGACGGGATGCTCCACCTGCAGGCGGGTGTTCATCTCCAGGAAGTAGAAGCCCTTGCCCGTCTTGTCCGCGCCGGAGACGATCAGCTCCACCGTGCCGGCGCTGTAATAGCCGACGGCGCGGGCCAGAGCGACCGCCTGCTCGCCCATAGCCCGCCGCATCTCGGGCGTCACGAACGGCGAGGGCGCCTCCTCCACCACCTTCTGGTGGCGGCGTTGCACCGAACATTCCCGCTCGTTCAGGTAGAGGATGTTGCCGTGCTTGTCGCCGAGCACCTGGATCTCGATGTGACGCGGGCTCTCGATGAACTTCTCGATGAACACGCGGTCGTCGCCGAAACTGGCGAGGCCCTCGCGCTTCGTCGCCTCGAAGCCCTCGCGCACGTCGCGCTCGGAATAAGCGAGGCGCATCCCCTTGCCGCCACCGCCGGCGGACGCCTTCATCATCACCGGATAGCCGATGTCGCCGGCGATCCGCACCGCCTCGTCGGTATCGGCGATCTCGCCCAGAAAGCCGGGGACGACGTTGACGCCGGCGGCCTTGGCCAGCTTCTTCGATTCGATCTTGTCGCCCATCGCGGCGATGGCGCCCACCGGCGGGCCGATGAAGGCGATGCCCGCCTCCTCCAGCGCCTTGGCGAAGCTGGTCCGTTCGGAAAGGAAGCCGTAGCCGGGGTGGACGGCCTCCGCCCCGGTCTCCTTGCAGGCGAGAATGATCGCCTCGGCCAGCAGATAGCTTTCGGACGCGGGCGGCGGCCCGAGCCGCACCTTCTCGTCCGCCATCTCGACATGCTTGGCGCGCGCGTCCGCATCCGAATAGACGGCGACCGTCTTGATGCCCATGCGCCTGGCCGTCTTGATCACGCGACAGGCGATCTCGCCACGATTGGCGATCAGGATCTTCTTGAACATGCTTTCATCCCCGCAAACCTTCAGTCGCCGTGCATGAAGAAGCCGGCGTTAAACATCCACGACAACAGGACCACCACGATCACTGTCGCTAATAAAGGCGGCCCGAAGGCTTTCACCTCGCCGCTATCGTCGCCGGTGCGCCCCGCAACAGACCCTCGGTACTCAGGTCTTCGTCCAGTGCCGGCCAGTGGATGCCATAGCCGCCGCCGGCCTTCTCCCAATCGAGACGCTGCTCGGCCGTGGCGCGAAGCAGCCGCGGATACCAGGCGAGCGGAGCCGAGATCGTGCGTCCGTCCATCAGGTCGACGATCAGGCTGGCCTCGTCGAAGCGCACGTCGAGCACGCGCTCGTCGGTTACTCTAGCCGAAATGTTCATGCCACGCCTCCAGCAGCAACGCGCGATGCTCCGTCACGAGCAGGACGATGCCACCGATCTCGTGCGCCCGGAGCCCGCGGCTCCGCGCCACCTCGATGGGCTCCAGCCATATCTTTATCGTCGCCTCGCCCCGGTCGACATGGACGTGCGGAGGTTCGTTCGGCTCGTGGCTGTAGAAGTAGAAGCGGAAGGCGCCGATCCGCAGCACCGTAGGCATTACTCCGCCGCCACACGCGCCGGTTCCTCGCTGTGCATCGGCTTCAGCCCCAGCGCCTCGAACAGCGCCGCGTCGGCGTTGTCGCCGGCATTGCCGGTCGTCAGCAGCCGGTCGCCGGTGAAGATCGAGTTCGCGCCGGCGAGGAAGCAGAGCGCCTGCGTCGCGACCGACATGCTCTCCCTCCCGGCCGACAGGCGCACGATCGCGCGCGGCATCGTGATCCGCGCCGCCGCCACGGTGCGGACGAACTCCACGTCGTCGATACGCGCGGGCACGTCCCGCAGCATGTCGCCCAGCACGGTGCCGGCGATCGGCACCAGCGCGTTGATCGGCACGCTCTCCGGATGGCGCGGCAGGGTGGCGAGCGCGTGGACGAAGCCGACGCGGTCGGCGCGCGTCTCGCCCATCCCCATGATCCCGCCGCAACAGACGGAGATGCCGGCCGCCCGCACCTCGGCCAAGGTGTCGAGCCGGTCGGCATAGGTGCGGGTGGTGACGACCTCGGCATAATGTTCCGGCGAGGTATCAAGATTATGGTTGTAGTAGTCGAGCCCCGCCGCCTTCAGCCGCCGCGCCTGGTCGCCGGTCAGCATGCCCAGGGTCATGCATGTCTCCAGGCCGAAGCCTTTCACTTGGCCGACCATGTCGCACAGCGCGTCCATGTCGCGATCCTTGGGGGATCGCCACGCGGCGCCCATGCAGAAACGATCGGAGCCGCCGTCCGCCGCCGCCCGCGCCGCCGCGACCACGGCCTCCACGTCCATCAGCTTGCTGGCCGGCAGGCCGCTGTCGGCGGAGGCGGACTGGCTGCAATAGCCGCAATCCTCCGGACACCCGCCCGTCTTGATCGAGAGCAGGGTGGAGAGCTGCACCTCGTTGGCCGCATGGTGGGCGCGGTGCACGCCCTGCGCCCGCCACAGCAGATCCATGAACGGCAGGTCGAACAGCGCGGCGATCTCGCCACGCGACCAGTCGGTGCGGGAGGAGGCACCGGGCGTCACCGCCGCCACTCCAGCGTCTTCAGCTGCGCGGTGCGTGCGACGGTCAGGCGGGCGAGGCAGGCGGCCTGCGCCATCGGCTGGGCCGATCCGCCGGCGAACTCGGCGCCCTCGATCACGCATTCGGCATCGCGGAAGCGCAGCCACGCGCGCTGGCTGGCGAGCAGGGCCGCCGCATAGCCGAAGCCGCCGCCGCGCGAGGAGTCCGCCGCGTCCCGCCGCTTCATCGCCGCCTGGGTGACGCTCCACTGGCGGTTCATCGCGGCGTCCGCGCGGCGCTGATCGGCGCCGGCCGTCTCGTTCATCCGCGCCTGTGTCTGGGCCTGCGCCGAGGCTGGCAGCAGCGCGAGCGCGACCAGCGCGGCGAGCCGCATCACTCGGCCGCCTCGCTGATCCCTTCGGGCGGCACATTGTGGCCCAGCAGCGCCAGCACCGCGCCCGCCGCCTCCACCAGGTTGGTGCCCGGGCCGAAGATGCCCTGCACGCCGGCATCGCGCAGGAACTGATAGTCCTGCGCCGGGATCACGCCGCCGGCGATCACCTTGATGTCGCTGCGCCCGGCATCGCGCAGCAGGCCGATCAGCTCGGGGATCAGCGTCTTGTGCCCGGCCGCCAGGCTGGAGGCGCCGACCACGTCGACATCGGCCTTGATCGCCAGCTCGGCCGCTTCCCGCGGCGTCTGGAACAGCGGCCCGGCGACGATCTCGAAGCCCAGGTCGCCGAAGGCGGAGGAGACCAGGTTGGCGCCGCGATCATGCCCGTCCTGGCCCATCTTGGCGACCAGCATCTTCGGCCGCCGGCCCTTGCGCCGCTCGATCGAGGAGACGCCCTCGATCAGCCCCTGCCAGCGCGCATCGTCGCCATAGGCGCCGCCGTAGATGCCCTTCACCGGCGTGGGATTGGTGCCGTAGCGGCCGAACACATCCTCCATCGCCAGGCTGATCTCGCCCAGGGTCGCGCGCTGGCGCGCGCACTCTACCGCCAGCTCCAGCAGGTTGCCCTTGCCCCGCGCACCCTCGCGCAGCGCATCAAGCGCGGCCCGGCACAGGGCCTCGTCGCGCCCCGCCTTGCTCTTGTTGATGCGGGCGATCTGCGCCTCGCGCACGGCGACGTTGTCGACATCGAGGATGTCGATCGCGTCCTCCTTGTCCTTGGCATATTTGTTGACGCCGACGACCACCTCCTCGACGCGGTCGACGCGGGCGGCCTTGGCGGCGGAGGCTTCCTCGATCATCGCCTTGGGCCAGCCGGCGGCGACCGCCTTGGCCATGCCGCCCTCGGCCTCGACCTTCTCGATGATCGCCCACGCGGCGTCGACGAGCTGGCTGGTCAGGCTCTCGACATAATAGCTGCCGCCCAGCGGATCGACGACATTGCACATGCCGGTCTCCTCCTGGATGACCAGTTGGGTGTTGCGCGCGATACGGGCGGAGAAGTCGGTCGGCAGCGCGATCGCCTCGTCCAGCGCGTTGGTGTGGAGGCTCTGGGTGCCGCCCAGCATCGCCGCCATCGCCTCGATCGTGGTGCGCATCACGTTGTTGTATGGGTCCTTCTCGGTCAGCGAGACGCCCGAGGTTTGGCAGTGGGTGCGCAGCATCTTGCTGCGCTCGTCCTTCGCGCCCAGCTGCGTCATCACGCGGTGCCACAGCACGCGCGCGGCGCGCAGCTTCGCCACCTCCATGAAGAAGTTCATGCCGATCGCGAAGAAGAAGCTGAGGCGCCCGGCGAACTTGTCGATGTCCAGTCCGCTCGCGACGCCGTACTTCACATATTCCATGCCGTCGGCAATGGTGAAGGCCAGCTCCTGCACCTGCGTCGCGCCGGCTTCCTGCATGTGATAGCCGCTGATCGAGATGCTGTTGAACTTCGGCATCTCCCGGCTGGTATAGCCGAAGATGTCCGAGATGATCCGCATGCTCGGTTCGGGCGGGTAGATGTAGGTGTTGCGGACCATGAACTCCTTGAGGATGTCGTTCTGGATGGTCCCGTCCAGCTGCGCGCGCGGCACGCCCTGCTCCTCGCCCGCCACGATGAAGAAGGCCAGGATGGGGATCACCGCGCCGTTCATCGTCATCGAGACGGACATCTTGTCCAGCGGGATGCCGTCGAACAGGATCTTCATGTCGTCGATCGTGTCGATCGCGACGCCCGCCTTGCCGACGTCGCCGGTCACGCGCGGATGATCGCTGTCATAGCCGCGATGGGTGGCGAGATCGAAGGCGACCGACAGGCCCTTCTGCCCGGCCTTCAGGTTGCGATGGTAGAAGGCGTTGGACGCCTCGGCGGTGGAGAAGCCGGCATATTGGCGGATCGTCCACGGCCGCCCGGCATACATCGAGGCGCGCACGCCGCGGGTGAAGGGGGCGAAGCCGGGCAGGCCGGGCTCTGTCGTCACGTCTTCCGCCGTGTAGAGCGGCTTGACGGCGATGCCTTCCGGCGTGTTCCAGGTGAGATCCTGCCCCTTCACCTCCTTGGCGGCGGCGGCCTCCCACTTGGCCAGGGTCGGCGCGGCCGAGGGTTCGGGCAGGTCGCGGGCCTTGGGCGCCGCGCCCGCATCTTCGCCGATATTCTTCTCGATCGTCATAGCCGTTCCCAACCAGTCCGCTCATCCTGAGGAGCCATTGAGCCTGTCGCAATGGCGTCTCGAAGGATCCTTCGAGACGGGTCTCCGCCTCCGCTCAGCCCCTCCTCAGGGAGAGCGGAGGATTTTCAATGTCCCGCCGCATGCTTCGGCGTCTCCATGATCTCGGTCAGCACGCCGCCCATGTCCCTGGGGTGGACGAAGAAGATCAGCGTGCCGTGCGCGCCGATGCGCGGCTCGCCGAGCACCTTCTTGCCCATCGCCAGGAACTCGTCCCGCGCGGCATGGATGTCGGGCACCTCGAAGCAGAGATGGTGCTGCCCGCCGGCCGGGTTCTTCGCCAGGAAGGCGCGGATGCCGGCGGACTCGCCGATCGGCTCGATCAGCTCGATCTGCGTGCCCTCGGTGCCGCCGGCGCCGGGCGTGTGGACGAAGCACACCTTCACGCCCTGCTCGGCCATGTCGAACGGCTCCGTGACCACGCTGGCGCCCATCACGTCGCGGTAGAACGCGATGCTGTCCGCGATCGACGGCGTCGCCACGCCGACATGGTTGAGCCGGCCGAGCTTCACGCCGCCGCCTTCCGCTCGGCCGCGCCCAGCCGCTCCACCACCAGCGCGATGCCTTGGCCGCCGCCGATGCACATCGTGACGAGGCCGTAGCGCGCATCCTGGCGGTCGAGCTCGGCCAGCAGCTTCACCGTCAGGATCGCGCCGGTCGCGCCCACCGGATGGCCGAGCGATATGCCCGATCCGTTGACGTTCACCTTCTCCGGATCGAAGCCCAGGCTGTTGGCGACGGCGCAGGCCTGCGCGGCGAACGCCTCGTTCGATTCGATTACGTCGATCTGGTCGAGCGACAGGCCGGCCCGCTCCAGCGCGATCGGCACGGCGTGGATCGGCCCGAGGCCCATCACGTCGGGCGAAACGCCGGCATGGCCCCAGCCGAGGATGCGGGCGCGCGGGCTCAGCCCCTTGGCCGCGGCCGCATCGGCGGAGGCGAGCACCAGCGCGGCGGCGCCGTCGTTGATACCGCTGGCGTTGCCGGGGGTGACGGTGCCGTCCTTCTTGAACGCGGGTTTCAGCTTGGCCAGCACGTCCACCGTCGTCTCGGCCTTCACATGCTCGTCCGTGTCGAAGGCGACCATGCCCTTGCGCGTCTTCACCTCGATCGGCACGATCTGGTCCTTGAAGCGACCCTCCGTCTGCGCGGCGGCGGCACGGCGGTGGCTCTCGGCGGCCGCCTCGTCCTGCGCCGCCCGGCCGATCTGGTGCTGCTCGGCGATGTTCTCAGCCGTGATGCCCATGTGATAATTGTCGATCGGGTCGCTCAGCGTGGCCGTCAGCGCGTCGAGCATCTGCACCGCGCCCATCTTCTGGCCGAAGCGCGCCGCCGTGACATAGTGGGGCGACTGGCTCATGCTCTCGGCGCCGCCGGCGACGGCGAAGTCCGCCTCGCCCAGGGTAATCATCTGCGCCGCCGAGACGATCGCCTGCACCGAGGAGCCGCACAGCCGGTTCAGGGTCAGCGCCGGCGCCTCCACCGGCACGCCGGCATTCAGCGCGGCGACGCGGGCGAGGTAGGCGTCCTGCGGCACGGTGGGGATCACCTGCCCCATCACCACATGCTGCACGTCCGCCGCCGCGATGCCCGATCGGGCGATCGCCTCGCGGATCACGATCTCGCCGAGCCTGGCGGGCGCCACATCCTTCAGCGCGCCGCCGAAGTCGCCGATGGCGGTACGCGCGCCGCCGAGGATCACCACTTCCTTGTTCATTTCAGGTTCCTAATGTCTGTCGGTGCCGATCTTCCAGGGCAGCATGTCCGTCTTCGATCCGCTGAAATCGGCTAGGTCCACTACGTACCTCTTCGATCGCTTCAAGCCGAACGAGCCTTCGATCGATGTGGATAACCGATCTCACGATCCGTTTCGCGTCCCCTCACAGCGGGATGTTGTCGTGCTTCTTCCACGGATTCTCCAGCTGCTTGTTGCGCAGCTTGCGCAGGCCGAGCGCGATGCGGCGGCGGGTGGAGTGGGGCATGATCACCTCGTCGATGAAGCCCTTGCTGGCCGCCACGAACGGGTTGGCGAAGCGGGCCTCATATTCGGCGGTGCGGTCGGCGATCTTGTCCTTGTCGCCGATGTCCTTGCGGAAGATGATCTCCACCGCCCCCTTGGCGCCCATCACCGCGATCTCGGCCGTCGGCCACGCATAGTTGAGATCGCCGCGCAGATGCTTGGACGACATCACGTCATAGGCACCGCCATAGGCCTTGCGGGTGATGACGGTGATCTTCGGTACGGTAGCCTCGGCATAGGCGAACAGCAGCTTGGCGCCGTGCTTGATGATGCCGTTATGCTCCTGCGCGGTGCCGGGCAGGAAACCGGGCACGTCGACGAAGGTGACGATCGGAATGTCGAAGGCGTCGCAGAAGCGCACGAAGCGGCCCGCCTTCTTCGCCGAGTTGATGTCCAGCACGCCGGCCAGCACCATCGGCTGATTGGCGACGATGCCGATCGTCCGCCCCTCGATCCGGGCGAAGCCGGTGACGATGTTGGCCGCGTGGGTGGGCTGCACCTCGAAGAAGTCGCCCTCGTCCACCACCTTGGCGATCAGTTCCTTGATGTCGTAGGGCTTGTTGGCGCTGTCCGGGATCAGCGTGTCCAGGCTCGGCTCGTAGCGGTCCCAGGCGTCGCCGGTCGGCCGCTCCGGCACGTCCTGCCGGTTGGACAGCGGCAGGAAGTCGACGAAGTCGCGCGTCGCCAGCAGCGCCTCGATATCGTTCTCGAACGCCACGTCGGCCACGCCGGACTTGGTGGTGTGGGTCACGGCGCCGCCCAGTTCCTCCTGCGTCACCACCTCGTTGGTCACGGTCTTCACCACGTCCGGCCCGGTGACGAACATGTACGAGCTGTCCTTCACCATGAAGATGAAGTCCGTCATCGCCGGCGAATACACGGCGCCGCCGGCGCACGGCCCCATGATGACCGAGATCTGCGGGATCACGCCGGATGCCAGCACGTTGCGCTGGAACACCTCGGCATAGCCGGCCAGCGAGGCCACGCCTTCCTGGATGCGGGCGCCGCCCGAATCGTTGAGGCCGATCACCGGCGCGCCGACCTTCATCGCCATGTCCATGATCTTGCAGATCTTCTGGGCGTGCCGCTCGGAAAGGGAGCCGCCGAACACGGTGAAATCCTGGCTGAACACGAACATCAGCCGGCCGTTGACCGTGCCCGATCCGGTGACGACGCCGTCGCCGGGGAACACCTGCTCCTGCATGCCGAAATCTATGCAGTTATGCTCGACATAGGCGTCCAGCTCCTCGAACGAGCCCTCGTCCAGCAGCACCTCGATCCGCTCGCGCGCGGTGAGGCGGCCTTTCTTGTGCTGCGCGTCGATCCGCGCCTGCCCGCCGCCGAGCCGCGCCTGCTCGCGCTTCTGTTCCAGCTTCTGCAAAATGGCCAGCATGCGGGCTCCCTCGGTTCACGCGCCTCTCCCTTTCCAAGCCGCGCCGGATTGTGCAAATGCGAACTTGCGGAATTGCGAAGAGGTTGTTTGCAGAATGACGATGCCGGACCCCGCCGCGCTGCCCGCGCTGATGCCGCCGTCCGCCCCGGATCAGGCGGTCGCCGCGCCCCGCCGGCGGCTGTTCGCCGGGCCGGTGCTGCGCGCGCTGCGCCAGCGCCACCGGCTGGGCCAGGCGGCGATGGCGCAGCGGCTCGGCCTCTCGGTCAGCTATCTGTCGCAGCTGGAGAATGACGATCGTCCGGTCACACACGCCGTTTCCGCAGCGCTCGCCGCCGCCTTCCCGCTCGACTGGAACCCGGCCGACGTGGGCGGCGCGGCGCATCTGGCCGCGCTGCGCGATGCGGTGGCCGATCCGCTGTTCGCCAGCCTGCCGCCGGAGCCGCAGGCGCTCGATCGCGCGGCCGAGCAGCAGCCCGGCCTCGCCGAACGCTTCGTCCGCCTGCACGCCGCCTATCGCCGCAGCGAGGAGCGGCGGCTGATCGCCGACGAGGCGATCGCCAGCGGCGTGCCCGGCGGCGGGCGGCAGCCGTGGGAGGAGGTGCGGGACTGGTTCCACAATGCCGGCAACTATGTCGACGCGATCGATCGCGCGGCGGAGGCGCTGGCCCATTCGCTGGATGCCGAGCCGATCCCGGAGGGGCTGCTGGTCCACGCGCTGAAGACGGCGCACGGCGTGGACGTGATCTCCACCAGCGACGAGCGCGACGATACGCCGCCGCTCCGCCGGTTCGATCCGGCGCGCGGCCTGCTGGCGCTGAACCGGGCGATGCCGCCGGCCACGCGGCGCTTCTTCCTCGCCCACCAGCTGGCCAGCCTGTCGTTCGCCGAGGTGATCGCCGGCATCGCCAGCGGCGCCGATCTGCGCGCGCCCGAATCGCGCCGATTGCTCTCGATCGGCCTCGGCAACCAGGCGGCCGGCGCGCTGCTGATGCCCTATGGCCGCTTTCGCGACAGCGCCCGCGCCTGCCGCCACGACATCGATCGGCTGTGCCAGCGGTTCGACGTGAGCTTCGAGCAGGCGTGCCACCGCCTCTCCACGCTGCAACGGCCCGGCGCGCGCGGCATCCCCTTCTTCTTCTGCCGGGTGGACATGGCCGGCAACATCACCAAGCGCCACTCCGCCACGCGGCTGCAGTTCGCCCGCTTCGGCGGCGCCTGCCCGCTGTGGATCGTGCACGAGGCGGTGGCGATCCCCGATCGCATCCTTGTCCAGCTGGCGGAGACGCCGGACGGCCTGCGCTACGTCTCGATGGCCAAGGGGCTGGTGAAGCCCAGCGGCAGCTATGCGCGCAGCCCCCGCCGCTACGCCGTGGCGCTCGGCTGCGAGATCGAGCATGCCGGCGACTTCATCTATGCCGACGGCCTGGATCTGGCGAGCCGCACTGCGGCCGCGCCGATCGGCATCTCCTGCCGCCTGTGCCCGCGCGCCGGCTGCGACCAGCGCGCCTTCCCGCCGGCCGACCGCGCGATCGTGATCGATCCGAACGTGCGCGAGGTGGTGCCCTATCGCGTGCTGTGACCGGACGACGGCGGTACTCGCGGCCGTCTCGGATCACATCATGCCGGGCCAGGCCTTTCGCGCCCTCAGAGGCGGACGCCGCGCTGGTTCAGGATCGCCAGCATCTCGTCGCGCACCGCCGCCTGCACCGCGCCGCTCTGGTGGATGCCGTCCGGCAGGTGGCGCCACAGGCCGTGCTCGGCGACGATCGCGTCGACATCGACCACGCCGATCCCCTCCCCGGCGGCCAGACCGTCCAGCATCACGTTCCGTTCCTTCGCACGCACCGTGCTCAGCGTGCGGCCGAGCGGCGCGTCGAACGCGGCATAGTGCAGGATGTCCTCGTGGATCTGCGCCGATATGCCGTTGCACATCAGCAGCGCCGCCCCGGTCCGCTCCCGCACCGTCCGCGCGAGCAGGCGCAGGTCGGCGGCGATCTCTTCCGTGTCGCGCGCTTCCGCCACGAAGTCGCGTTCCAGCCAGGCGCGCGTCGCGGCGCCCACCTGCGCCAGCCGGAACGGGTGGCAGGCGATCGCATAGCCCAGCCGCCGGTGGCGCAGGATGGGCGGCAGCTCGGCGGTGAGCGTCAGGGCGATGGCGGTGGCCGGGCCGGCGCGGCGCAGCCCCTGCCGGCCCAGCAGCAGATAGTCGTCGGTGATCGGCGTGCGCCGCAGCGCCGCCAGCAGCGCGCCCAGGAACAGCCAGTCACCGGCGGCGGGCGGGGGCGAGAGGGCGGCGAAGCCCGCCGCGGCATCGGCCTCGATCGCCAGCATGTCCCCCGGCGACCGCGCCAGCTGTTCCAGCAGGATGCGCACGGAGGGGACGAGCGGCTCGTCCTGCACCACCGCCACCTGCCCGCCGCCGCCACTCGCGGCGAACAGCTCCAGAAAACCGCCCCGCTCGCCGCGCAGCGCCCCGGTCAGCTCGCAGGTGCCGAGCGCGAGCAGGGTCGCGGTCTCGCCCCCGGCCCTGCCCTCCTCTTCTCCCCACCAGCCGCGCACGCGATCGTGCCAGCCGGTCAGCAGGCCGGATCGGTCCTCGGCCAGTTCCGTCATGCGCCGGCCGGCCAGCATCAGCAGGCGCGGCAGCGCCGCATCGCCGGGCAGCGGCCGGCCTTCGGGCTCGATGTGCGCGATCACGAAATCGTCCGACCAGCGATAATTGCTGAGCCGATCGAGGAAGCCGCCCTGCGTCTCCGCCGCGTGGGCCACCCGCCCGCCGACGCGGGGCGCAAAGGCGACCTGGAAGTCGCGCGTCTCGCCGGTGAACGGCGTGCCGCCATCGGCATCGGCGGAGAGCCCGAGGGTGCAGTAGGCGATCGGCTCGCCGGCGCGGGCGACGTGGCCGTCGGGACACAACCACCGCAGCGCCGATCGGACGACCCGATACCCGGCCACCGTGATCGGCCCCAGCCGCAGCGCGATCCCGCTCACCGCCCGCCCCAGCCCTCGGCGTGGAAGACGATGCTGGCGACCGTCACGCGGGCCAGGCGCGCGCGCGGATCGTCGGCCGTGTCGCCCGTGTCCGTCGCCAGCATGGCCACGGCCACACCGGGCATCAGCGCATCCCCTTGCCCCACGTTCAGCCGGACGAGCCGACCGCGTTCGCGCAGGACGAGGCGATAGTGGGAGATCGGCGGACAGTCGTGCGCCGCGCCCGCGCTTAGATCGACGCTGAAGTCGAGCAGCTTCGATCCCGGCATCAGCACCGCTCCTGCCGTAGCGTGCAGCAATCGCACGCGCGCCGCACCCGCCAAGGTCAGCGCCGGCGGCAGGGCGACGGTCAGCAGCACGATAAGGCGGGCGGCGGCATGGCCCGATCAAGCACCGGACGCCGCCCGTTTGGCAAGTGCCGATCAGGCGGGGAGCGTCTCCAGCGACTTCGGCTCGTGCATCGGGCAGCCGTTATGCTGGCCGCGGAAGCCGGACGACATCTCGTAGGCGGGCTTGCGCGCCCGCATAACCCCGCCGAGCGGCTGATGCGCGGCAAGCCCGTGCCACGGCGAGAAAGCTAGGCTGTCGTCCACCACCTTGGCGCGCGTCTCGCTCCACGCCGATTGCGGCTCCACCGTGATCCGCGCGACCGGGATGTACGGGCTCTCCTCCTCGTCCCACGGCACGGACGCGTCCTCGACCGGCATCTTGTCGAGATCGGTGCAGAGCTGCGCGCGCACCTCCCACTGGCCGCCCTCGGCGCCGAAGAATTCGTTCATCGCACCGCGCAATCCGTCCGGATCGCCGCCGATGTCCACGGTCTCGCCCGCCAGCGCCTTGAAGTTGGGCGAGAGCGGCACGACCGACAGCTTGGCGATATAGTCGCCGTACCGCAGCGGCGCCTGCGTGAAGTAGCTCTCGCCGGCCGGATGCGTCTGGGCCTGGCCGCCCATGCTCTTCAGCATCGCGCTCTCACCGCCGACAGCCTCCAAGGCGCTCTCAGCCGCGCGCAGGGTGGCGGAGAGCACCTTCTTCACGCCCTCGACCCGGTCGGTCGTCTTGGCGAGCATCTTGAGGTTGGCGAGGAACTTGGCCGGCGTCGGTGCCAGGAAGGCGGGGCCGATCGCCATGACGAAATCCTGCGTGGCGTCTCCCTCCGATCCGGGCAGCCGATCGCCATCCACGCCGATCACCTTCACCGCCATGCCGCGCGGCAGGGAGACGCTGTCCGGCAGGATGTCGCCGGCGTTGGTCGAGATGCGGAGCACCGTCTGATAGGTGCCGGGCTCTGCGAACAGGCCCTGCGCCAGCACCGGGGGCAGGCCGCCGAGCACCTCGAACGTGCCTTCCAGCAGCGCGTGGCTCTTGGCGTGGACGCTGCGAACGGCGTGGCCGTAATCCTTGTAGGTCGTCTCGATGATGCCGTGCAGCGTATCGACCAGCTCCCGCGTGACCTCCGCCTCGTTCGGCTCGGGCTGTTCGACGGCGGGCGTGTAGCGGATCGGGGCAGTGGGCGCTTGAGTCATCGAAAGTCCTTCGTGGTCAGGCATTTGGCCGCCACATAAACCGTCAGCCCGGCGCGGTGGTTCCCGGCAGCGCCCTAGCGACGGCAAGAAAGCGGTCCACGTCGCGCTCATCGTTGTTCAGGCCGGGGCACACGCGCAGCAGATCGTCGCGCGCGTGGACGACAACCTCCTCCGCGGCGAAGGCGGCCGCCCAGGCGGCGGCCTGTGGCGAGCGGAAGGCGAGGAACCGCGCGCGCGCCCCGGCGCCCGGCGGGTTCAGCAGGTCCGCCGCCGCCAGCGGCGTGCCCCCGATCCCGTCGAGCAGGCGCGCGTGCAGGGCGGCCACATGGGCGGAGATCGCCGTTGTCGTCAGCCGCTCGCCGGCCAGCATGTCGCGCACCGCGACGAAGCGGTAGAGGCCGGAGGGATCGAAGGTGGATCCCATGAAGCGCCTCGCATCGGCCGGATAGCCTACCGTCCCCCGCTCGCTCGCATCGGCGAACCAGCCGGTCTCCTCGGGGCGCGGGCCGTAGCCGGGGGGCGCGTGCATCAGCCCGGCGCCCTCCCCTGCCATCGCATATTTGTAGCCGCCGGCGATGTAGAAGACGCGATCGGCCACGGCGGAGAGATCCGTCTCTATCGCCATGAAGCCGTGATAGCCGTCGATCGCCACCCACGGCCCTTCCGGCCGGGCGAGCGCGGCGAGATCGGCGATGCGATCGAACACCAGGCCGCTGCCGAACATGACCTGGCTGACATAGGCCAGATCGAAGCCGCCGGCCCGCGCCCGCGTGACGAAGCGATCGGCGAAGGTGGCGCGCGGCTCCATCGCCACCGCCTCCACGATCGCGCGGCCGCTCTCCGCCCAGCGCGCGGCCTGGCGGGCGAAGCTGGCGAACTCCCCGTCGCTCGTCAGGATGCGGACCGGCCGCCGATCGATCGCGGAGACCAGGCGGAGCAGCAGTTCGTGCGCGTTGCCGGCGAACGCCACGGTCGCCGCATCGGGCAGGTTCAGCTCGGCCGCGACATGGGCCTGCGCGCCGGGCCGGATCTCGTCCAGCACCCGCGACCACTTGTCGCCGGCCAGCCGCGCCGCATCGCTCCACGCGGCGATCTGGCCGACGAAGCTCGCATCGGGCCATAGCGGGTGGCTGTGCGCCGCCAGATGCACGCGATCGGGTGCGGCCGCGATCGCGCGCTGGAACAGATGCCGATAGCCGCCGCCCGTGCTCAAAGCCGCTCGGCCGAGGAGATCGCGTCCGCCGCGCGCAGCGCCGCGAGGATCTTCATCAGGTGCTGCACGTCGCGCACCTCCACCGCGAGGTGGAAGGTGTGGAAGCCGGCGTCGCGGTGGGTGAGCAGCAGGTTGACGATATTGGCGTGCTGCGCGCCCAGGATGCCCGCCATCACGCCCAGCGCGCCGGGCTCGTTGCGCACCACGATCGCCAGCCGCGCGGTGCCGCCGTCCGACGCGTCGCCCCAGGCGAGATCGACCCAGTCGGCATCGACGCCGTCGGCCAGGCGCGGGCAATCGATCGCATGCACCTCCACCGCCTCCTCCGGCCGCCGCAGGCCGACGATGCGATCGCCCGGCACCGGGTGGCAGCACGGCGCCAGCGTATAGGCGACGCCCGGCGTGAGCCCGCGGATGGAGATCGCCTCGGTCTGCGGCCGCGCCGCGCCGCGGGCGACGGACACGGCGCCGCCGGACCCCGGCATCAGCGCCTCGATCACCTCGCCATCGGTGATCGATTGCAGCGCGATCGCCTCCATCAGCGCGTCCTGATCGGGCAGGCCCAGCCGGCGGAGCGCCTGGCCCACCGCATCCGAGCCCAGCTGCGCCGGCAGCCGCTTGACGATCTCGTCGTAGAATTTGCGGCCCAGCGCCACCCGCTCGCCCCGCTCCTTCTGTCGCACGTAGCGGCGGATCGAGGCGCGGGCCTTGCCGGTGGCGACGAAGTTCATCCAGCCGGGCTGCGGCTCCTGCGCCTTCGATCGCAATATCTCCACCTGATCGCCATTCTCGATCACGGTGCGCAGCGGCACGACGCGGCCGTTCACCTTGGCGCCCACCGTCTGATCGCCGAGATCGGTGTGGACGGCATAGGCGAAATCGACCGGCGTCGATCCCTTGGGCAGCTGGATCAGCTCGCCCGTGGGGGTGAAGGCAAAGATGCGATCCTGGTACATCGCCATGCGCGTATGTTCGAGCAGCTCCTCCGGGCTCTCGGCATGGTCGAGTATCTCGACGAGGTCGCGAATCCAGCTGGTCTGCCCGTCCGGCTTGCCCTGCTTCTGCTTGTAGGCCCAGTGGGCGGCGAGACCGTGCTCGGCCTGGGCGTGCATGTCGCGGTCGCGGATCTGGATCTCGATGCGCATCCGCTCCGAATGGATCACGGCGGTGTGGAGCGAGCGATAGCCGTTGCGCTTGGGCGTGGAGACATAATCCTTGAACCGCCCCGGCACCATCGGCCAGCGGCGATGGATCAGCCCCAGCGCGCGGTAGCACTGATCCGGATCGGCCACGATCACGCGGAACGCCATGATGTCGGAAAGCTGCTCGAAGCTGATGTGGCGCTCGGCCATCTTGCGCCAGATCGAGTAGGGATGCTTCTCGCGCCCCGTCACCTCCGCGCGGATGCCGTGGCGGCCGAGATGGAGGGTGATGCCGGAGCCGATGCGGGCGATCTGGTCGCCGCCGCCCTCTTTCAGCTGGCCCAGCCGGCGCGTGATCGATTCGTAGGCCTCCGGCTCCAGCTGCTTGAAGGCGAGCGTCTGCATCTCCTTCATGAACTCGTACATGCCGACCCGCTCGGCCAGCGGCGCGTAGATCTCCATCGTCTCGCGGGCGATGCGGCGGCGCTTCGCCTCGTTCGGGATGTGGTGCAGCGTGCGCATGTTGTGCAGCCGGTCGGCCAGCTTCACCAGCAGGACGCGGATGTCGTCCGACATGGCGAGCAGGAACTTGCGCAGATTCTCGGCCGCGCGCTCGTTCTCGGTCTGCGCCTCGATCTTGCTGAGCTTGGTGACGCCGTCCACCAGCCGCGCGACGTTGCTGCCGAAGCGGTGCTCGATATCCTCGTGCGTCGCGACCGTATCCTCGATCGTGTCGTGCAGGATGGCGGTCGCGATCGTCTCGTCGTCCAGGTGCAGATCGGTCAGGATGCCGGCCACCTCGATCGGGTGGCTGAAATAGGGGTCGCCCGACGCCCGCTTCTGGCTGCCGTGCGCCTGCATCGAGAAGACGTAGGCGCGGTTCAGCAACGCCTCGTCCGCGTCCGGATCGTAGTCGAGAACCCGATCCACCAGTTCATATTGTCTCAGCACGCCGCCAACATGGGGCGGCGCTCACGTGGCGGCAACAAAAGAACGCTTGGCGGCCGAGAAGAGGCGCGTCCGGGGGCTGGCCGCGGCGCGACTCGGCCGCCCTGGCTCAGAAGGCGGCGTTCAGCATGTCCGGGCCGAAGCTGGCGAGCGCGCCCAGCGCGGCGAGCGCGGCCGCCAGGATGCTGGCGTGCAGGCGTGATCCCGGCTCCACCTCGCTCCACTCGATCTTCCAGAGGCGATGATAGGCCTCGCGCCAGATCTTGGCCGCCATCTCGTCAACTTCCTCCGGACGCGGCGAGCGTCCGTCAACAAGGCAGGCGACGGCGGCGGGCGCAAACATGTGCTTGGTCATCTCAGTCATCCTCGGCCCTGCCGCTCTGACGGCGACAGTGGTTGCGACGATCTAGCAGAAGTGGCCGGGCGAGTCATCTTCGCATCGACGGCGATCGACATGGCCGGCAGCACCGGATGCGAGGGGCCGGGACGCGAGAACATGCAGGACGGATCCGCTACTAGGCCGCTATTCGCGGGTGGTGGACATGCCGGCAGGCCCGGCAGCCAGCACAATGTTCGGACGGCGTTGCGGATCCGTCCTGTGCGACGATCCGTCCGATTGTCGCGCCCGACCCGCACGGCGGGCGGGGGGCGCGCGGGCCGGCGGATGGGTGTCCGCCGGCCCGCGCTTCATCCTACCAGTCGTGCTTCTCGCCGTTCCACTTGAAGAAGTCGCCAGTGGTCTCCGGCGTCAGCGCGGCGGTGACGGCGATGATGCCGGCGGCGCTCTCCGAAGGCTCGATGTCGGCCTCCGGGCCGCCCATGTCCGTCTTCACATAGCCGGGATGGACCACGCCGACGAGGATGCCGCGATCCTTCACGTCGATCGCCACGCTGCGCATCACCCGGTTCAGGCCCGCCTTGGCGCCGGCATAGGCGTAATAGCCGCCATAGGGCCAGGTGGAGGCGCCGAGCTGGCTCGTCACGCTCATCACCCGCGCGGTGCCCGCCTTCTCGAGATTGGGCAGGAACGCCTGGAACACGCGGAACGGGCCGATCATCATGACCTCGTTGATCTCGCGGAAGGCATCATAGTCCATGTCGTCGAGCCCCTGATGCTCGCGATTGATGCCGGCATTGTTGATGAGGGTGTCGATCGCGACGTCGCCGATCTCTCCGGCGGCGGCCTTGACCGAGGCGTCGTCGGCGACGTCCATCGCGTGGATGGTCAGGTTGCCGCCGGCCTGCGCCGCCACGGCCTCCAGCTTCGGCGCGTTGGCCGGATCGCGGACGAAGGCATATACCCTGTCGCCGACCTCGGCATATTGCCGGGCGAGCTCAAGCCCGATGCCCCGGCTGGCGCCACTGATTACCACATTCGCCATGCGTCTCTCTCCGAACCGTCACCGCGGGGGGCGGTGACTCTTGCGGCAGACATGCAGCACGGGCGGCGGGTGGCGCAAACTGTCCTAATCGCGGGGGCGGCGTCCCTCCGCGCGAAAGTTCAGAGGCCGCGCTCGATGCGGTTCCGCCCCGTCTGCTTGGCCCGGTAGAGCGCCGCGTCCGCCCGGCGCAGCGCCTCGCGTATGTCCTCGCCCGGCGCGACGGCGACGACGCCGCCGGAGAAGGAGAGGTCCGCCAGCGTCTCGCCGGTGCCGGCCACCTTGAAGCTGCGGTCGCTCAACGCCTCGCGCGTGCGGTCCAGCAGGCGATAGGCGAGGTCCAGCTCGCGGCCCTCGAACAGGATCACGAACTCCTCGCCGCCGTAGCGCGCGACGACGCTGCCGTCGCATCCCTGCGCCAGCTCCTTGGCGACGAGGCGGATCACGCGATCGCCGACATCGTGGCCGTAGCGATCGTTGACGCCCTTGAAGCGATCAATGTCGCACAAGGCCAGCGATACCGTGCGCTGGCCGGCGCCGGCGAGACATTCGGCAAAGCAGGCCTCGAACGCGCGGCGGTTCGGCAGGCCGGTCAGTGGATCGGTCTCCGCATCCTGGCGCGCGATGGCGAGGTTCGCCCGCAGATCGTCCATCTCGGCGGAGGCGGCGCGCAGCTGCTCCTCGGCGCGGCGGGTCTTGTCGATCATCGATTCGGTGAGCGCCATCAGCGCCGCCACCGTCTCCGCGCCGCTCGTCTCCCGCGCCGGCCTCATCGTCGCCGCCTCGCTGGCCAGCGCGTCGCCATAGGCCTGCGCATCCTGGCGCGAGCTGTCGACGATGCCGGCGTAGCGATCGAACCTCTCGCGCGCCTCGTCCACCGCGCGCACCAGCTCCGCCACCGACGCGGCGGCGCCGGAGATGGCGACCTGCGGCTGGCAGCATCGGGCGTGGATCGCATCGGCATCGACCTGCGACAGGCGGAGGTCGCCGAACGTCGCCTCGCGCACCGCACGCACTATCTCGGGATGCGATCCCGTGACGACGGCGTGCGCCACCGCATAGTTGCCGGGCGTCGGCGCAAGATGATGCTCGCCCAGAAACTCACCGACGAGGCGGAACAGCTTGCGTTGCGCGTCTTCCCGCGCAATCGGCGCCGGTTCCTGCTGGCGAAGGCGCGCCGCCGTTAGTGACGATAGTCTGCCTATCACTGTCCAACCTGCCGATAGCTTCCCCACGCCAGGATTTATCGCGGCAAAACCTTTCGTAACGGCGAACGCGGCGAAGCATCCCGCAAATTTTTATGACTTTGGTCTAATCGCCTAATAGTCGAGCGGCGGCAGCGCCGGGCGCGGCCGGGCGAGCGGATTGGCGAACAGGCAGCGCTCGATCAGCACGGTATCGTAGAAGGCGTGCATCTCGATCATGCGGCCGTCCAGGAAACGGAAGATCTCGCAGTAGGTCTGGTCGTACACGTCGCCGCTCAGGGTCGGGCCGCCGCCCTCCATGATGATCGTCACGCGCTCCTCGTCGGCGCACATGATCTTCCAGCGGCGGGCGAAGTGCATCCGCGCCGGATCGAGCGCGGCGTGGACCTGCCGCGCGATCAGGTCGCCCGTCACCGCCTCCTTGCCGACGAGCTTGCCGGAAGCGGGCGTCGCGCCGGCCATGTGGACGACGATGTCGTCATGGTACATCGCCTCCACCGTCTCCCACGCGCCGGCCGACATCGCCGTCAGGTAGCGGGTGGCGAGGGCGATATTCTCCTCGCGGCTCATTCCGCCGCCTCCCGCCGGGCGACGCTCTCGTCCTCGCGCGTGGCGATCAGGTCGGCCACCGTTTCGCCGCGGATCAGCCGGTCGATCGATTCGTGGAAGTGGGTGATGCGGCGCTCGTCCGTACCCAGCAGCGGCGCGACGAAGCTCTGCGAGCCGAGCCCGCGCTGGACATGCTCGACGAGGTCGACGTCCTGCGACAGCACCATCTCGGCCACCGGATGCGCGCGCGCGCCCCATTGCAACACCTCGCCCACCGGCTCCGCGCCGCCGCGCACCACGCGGTGGGTGTAGTCGGGCACCGCTTCGCCCTCTGCCAGCGGCGCGCACATGATGAAATCGAAGAACATCCGCTCGGGATCGCCGGAGGGGTGCGGACGATAGCGCATCGCCACGTAGAATTCCGGGAACAGGTTGAAGTGCAGGCTGGGGAAGAGGAGGTAGTGATAGGCGTCCGTCAGTTGCCCGTCCGCCAGCGACGCATAGGGGAAGATGCTGTCCACCTGCGCCGCCCGCCTGGCCGCCTGCGCCGCCAGCCGCACGTCGGCCGGGCCGCCGGCGAAGGCGGCCGGATCGATCCCGCTCGCCTCCAGATAGGCGGTCAGCGCGGGGTTCAGCCGTTCCTGTTCCGGGTAGAGCGCACTCGGCGCGCCATATTCGTTCACCATCATGCTGTGGATGCCCAGCAGGGTGATCGGCGCGTCCTCATTGCCCCACGCCAGTATCTCGCGGTGCAGCGCCTGGAAGTGATAGCTCTCGTTGAACGCGTCGAGCACCGTCTTCCAGTTGCAGGCGAAATCGAACGTCTTGTAGTCGACGATCGTCGCCCGCTCCATGCGATAGGCGGCGAGGCGATCGTGGAGCGGGCCGAGATAGTCGCGCAGCGGCGGCGCGGCATCGTCAAGCGTGAACCACAGCCAGCCGGCAAACTCCTCGACGCGGAAGGCGGCGAGCGCGGTCCACGCCGGATCGTCGATGCGGGCGTCGAACCGCTCGCGGCAGGGCACCTCGATCAGCGTGCCGTCCAGCGCGTAGCGCCAGCCATGGAAGGCGCAGGTGAAGGCGGCGGCGTGGCCGGGGCCGTCGCCGCTCAGCACCAGCCGGTTCGCGCGGTGGCGGCAGACGTTGAAGAAGCCGCGCGCCACGCCGTCCGCGCCGCGCACGAACAGCAGGCTCTCGCGGCCGAGCGAGTGGATCATCACGTCGCCGGGCTCGGCAAGCTCCTGCGCGCGCGGCCCCATGTGCCACAGCCGGGACCAGACGTGGGTCCATTCCAGCGCGGCACGCTCCGCCGTGCGATACCACGCCGGATCGATCTCGAACGAAGGCCGCGCGGTCATCTCCATTCCCTCATGCGACAAGAGGGTAGGAGCGGACCGCGCGGCCGTATGCTCGCCGTTCTGCTAGGACCGGCGCGGGCGGGCGCCGGCGCTTCGCTTACTCGGCGGCGTCGGCCAGCTGGCGCGCCTTGCGCTTGCGCGTCTCGGCCGGCTTTGCGGCGGCCGCCGGGCGCTTGTGGCCCAGGCCGATGCGATGGGCCAGTTCCTGCCGCTGCTTGGCATAGTTCGGCGCGACCATCGGATAGTCGGACGGCAGATCCCACTTCCGGCGATAATCCTCGGGCGTCATGCCGTAGCTGGTCAGCAGATACCGCTTCAGCATCTTCAGCTTGCGGCCGGATTCCAGCGAGACGAGGTAGTCCGGCTTCACCGAGGCGCGGATCGAGACGGCGGGCTCCTGCGGCGGCGCGGCTTCGGCGGTCGGCGCGGCAAGGCCGGCGAGCGCGGAATGCACCGTGGCGATCAGGCCGGGCACGTCGCCGATCGCCACATCGTTGTTGCCGACATGCGCGGCGACGATATCGGCGGTGAGCGCGAGCAGATCTTCGGAAGACGAGTCGATGGACACTATGGCGACCTTTCGCTTTTTATGAGCCCGATGCCGGACCTGCGTCGCGGCTTGGGAGAGCGCGGGATATAGTGGCGATATTCGCGTCTGACCAGTATCCCGCACTATAATTGACGCGCAAAAACGGACAGGAAGCACGCGGCATCGGACAAAAGTTTCGCGCCGTCGACACTCCTCAAGTCTAATAGCGACGTTCCTCGCTCCAGTTGCGAACAATTTTCAATTTGCACAGTTGCGATCGGCTCGACTTGGACCGGAGATAACCCATGTTTGGTTCATGACTGACAAGGTGCGTCGCGGAACCGTCCGAGGGCTTTTTGTTGCGCGTCCCGTCGCATCGGCGAACGACGGAGGCAGGATGCGCCTGCGACCGTCCGTTCGCAAAACCGGACGGCCACCCATGGCCACGCAGCATGATGTTGATTAACCGGATCATTCCCGGAGTCGCGCATGACCTTGCAAGAGACGATCGATTCTCCCGCCGCGCACGCGGCACAGCCAGCCAGCTTCCACGATCTGATGGCCAGTATCGGCTATCTGCTGTTCCAGTGGAGCCTGCTCGACCGGACGCTGGACGACGAGATTGCGCGTCTGCGCCGGGCCGGCGGCGAACTCGGCGATCCCGCCACGCGCACCCGCACGATCAACGAGCGGCTGGCCGAGTGGCGCGCCCTGATCGAGCGCGGCCGCAGGCGGGCATCGGACCGCGACGCGATCGAGAGCGTCGCCACGCGCATCCAGGACTATCAGCGCCTGCGCAATCTGGTCGCCACCGGCTTCGTCTCGGCGGCGTCCGGCCCGGACGCGCCGTCGATCCGCTGCGCGCACGGCACCACGCGTCGCGGCGTGGCCGACGAGGTGCGGATGAGCGCGGGCGACATCGTCGACACGATCGACGCGATCGAGCTCTGCCGGTCGGAGATGGCGCTGCTGCGCGATCTCGGCGGCCGCTAGGCGCCGGCGATGGATCTGGACGCGCTGCTGCTGCACTATGCCGGCAGCGACGATCCCGCCGCGATCGGCCCGGACACGGCGGAGCGGATCGCGATCGATTTCGGCGTGGAGCGCGATCCCGGCCGGCGTTTCGCGCTGTGGGCGCTGCTGCATGTGCTGGGCGCCGCCCCCGATCCCGATCGCGCCTTCGAGAAGGCGGCCGATCGCACCGCCGCGCGCGACTTCACGCGGCTGATGGCCCGCGCCGGGGAGGCGGATGATCCGGCGGGCTAGTCCGACGGAACCGCCTGCCGACGCCGCGCCGGGCGGTGAGGCTGCGGCCGGCACGATGTCCACGCTGCGGCGCCGGCTCTATCTCGGCCTCGGCATCGTCGCCTTCGTCGTCGGCAGCGTCGGCATCGCGCTGCCGCTGCTGCCGACCGTGCCCTTCTACATCCTCGCCGCCTTCTGCTTCGGCAAGGGCAGCCCCGCGCTGGAGCGCCGGCTGCTCGACCATCCGACGGCCGGCCCGCACATCCGCGCCTGGCGGGAGCGCGGGGCGATCAGCCGGCGGGGCAAGATCGCGGCGCTGGCGATGCTCGCGGCCAGCGCCGCCATCGGGCTCGCCGTGCTGCCGATGCCGTGGGGGCTGCTGCCGGGCGCGGTCGCGATCGTCACCGGCGGCTGGATCGCCACCCGCCCCTGATCACCGCGCCATATCCACCGCGAAGCCGATCCACATCGCCGAGAGGATCGCGCACGAGGCGAGGTAGGTCATGAACCGCGGCCGCACCTGCTTGGGCCCGATGTGGATGTAGCTGTGGGCGGCGCGCAGCAGCACGTAGAGCCACGCCAGCACCACCTGCGCCGCGCCGGCCCGGCCCGTCACCAGCAGCAGCGGCACCAGCGCGAAGTAGAGCACCGGCATCTCGAACAGGTTGGCCAGATTGTTGGCCGGCATCTCGACCGGGCGGAAGTAGCGCATCGCCGCCTCGCCGTCGGCGAAGTCGCGCGCGGTGGGCGGATTGCGGCGGATGTGGCCCAGCCGCTGGACGAACAGCGTCAGCCACACGGCGAACACCAGCGCCACCATGGCGAAGGTGGGCCAGAGGATCGCGGTCTGCGGCATCATCGTCTCCATCCGGGGGATCGGCATGGTCATGCCGCATGGCTCAGCCGATCGCCAGCCCGGCCAGTTCGGCGGCCACCGCCAGGGCCGCCGGCGCCAGCGCCAGCGCGGCGCGGCCGCGTGACGGCCGGCAGGCGGGATCGCGCGCCCACTCGCCCAGCGCCACCGCCAGCGCCATCGCGGCGGCCAGCATCGTCCAGAGATTGTAGCGCAGGTCCGGCGCCACACTGATCATCGCATAGGCGCCGCCATAGCCGGCCGCCGAGGCGGCCAGCCCCAGCACGAAGCGGCGCGACGGCAGCCGGGTCGTGCTGGCGCCGGCCGCCAGCAGCAGCCCCAGCGCCACCGCCAGCCACGTCGCCGGCCGGCCGAGCGGCGAGGTGGCCAGCCCCATCGCCGCCCGGCGGACCAGCAGCGTGGCGGCATTGGGCACGAAGCGCAGGCCGAACGGATTGGGCTCCGACATGATGTAGACCGCGTCGTCCGGCACGGCCGGCACGAACAGCCGCATGTTGCGGTTGAAATGGGCGAGGCGGTGGCGCGCCCACGCGCCGGGTGCCGCGGCGACCGCGCCGATCCAGATCGCCGCCGGCGATCGCGCCTGCGCCGCCGCATGGGCGAACAGCGCATCCTCCACCCGGTCGCACGTCTCGCCGAAGCCGGGATTATACTGCGCCGGATCGTAGCAGCGCGCCGTGACCCGCGCGGCCACCGCCGGGGCGAGATTGGGGTAGGCGGTGGCGTCGCCATGCGCGACGATGCCGGCCAGATCGAAGTTGAGCAGTGAGAAGATCGGCTGCGCGCGGTGCGGCCGCAGCATCACCCGATTGATCAGCGCGCCGGCGGCGAACAGCAGCGCCGCCGACAGCACCAGCGCCGCCGCCAGCCGGGCCGGCCGATCGGTCCAGCGCGGCGGCAGCAGCGCCACCAGCAGCGGCGCGGTGGCGAAGGGCGCGTTGATCCGCGTTGCGCTGGCGAAGACGAGCAGGCCGACGGCCAGCGGCACCGCCGCGCGCGGCCGGGCGAGGATCAGCGCGGCGGCCAGCAGGCAGCAGGCGGCGAGCAGCGGATCCTTGAGGATGGCGCCCATCTGGCCGAACGGGATCGGCGCCGCCGCCACCAGCAGCACGGCCGCCGCCGCCCACCCGTCGCCACGCCGGCGCAGCGTGTCGGCGATCAGCCACGCCGCCGCCCAGTAGAGCGCGCACTGCGCCAGCAGCACCGGCGCGGTGCCCGGCCCCAGCGGCATCAGCTGGCGCCACGCCCAGGCAGTGGCGGGCGGGTGCCAGTCGTCATACCGGCCGGAAAGCGCCTGCCCCCACTGGAACACCGTGTCCGGCGTGATGACGCCCCAGCGGAACGCCGCGATCTGCGCGGCGTACAGCAGCGCGACGGCGAGGGCCGGCGGCCAGGCCGGGAAGGCGGCGCCGCGCCTAGCGCGCGGCAACGCGCCCGCTCCGCTCCAGCTTGCCCCAGCCCACGCTCGGGCCGCGCACCGCCTGCACGATCGCCTTCAGCACGACATAGTACATCACCTGACGATAGCCGATCCGCTGCGGCACCAGCAGCCACAGCAGCCGCCACCGCTCCCGCCGTTCCAGCGCGAAGGCGATGATCGCGGCCAGCAGATCGATCGCGGTGAAGATCAGCCAGTAGGTCAGCATCCGGCCGAGATCGGTCTCGGTCTGCGCCCAGCCGTGCGCCTGCACCCGCGCCCAGGTATCCAGCATGCTGAAGATCAGGGCCAGATCGATGATCGGCGAGATCGCCGCCAGCAGGATCTGGAACAGGATCGCCTGCGGCAGGCCGATCCGGGCCAGGCCGCGCGGCCGCCCCTCGCCGATCAGGCGGCCGTGCTTCCACAGGCATTGCAGCGTGCCGAACGCCCAGCGGAAGCGCTGCTTGGCGAGCGCGCCGAAGCTCTCCGGCGCCTCCGTCCACGCCACCGCATATTGATCGTAATGCACGCGCCAGCCGCGCCGCTGGATGGCGATCGTCAGATCCTGATCCTCGGCCAGCGTATCGGCCGGGTAGCCGCCGGCGGCCTTCAGCGTGCGCGTGCGCCACGCGCCGACCGCGCCGGGCACCACCGTCATCGCATCCAGCCGGGCGAGCGCGCGCCGCTCCAGATTCTGCGCGGTGATATATTCCAGCGCCTGCCAGCAGGTCACCAGATTCACCCGGTTGCCCACCTTGGCGTTGCCGGCGACGGCGCCGAGCCGGGGATCGCCGAACCACCGCGCCAGCCGCGCGATCGTCGTCGGCTCGAACTGGGTGTCGGCATCCAGCGCGATCATGATCTCGCTGTCGACCAGATCGAGCGCGCGGTTCAGCGCGCGCGCCTTGCCGCCATTCTCCAGGGTCAGCAGCCTAACGCGCGGCTCGTCGCCGAAGGCGGCCGCCACCACGGCGCTGGTGCGGTCCCGCGATCCGTCGTCGATCACGATCACGTCCACCTGCACGTCGCGGCTCTCCAGCACGCGGCGCACGGCGCGCTCGATCACGCGCTCCTCGTTATAGGCGGGGATCAGCACGGTGACGCGCACCGCCGGGTCGATCTCCGGAAACACCGTCCGCGCCTCGCGCCGGGCCTGCACCAGCGCGAGCGCGGAGAGCGCCAGCGCGCGGGCGATGCCCAGGGTGATCGCGACCATGAAGATCCACTTCAGCGCGATCGTCGTCCAGCCGAGGAACAGGAACAGGCCGAGGTCCGCCTGCGCCGCCAGCCGGTCGCTCTTGGAGATCGGCGGATTCACCGTGCCCGGCTTCAGCCCGGCCAGCGCCGATACGGTGACGAAGCGATAGCCCTGCGCGCGCAGGCGATCGATCAGCAGCGGCAGCGCGGCCACCGTCTGCGCGCGATCGCCGCCGGCATCGTGCAGCAGCACGATGTTGCCGCTGCGCTCCGGGCTGGAGGCGTCCGCCCCCTCCACCGTGCGGTCGACGATCGCCTGCACGCCCGGCCGCTTCCAGTCGCCCGGATCGACATGCAGGCCGACCGAGAGGTAGCCGAGCTGCTGCGCCTGCGCGACCGGCCCGATCTCGTCCGCCGTCGTCGGCTCGGCATCGCCGAAATAGGGCGCGCGGAACAGCCGCAGCGAGCGGCCGGTGAACGCCTGGAACAGCCGCTGGGTGGAGTTCAGCTCCAGCACCGTCTCGTTCTCGCTGGCGCGGGCGAGGTTCGGGTGGGTGTAGGTGTGGCTGCCCACCTCATGCCCCTCGGCGATCAGCCGGCGCAGCAGGCCGCGCTCGGTCAGCCCGTTCTCGCCGACGACGAAGAAGGTCGCCGGCACGTTCTTCGCCTTCAGGATGTCGAGGATCTTCGGCGTCCAGTCCGGGTCCGGCCCGTCGTCGAAGGTCAGCGCGATCTCGTGCGGGCGGTAGCCGGTCCGCTCAACCTGGTAGGGCGATGGCAGGCGCAGGAAGGTCTGCTCGGCGATCAGGCCGTGGCTGCCGGTGGCGATGCGGCGCTCGCCCGTGACGGGGACGGCGCCGATGCGCAATATCTCACCATTTCCCTCGATATCGACGTTGGTGCCGGCCGGGATGGCGCGGATCTCCTGCGGGCTTGGCAGCGTGCGGTTGTCGCGCCCGAACAACCGCCACAGCGAGGGATCCTCGCTGCCCAGCCGCCACAGCGCGACCGATCGCACGCCCATCCGCTGCAGCGCCAGCATCTGGTTGTAGGCGCTGGCGGCATCGGCGATCCACACGTCGTGCTGCTGGCCGGCCTCCTCGTAGCGGAAGCGGCTGTTGCCGCTGTCCGGATCGAAGGCGGGCACGACGCTGGATTCGCGGGCGTTGAGCCACGCTTCCTCCACCGAGAGCGCGTCCGTCTCGCCGCCCTTCTTCCAGTCATAGGCGTAAGAGCCGATCGCCACGACCATGCGATCCGGCGGGATCGCCCGCGCCGCCTTGACGACGACCTGCTCGAACCAGTGCTGCGAAGCGATCGGGCCGGGATCGCCGCCCTGATAATGCTCGTCATAGGCCATCAGGAACAGCTTGTCGGCCACCTTGGCGTAGGCGGCGAGATCCCATTCCGGATTGTCCGCCGGCACCGCGATGGCGACGATCCACCGCCGCTTGGCGAAGCGGGCATGCGCCTCCGCCAGGAAGCGGCGATAGTCGGCGTGGGCGGCGGGCGGCAGATCCTCGAAATCGAAGAAGGCGCCGTCGGCCCGGTTGGCGAGCAGCAGCGCCTCGACCCGGTCCAGCGTCGTCTTTCGCGCCGCCGGATCGTGCAGCAGCGCGGCCAGGCCCGGCCCGTCCCACTCGCCCTGGATCGCGTTCTGCACCATCGGCAGCACCTTGGGGCGGTGCACCGCGCGGGCAAGGATCGCCTTGCCGCGTATGTCGGGGAAGGACGTGACGCGATGATCCGGCCCGGTGATCGAGAGCCAGCCCGGCACCACCCAGTCCAGCTCCTCCACGTGGCGCAGCAGCGAGGCGGCGCTGGCATCGTCCCACGGCGCGGTGAAGGCGATCGCCAGCGGCGCGTTGCCCTGGGCGTGGGGGCCGGTCCACAGCCGCTTGGCATAATGGAGGATGCGGTTGAGCGAGCGATCGGACTTGCGCGCGAAACCGTCCTGCCGGCCGATCGAGGATGGCCGCTCCACCTGGAACGGCAGCTGCTCCTGCGGCACCACCGCGATGATGGTGGCGGCGAAGCCGGCGGCGGCGAGGATGGCGAGCAGCACGAAGGCGACCACGGCGAGGCGGAACCGCCGCCGCCGCCGCCCGGACGCATCGTAGAAGACCGGAGCCTCGCCTGTCATGGTCCGCCGCGCGTCGCCTTCCCCGATCGATCGCCCGTCGATAGCCGCACTGGCCGGCCGGCGCCATCGAAGACGATCGCGGCGGCTGAACCACCGGGCGCGGCGGTCGGCAAGTGAACTTGCCGACATCAAGCCGGCGGCGGAACCGATCGACGGCCTGTCCGTCTTGCCGGGCGTGTCTGTGTGCCGAAATGTTGCTGGCGGGAGCGGGCGATGCCCGTCACCGCCAGGATGCGCCCGCTCGCTGACCGGTCGCGGCCGGCAGAGGCGCGCCGGTTCCGCCGCTTTTGGGATACCGCGCATGATCGGCGGTCGATAAGGCTGTGTCGATCCGCCCCGCTTCGCCCCTCCTGAACGGCAGTCGCGCATGACCGAAGACGACGATCGCAAGACCGACGAGCATGAGGCAAGCGACGGCGAGCCCGCCGAACAGGCCGACGGGAAGAAGAGCGGCGACGGGGACAAAGACGCCAAGAAGCGTCGCGACCGCGGCGACGACAAGGACGGAGACGACGAGGACGGCGGCGAAAAGAACGACGACGCCGAGGACGACGACGAAGAGGACGAGGACGACAAGAAGGACAAGGGTCCGCCGCTCTACAAGCGGCCGGTCTTCTGGATCGTCGGCGGCATCGTGCTCGTCATCCTCATCGTCGGCGGGGTGCTGTGGTGGCTGCACGCGCGCCGCTTCCAATCGACCGACGACGCCTTCATCGACGCGCATATCGTCCGCATCGCGGCGCAGACCAGCGGGCGGGTGATCTACGTCGCGCCATCGGACAACCGCCACGTCCGCATCGGCCAGCTGCTCGCCGCGATCGAGCCCGGCACCCCGGCCGCCAGCCGGCTGGAAGCGGTGGCCGGCGTCTCCCAGGCCGACGCGGCGATCGCGCAGGCGCAGGCGCGCGTGCTCTCCGCCCGGGCCACCCGGCGGCAGGCCGCCGCGAACGCGCTGGCGCCGGAGGCGGACGCCCGCCGCGCCGCGCGCGATTATGCGCGCTACCTCGATCTGCTGCGCCGCGACGCGCTGGCCGCCGCCGCCACGCAGGTGGATCAGGCGCGCGCGCAGGCGGAGAGCACCGCCGCCCAGGCGCTCGCCGCCCGCCGCCAGGTGCAGACCGCCGCCGCCGACGTGCTGGCCGCCGCCAAGGAGGTGGACGCCGCGCGCGCCCAGCGCGCGGCCGCCGTCGCCCGCGTGCGCCAGGCGGACGTCACCCTCTCCTACCTGCGCATCCAGGCGCCGCTGAACGGCCAGGTCGTCAACCGGCAGGTGAATGTCGGCAGCTATCTGGCGCCGGGCCAGCAACTGATGGCGATCGTACCCGATCAGATGTGGGTCACGGCGAATTTCAAGGAGACCCAGCTGGAGCATATGCGCCGCGGCCAGCACGTCGATATCGAGGTGGATGCCTATCCCGGCGTGCGCTTCAGCGGCCATGTCGATTCGATCCAGCGCGGCGCCGGCCAAGCCTTCGCCCTGCTGCCGCCGCAGAACGCCACCGGCAACTATGTGAAGGTGGTGCAGCGCGTGCCGGTGCGGATCGTGTTCGATCGCGTCTATTCGAAACGCTACGTGCTCGGCCCCGGCATGTCGGTGGTGCCGCGCGTGACGGTGCGCTGATGGCGGAGAAGTGGACGGACGCGCGATCCGCCGCCGGCAAGCGCAATCCGTGGCTGATCGTCGGCGTCATCAGCCTCGCCACCTTCATGGAGGTGCTGGACACCTCGATCGCCAACGTCTCGCTCACCCACATCGCCGGCGGCCTCTCCGCCAGCCAGGACGAGGCGACGTGGGTGCTGACCAGCTATCTGGTGGCGAACGCGATCGTCATCCCGATCTCCGGCTGGCTGTCCGACGTGATCGGGCGCAAGCGCTACTACATGATCTCGGTGGCGCTCTTCACCGGCTCGTCGCTGCTGTGCGGCCTCTCGCCCAGCCTGCCGGTGCTGATCTTCGCGCGCATCCTGCAGGGCATCGGCGGCGGCGGCCTCGCGCCGTCCGAACAGTCGTTCCTGGCCGACACCTTTCCGCCCAAGAAGCGCGGGCAGGCATTCGCCGCCTATGGCGTCGTGGTGGTGGTCGGCCCGGTACTGGGGCCGACCCTCGGCGGCTGGATCACCGACAATATCAGCTGGCACTGGATCTTCCTCATCAACGTGCCGGTCGGCATCGTCTCGCTGCTGCTGGTCAACGCCTTCGTGGTGGAGCCCAAGATCCTGCAGAAGGAGCGGCGGGAGCGGCTGAAGGGCGGCCTGAAGGTCGATTATGTCGGCTTCGCCCTCGTGGCGCTGGGCCTCGGCTGCCTGGAGCTGACGCTCGATCGCGGCGAGCGGGACGACTGGTTCGCCAGCGGCTTCATCACCACCGCGGCGATCGTGTCGGTCGTCTCGATCATCGGCCTGGTGCTGTGGGAGCTGAACCGCAAGGATCCGGTGGTTAACGTCCGCCTGCTCGGCAACCGCAACTTCGCGATCACGATCATGTTCATGGTGACGACGGGGGCCGTGCTGTTCGGCACCACCGCGATCATTCCGCAGATGCTGCAGCAGGTGTTCAACTACAACGCCACCAACGCCGGCCTGGCGCTCACCACCGGCGGCATCGCCACGCTGATCGCGATGCCGATCGTCGGCCAGCTGGCGGGTCGGGTGGATACGCGCGCGCTGCTGGTGCCGGCGCTGCTGCTGCAGGCGGTGGCGCTGTGGTACATGTCCGGCTGGAACACCAGCATCAGCTACGGCGACGCATCGTTCGGCCGGCTCATCTCGGCCGCCGGCCTGCCCTTCCTGTTCATCCCGATCACCACCGCCGCCTATGTCGGCCTGCGGCCGGACCAGACCAACGATGCCTCCGCGCTGCTCAACGTGGCGCGCAACCTGGGCGGCAGCCTGGGCATCGCGATCTCGCAGGCGGCGCTGATCGAGCGCGGGCAATATCATCAGGATCGCATCGTCGAGACGCTGAACCCGCTGAACCCGGAATATGTGACGGGGCTGGACCAGCTGGGCCGGATGATCGGCGGCGCGGCCGACGGCACCAATGCCGCGCTGGCGGCGCTCTACCAGCAGGTGCAGCAGCAGGCGCAGATGCTGGCCTATGTCGATGTGTATTTCGGCTTCATGATCTTCGTGCTCGTCATCGCCCCGTTCGGCCTGTTCATCCGCCAGGGGCGCGGCGGCGGGGCGCACGGATGAGGCGGCCGCCCGCCCCCGCCGTCGCTCCGACGGCCGCCCTCGTCGCAGCGCTTGCGCTGGCCGGCTGCACCGTGGGGCCGAACTATCGCGCGCCGCAGATGCCGGCACCCGCCCGCTTCGGCGAGGTGACGCCCGATCGCGCCGCCACGCCCGCGCCGCCGATGACGGCATGGTGGCGCGCCTTCGGCGATGCGGAGCTGGAACGGCTGATCGCCATCGCGCTGGCCGAGAGCCCCGACGTCGCCACCGCCACCGCCCGCATCGCCGCCGCCCGCGCGCAGGAACGCGCGGCGCGCGCCGCCTATCTGCCGGAGGTGAACGCACAGGCCGGCGTCAACAGCCTGAAGTTCAGCAAGAATGCCGGCCTCTCCTCCCTCTCCAGCCTGTTCGGCGGCGGCGAGGCCGGCGGCGCGGGCGGCACCGGCGGGGGTGCCGCCGGCGGTACGGGCGGCGGCACCGGATCGGGCATCGCGCTGCCGGGCAACAGCGTCACCACCTTCTCCGTCGGCTTCGACGCCAGCTGGGAGATCGACCTGTTCGGCGGCGTCGCCCGCCAGAACCAGGCGGCCCGCGCCCGCACGCAGGCGGCGATCTGGAATGCGCGCGACGCCCAGCTCTCCCTGATCGGCGACATCGCCGACGCCTATCTCCAGCTGCGCACCCTGCAGACGCGCGAGACGATCGCCCGCGCCGAGGTGGATCGCCAGTCCCGCAACCTGAAGCTGATGGCGGAGACGGCGAAGTCGGGCCTGGTGCCGGAGGGCGACTATGTGCGCCAGCGGGCGCAGCTGGCCAATGCCGAGGCGGTGGTCGGCCCGATCGTGGCCGAGGGCAAGGCGGAGATGCACGCGCTGGGCGTGCTGCTGGGCCGCACGCCGGATTCGCTGATCGCGGAGCTGGCGGTTCCGCGCCCGCAGCTGGCGCCGCCGCCCGAGATTCCGCCCGGCCTGCCCGCCGATCTGCTGCGCCGCCGGCCGGACATCCGCGCCGCCGAGCGCTCGCTGGCCGCAGCCACTGCCGATATCGGCGTGGCGGTGGCCGATCTGTTTCCGCGCCTGACCCTCACCGGCATGGCGCAGCTGATCTCCACTGCGCTCGGCAATCTCTTCTCCGGCGACAGCCTGCAGCTGACCGGCAATGCCGGCGCGATGTTCCCGGTGCTCGATTTCGGGCGCCGCTCCAGCACCGTCACCGCGCGGCGGGCGCAGGCGGACGAGGCGTATCAGGACTATCGCAGGACGGTGCTCTCCGCCCTGCGCGACGTGGAGGATGCGCTGATCCGCATCCATACCGAGCAGCAGCGGCAGGCGGCGCTGAAGCGCGGCGTGACCGACGCGGCGCGGGCGGTGCACGCGGTGGAGGCGCGCTACGAGAGCGGCCTGGTGCCGTTCGGCGACGTGCTTGAGGCGCGCCAGTCCGTCCTGTCCGGACAGGACCAGCTTGCCCAGAGCGACGGCCAGCTGCGCCGCGACCTGCTGTCCTTCTACAAGGCGCTTGGCGGCGGCTGGGAGGATCTGCCGCTCGCCGAGACGAAGGCCGGCGCGGCATCCCCCGCCTATGTGGCGCCGCGCGGAACGCCGCTTGTCCCCGGCGAGGCGGGCGACTAGGCCGGCGCTTTCCCTTCACGGAAAGCGAGACGGCGATGGCGGACCCTGACGCGACGGCCGATGCGCGGCCAAGCGGCCTTCAGCAGTTGCGGGCGATGATGGCGGCCGGCACCGGCGCGCCCATCGCCGAGACGCTGCGCTTCCGGCTGGTGGAAGCCGATGAGGACCATGTCGCGTTCGAGGGCGCGCCCGATCGCAGCGTCTACAATCCGATCGGGTCGGTGCATGGCGGCTATGCCGCCACCCTGCTCGATTCCGCGTGCGGCTGCGCGGTGCATGCGCGGCTCGCGGCCGACCAGGCCTATACGACGCTGGAGCTGAAGATTTCCTATCTGCGCGCCATCAGCGAGGCCACGGGGCCGGTGCGGGCCGAGGGCCGCGTGGTGCAGATGGGCCGCCGCGCCGCCTTTGCCGAGGCCACGCTGGCCGACGCGGCCGGCCGGCTGCTGGCGACTGCCACCTCCACCCTGCTCGTGTTCGCACGATAGCGCCGCCGCCCATGAACCCGCGGGGCCGCTGGGCGTTCACCCCTTCTCGATAAACGAGGAGGGATCGTGACGAACATCGCCAGTCCGGCCACGAAGCTGAGGGGCGATGAGCCCGCAGCCTACTCGCCGCAGGGTCTCGCGGATCGGCGGGAGCTGGCCTTCGTCGCGGTGGAGCGGACGCGGATGCCGATGGTCGTCACCGATCCGCGCCAGCCGAACAATCCGATCGTGCTGGCGAACCGCGCCTTCCTCGATCTCACCGGCTTCTCGGCGGAGGAGGTGATCGGGCAGAATTGCCGCTTCATGCAGGGCCCGGAGACCGACCCCGCCGCCATCGGCGAGATCCGCGCCGGCCTGGCCGAAGGCCGCGAGGTGACGGTGGAGCTGGTCAACTACCGCAAGGATGGAAGCAGCTTCTGGAACCAGCTGTTCATCAGCCCGGTGCACGACGACGACGGGCAGCTGCTCTATTTCTTCGCCTCGCAGCTGGACGTCACCCGCCGCCGTGCCGCCACCGCGATGGAGCTGGAGGAACAACGCCTGCTGCGCGAGGTGGATCATCGCGCCAAGAACGCGCTGGCGCTGGTGCAGGGCATCGTCAGGCTCAGCCGCGCGGACGACGCCGCCGCCTACGCCCACGCGGTGCAGGGCCGCGTCGATGCCCTCGCCCGCGCCCACTCGCTGCTGGCGGAGCAGGGCTGGCGCCCGGTTTCGCTCGATCGCGTGATCCAGGGCGAGGTGGAGCCGTTCGGCGCGCGCCGCGCCGAGCTGACCGGCCCGCCCACCAGCATCGCCGCGCTGCACGTGCAGCCGCTGGCCCTCTTGCTGCACGAGATGATGGCCAATGCTGCGCAGCATGGTGCCCTCTCCGACCCGGGCGGACAGATCGCGATCGACTGGCACGACGAGGGCGACATCCACATCCGCTGGAGCGAGACTGGCGGCCCGGCGCCGTCGACGGAACGCCGGCCGGGCTTCGGATCCAGCATGATGGCGGCCATCGCCCGGCGCCAGCTGAACGGCCGCATGACCTTCGACTGGGCGGCCGAGGGCCTCCGCAGCGAGCTGGTCTTCCCGCAGCACCGCACGCACCGCGCCTGAGACCGCCCGTTGCGACCGGCGCCGCGTGCATTTAGCCTCGCGCCATGGCACGGCCTCACCCGCTCGACCGCCCGGTGTGGCAGGCACTGACGACCAGGCAGGCGCCTCTCGCAATTGGCAATGCGGCCGCGCTGCGGCTCTCGCCCGATTACGGCCCGTTCGCCGCCGCCGCCGATGGGTCGGCGGAAAGCCTGGCGGCGCTGGCCGCGCTCCTGCCTGCCGAAGGCGGGCTCTGGCTGCTGGAGGCGGGGGAGATGCCGGCGCCGCCCGGCACCGCCATCACCGCCCGCGCGGCCTGCCACCAGATGATCGCGGAGCGCGTGGCGCCGCACGTCCCCGCCACCGCCTTCGAGCCCCTCGGCGAGAACGACGCCGCCGAGATGCGCGCGCTGGCGGCGCTGACCCGACCGGGTCCGTTCGCCGGGCACACCCACCGCTTCGGAGGGTTCATCGGGGTGAGGGTGGCGGGCAGGCTCGTGGCGATGGCGGGCGAGAGGATGAAGCCGGACGGCTATGCGGAGGTGAGCGGCGTGTGCACCCATCCCGATCATCGCGGCCGCGGCCATGCCGCCGCCCTGATGCGCGCGGTGATGGCAGGCATCGCGGCGCGCGGCGAGACGCCGTTCCTCCACGTCTACGCCAGCAACGGCGGCGCCGTGGCGCTCTACGAGACGCTGGGCTTCGCCATCCGCGCGACCTTGACCAAGACGGTGCTCGTCCGCGCCTGACCGTCAGCCCGGCCTAGCTAGGCCGGATCGGCATCAAGCGGATCATGCCAGTTTGACTTGCTTTTAAGCAAAGCGCTCATCCTGAGGAGCCATTGAGCCTGTCGAAATGGCGTCTCGAAGGACATGGACAATCCTTCGAGACGGGTCTTCGCCTCCGCTCAGCCCCTTCTCAGGATGAGCGGACATGCAAGGAGCTGGATGTCGATCCGACCTAGCGCTCGATCGCCTCGCGCTTCATCGGCGCAAGCTTGGCCAGCAGGCGGTTCTGCGCCGTGAACGGCACGCCCTCGGCGCGCATCGCCGCCTGCAGATTCTCGATCAGCGCCCCCAGATCGGCGGTCTGCAGGCCCAGATCCTTGTGCGCCGCCTTCATCGTGCGGCCGGTATAGTCGCAGCCGCCGCCTAGGATGTAGCAGAACTGCTCCTTCAGCGTGCGGCGTAGGCGGACGAGATCCTGGTTCCGGAAGATGTCGCCGATACGTGGATCGGCGACGCTGCGATCGACCATGCCGTCGACGATCCGGTCGACGCCCGCCCGGGTGTGAAAGGCGCGCCACAGCGTGTCGCCGGCGAACGGCGTCGCGCCGGCGTTGGCATTGCTCGCCACATAGGGATGAACCGGTTCCTCGCCCAACGGAACGGCAAGCGCGGCGGCGGCGATTAGGATCAGCAGGGCCATGGTCAGAAGCTCGTCTGGAGGGAGAGATAGAGGCCGCGCTGCCCCTTCAGCGTCGCGATGCTGCCGAGATCGGCATAGGCGACGGTGACGGCGACGTTGCGGGTGACGGCGTAGGCGGCGAACAGATCGAACGCATCGTCCTCCCGTGCGAAGCGCAGATTGTTCGGCCGGCTGCGATATTCGCCGCCGACGAGCAGTCGCCGCGTCAGCAGCATGCCGGCCGATCCCTCCACCTGCGCGCGATAGCCGCCGTGGCGATCGCCGCCGAAGCCCAGCAGGCCCACCTGATTGGCCTTGGTGAGGCGGAGGGTAGCATCGACGACGAGGCTGCGGGCCAGCAGCACCTTGGTGGCGGCGACGTAGAAATCGGTGCCGTGGGCGGATCGGCCGCCCAGCGCGCGGATCACCGCGCCGCGATTGGCGCGCTTGTGCTGCACGCCGATGGCGATCTGCGGCAGCAGGCGATCCTGATCGTACACGGCATCGCCGGCCAGGCGCAGCTTGGCGCCGTAGACGTCCTGCGAGAAGGCGTAGCCGCGGCCCAGCCCCAGCGCGGTGCCGGCGGCGCGCGTATCGAACCGCTGGCGGGCGTAGCTCAGCTCCACGCGATCGAACGCGCCCACCGCCGCGCCGAACGTGGTCAGGCCGAAATCGTCGAGCTGCACCTGCGTCACGTGCGCGCTGGCGCCGACGCCCGCGTCCGTCTCGTTGCCGGCGATGAACGCCCAGCTCGCCAGGCCGCCGCCGGCCGCCCCCTCGATGCTGGTGACGCCGCCGGTCAGCAGCAGCTTGCCGCCGTCCCGCCACTCCCCGGCGACAGCCGGCGCGGCGGCGAAGAACAGGCAGAATGAAGCGGCCAGAAGCCGGGGGAACAGCATCGATCAAGCCCTGTCGTACACGATCATCACGGGTCGGAGACGCCGAACAGCGCCCGCCCTTCCGACTCCGCCAATGGCCACATTGCTAGGGGACGTTGCTTAAGTTCTTCTCAATGGCTGCTAATTAGAGGCGGCAGGATGATCCGCAGAAGAGTCCTCCCGGCCGCCCTCCTCGTCGCCTGCGGCACGGCGCCGGCCGGCGCCACCACGCTGGACGTGATCGTGCGCGACGCCGCCGGCAGCGCGCTGCCCAATGCGGTGGTGATGCTGGAGAGCGGCCCGCCGCAGACCGCTCGGACGATCCGCTTCCCGTGGCCCGCCGTTGTCGCCCAGCAGGACATCCAGTTCGCCCCCTATGTGCTGATCGTGCCGGTCGGCGCGCAGGTGAGCTTCCCGAACCGGGACAAGGTGCGCCACCACGTCTACTCCTTCTCCCGCCCCAAGAAGTTCGAGCTGAAGCTGTACGGCCGCGAGGAAGCGCGCACCGTGCTGTTCGACAAGCCGGGGCCGGTCGCGCTCGGCTGCAACATCCACGATCGGATGACGGGCTTCATCATGGTGGTGGACACGCCGTTCGCCGCGCGCACCGATGCCGCCGGGCGGGTGAGCCTCGCCAACGTGCCCGCCGGCGAGGCGCGGCTGCGGGTGTGGCATCCGCTGGCCCGCGCGCCCGGCGGCGAGACGGCGCAGGCGCTGTCGCTGCCGGCCAACGGCGCGATCGCGCGCATCGTGGCGCTGCCGGTACGGGCGCCGGCGGCGCGCTGATGCCTCGCTTCCAGACCCTGCGCGCCAAGCTCTCGGTGCTCTATGCCGGGCTGTTCGTGCTGGTGATGGTGATGCTGGCGATCGTCGCCCAGCTGCTGATCGCCGCCAATGCAAACCGATCCGTGCGCAGCGAACTGGTCGCCAGCAGCAGCGTGTTCGGCCGCATCTGGACGCTGCGGGCGCGCGCGCTGGGCGACAGCGCCGAGGTGCTGGCGCACGATTTCGGCTTCCGCTCGGCGGTCGCCACCGGCGATCGGCCGACGATCGCATCGGCGTTGGCCAACCTGCGCAGCCGCGCCCGCGTGGCGAGCGCCTTCGTGACGATGCAGGACGGCACGGTCATCGGCTCCGGCCCGCCGGTGCTGCGCGCGCTGGCCCGCGACGTGCCGTTCCGCATGAGCGAGGATGGCGGCGACGCCGTGGTCGCGGGCGGCGGCATGGCGGTGCGGATGGTGGTGGCGCCCATCCTGGCGCCGACGCAGGTCGGCTCCGTCGTGTTCGCCGTGCCGATCGACTCGGCCGATCTCCACGCCCTCGAACGCCTATCCTCGATCCCGCTGACGGCGATGGTCGTGCATCGCAACAGCTCCGGCCTGTGGACGACGCGCGAGGATGCGCCGATCGCGGAGACGGTCGCGCTCAACGCCTTCGTCGGCAAGGCGCTGGCCCAGCCGCGGCCGGAAACGCTGCGCCTGCGCGGCGAGAAGGGCATCGCGCTGGCGCGGGCGCTGCCCTCGGTGGATGGCAAGCCGGAAGCGGTGCTGCTGCTCAGCTATCCGCTGGCCAAGGCGATGGCGCCGTTCCGCAGCCTCCAGTTCGGCATCCTCGGGGCCGGCATACTCGGGCTTCTGCTGGTGCTGGCCGGCAGCATCCGCCTGGCGCGCGGCATCGCCGAGCCGATCGCCGCGCTGGATCGCGCCGCCCGCGCGCTTGGCGAGGGCGAGTTCACCAAGGTGCCGGTGATCGGCGACGACGAGGTCGCGCACCTGGCCGCCAGCTTCAACGCCATGGCTGACGGGATCGTCTTTCGCGAGAACCGCATCGCCCACCTCGCCTTCCACGATACGCTGACGTCGCTGCCCAACCGCGTGCTGTTCCGCGAGCAGCTGGATGCGGCGCTGCGATCGGCCAGCCGGCGGGGCACGGCGATGGCGCTGCTGTGCCTCGATCTCGATGGCTTCAAGGCGGTGAACGACACGCTGGGCCATCCGATCGGCGACAAGCTGCTGCGCGAGATCGCGACCTTGCTGGAGGCGGTGGCGGAAGGCGCGCTCGTCTCCCGCCTGGGCGGCGACGAGTTCGCCATCATCCTGGCCGATCAGGGCGACGATCGCGCGCGGCTGCTGGCGCAGGCCATCCTCGATCGCATGCGCCGGTCGATCGACGTATCCGGCCACCAGATCGCGACGGGATCGAGCATCGGCATCGCGATCGGCCCGGCGGACGGCGAGGATGCCGACACGCTGCTGAAGAATGCCGATCTGGCGCTCTACCGCGCCAAGCAGGACGGGCGCGGCGTGGCGCGGTTCTTCGAGCCGGCGCTGGACGCCGCCGCGCGCAGGCGCCGGCAGATGGAGATCGACCTGCGCGAGGCGCTTGCCAACGGCCAGCTCAGCCTCGATTTTCAGCCCATCTATGCGCTGGTGAACGACAGCATCAGCGGCTTCGAGGCGCTGCTGCGCTGGCACCACCCGGAGCACGGGCTGATCCCGCCGGTGGAGTTCATCCCCGTGGCCGAGGATACCGGCCTGATTCAGCAGATCGGCGAATGGGTGATCCACGAGGCGTGCCGCCAGGCGATGACGTGGCCGGGCGCGCTGCGCGTGGCGGTGAACGTATCGCCGCTGCAGTTCCGCAATCCGGGCCTTGCCAACATCATCTTCCAGGCGATCGGGCGCAGCGGCCTGCCGCCGGCGCGGCTGGAGATCGAGATCACCGAATCGATCTTCCTCGACTCGGCCGATGCGACGCTGGCGATGCTGCACCGGCTGCGCACGCTGGGCATCCGCATCGCGCTGGACGATTTCGGCACCGGCTATTCCAGCCTCAGCTACCTGCGCAGCTTCCCGTTCGACAAGATCAAGATCGATCGCAGCTTCGTGACCGACATCAACGCCACGCAGAGTGCTGCGGCGATCGTCCACGCCATCGTCGACCTCGCCCGCGCGCTGGGCATGGAGACGACGGCCGAGGGGGTGGAGGACGAGCGCCAGCTCACCGAACTGCGCCAGCAGGGGTGCAGCAGCATCCAGGGCTATCTGATGAGCCGGCCGATCCCCGCGGGCGAGGTGGTGGACATGCTGCTGCGCGAAGCGGGTACGCGCCGCGTGGCGTGATCGCCGGGCTGGCGGCAGCCGGTCAGGCCGGACCGCGAAGGCCGCTCACATCCATCATCCGGCCCTTGGTGATGATCACCTTGTCGCCGATCCGGGCCTGGGCGAACAGCTTCTGCGCGAAGGGCTTCGGCACGCCGATGCAGCCGTGCGTCGCCGCATCCCACGAGACCTCGCTGGCGTGGACGAACACGCCGTCGTTGGTCAGCCGCATCGCGTAGGGCATCGGCGCGCCGTACAGGTTCGACACGTGATGCGCATCCTTCTGCAGGATCGGGAAGGTGCCGAGCGGCGTGGGCTTGCTGTCCGCCCCGTAGAGGATCGGCGCGGCGCCGATCTCGTAACCGTCGCGGAAGATCGAGAGCATCTCGGCGGCGAGATCGATGGTGATGACGATCGGCCCCTGCGGCACGCCGGCATCGTCCCACGCATACTCGCCGTGATGCAGCGGCGCCTTCAGATCGAGCACGCGACGGACCACGAACGCGTCGTCACCCGCCGCCGCCGGCAACGCGACCGGCGCTGCGGCGGGCGGCGGCGCGGCCTGCGCGATCGGCGCGGGTGCCTTTGCGGCGGGTGGCGACGGCGCGGCGGCGGGCTCGGTCGCCGTGCGCCCGCTCATCTGGAAGGCGAGCAGGCCCAGCGCGCCAGCGAACAGCAGCTTGCCGCCGACCGCGCCGGCCTTCCCGAATCGCCCGTCCATCACGATCGCTCCCGCATGATCGCGGGTGATCGCGCAAAGCGCCGCCCCGCGCCAGACGGCGATTTCGCCCGTCCCGGCGCGCAACGGCATGGCAGGCGGAGGTTAACGATCCGTCGCGGCGATCTGCCCCGCCGCCCCCGGTTCGCCGAGCAGGTTCGCCTGCCAGAACATCAGGCTCGTCCAGAACTGATAATCCTGATTGGCCTTCTTGGCGAAGCCGTGGCCCTCGTCCTGCCCCAGCAGGCTCCACGCCGTGCGCCCCTTGGCGCGCACCGCATCGACGATCTGCTTCGCCTCGCTGGCCGGCACGCGCGGATCGTTGCCGCCCGTCACCACCATCAGCGGGATGGTCAGCCGGTCGACGCTGGTCAGCGGCGAGATCGCCATCAGCTTGGCGCGCTGCTTCGGCACGCGCTCGTCGCCATATTCCACGCGCCGCAGATCGCGGCGGTAGCTCTGCGTATTCTCCAAAAAGGTGACGAAGTTCGATATGGCGACGACGCAGTTGGCCGCCTTCACCCGCTCGCCGTAGCGGATGGCGACGGCGTAGCACATGTAGCCGCCATAGCTGCCGCCGGTCTCGGCGAACCTCGTGGCGTCGAGCGCCGGATCCTTCTCCAGCCGGTCGAGGAAGGCGCCGATGTCCTTCACCGAATCCTCGCGCCGGAACGGCCCGTTGTCGAGGCTGACGAACGTCTTGCCGTAGCCGGACGAGCCGCGCACGTTGGGGTAGAAGATGGCGATGCCGAGCTCGTTCAGCAGATAGTTGTTGCGGCCGAGGAAGCCGGGGCGGGACTGCCCTTCCGGCCCGCCATGGATGTTCAGGATCAGCGGCCGCCTGCCCGGGAACTTCGCCGGATCGGGCCGGTAGAGGAAGCCGGACACGGCCTTGCCGTCGAAGCTCTTCACCTCGACCAGCTCCGGCTCGACATTCCTCGTCACGTCCAGGCCGCCCGTCTCGCTGGTCGTCCAGCGCTTCACCGCCATGCTCCGCGGGTCGACGGAGTAGACGTCCGCCGCGCTCTTGGCGGAGGTGAACGTCAGGCCGATCTCGCCCCACGGCGCCACCTCGATGCCGCCGATCTGGCCGGCGGGCAGGCCGTCCACCGTGCGCACCGCCCTGGTCCGCGGATCGAGCAGCCGCAGCCGGGCGACGCCCGCCTCGTTCACGGCATAGGCGACGAAGCTGCCGTCGCGGGCGATGTCGAAATCCTCGACGTCCCACTTCGCCTCCGGCGCCACCACGGTGAAGCGGCCGGTCTTCAGGTCCACCGTGCCCAGGCGCTGATATTCCGATCCCTCGTCCGAAGTCGCCCACAGCGTGCCGTCCGGCGCGAACTTGGCGGCGCCCCAGGCGATCGCCTTGCGATGGTCGCCGATCGGCGTCATCCGCCCGGTCGCGACGTCCATCAGCCACAGGTTCGACTTGGTGATCGACAGATATTCGCCGACCACCGCTTTGCTCCGATCGGGCGAGAAGCCGGCGATCGCCCAGCCGCCGCCCTTCACCTCGGCCACCATCCGGCCGCTCGCCGGATCGCGCGGATCGACGACGTAGAGGTCGCTGTCGGTGCCGTTGCGACGGGTGGAGCTGTAGCCCAGCAGCGCGCCGTCCTCGCTCCACGCATTCAGCTCGTTGCGGCTCTTGCCGTCGGTGAGCAGGGTGAGGCGGCCGTCCTTCAGCGTGTAGAGCTGGAAGAACTCGCTGCCGCCAATGTCCTTCTGCACCACCATCACGTCGCCCTTGCCCGGCGCCCACGCGGCGGCCGAGATGCGATCGGCCTCGAAGCTCAGCTGGGTGCGCGCGGCGCCCGGCTGCTTCACGCCGTGCACCTGCGCCGTGTTGCCGAAGCGGGTGGTGATCAGCACCGAGCGATCGACCGGATTCCAGCTCTCGAACGCGGCCGTGCGATATTCCATGTAGGCACGCGTGCGATCGGCAAGGGCGGCCGGCACCGGCGGAATGCCGTCCGCCACCAGCGCGGCGGGCTTCTCCACCGGCGGTGGCGCGGCGGCGGGTGCCTGGGCGGGCGCAGCGGCAGGTGCCTGGGCGGCTGTTTGCGCGGCTGTCTGGGCTGTGGCGGATACGGAGGTGGCGAGCAGGCCCGCCATGAGGATCGATCGCATGAGAACTCCCTGATAGTCCTATGCTGTCACTATGCGGCAACGGTCAGTCGCGGCGGAAGATATATTCCTCGTCGTGCCAACTGCCCACCGGGAAGCGATACTCGCCCACCTTGCGGAAACCCTTCGCCTCGTAGACGGCGTGCGCCCTGAGATTGCCGGACCATGCGCCGAGCCACACCGGCCCCGGCCGCGTGGCGGCGAGATGATCGAGCGCGGTATCGAGCAGCCGGCGGCCCAGGCCCGTGCCCTGCGCGGTGCCGCGCACGTAGATCTGGTACAGCTCGCCCGCGCCCGCCACCACCTGCGGGTGGGGCAGCTTGCAGGGGCCGACATGGGCGTAGCCGTGCAATCCGTCGGCCCCCTCCGCCACCCACGTCGCATGGCCGGGATCGGCGATCTCGCGGGCGACGGCGGCGGGCGCGTAGCTCGCCGTCTCGAACGCGGCGAGGTCGGCGGGCGGATAGGGGATGGCGAACCCGCCCTCCAGAAAGGTCTCGCGAAAGGTGGCGAGCTTCAGCGCCGCCAGAGCGGGCACGTCCTGGGCGGCGGCGGGGCGGATGGAGCAGATCATGCCGCCGCGCTTACGCCGCCTGCCCACCGCGGGACAAGGGTGGTGCAAACGGCGCTAGGCGGCCAGGCGCATCGGTTCGTCACGGCCCAGATCGGTGCTCTCCACCTCCAGCGTCGTCACCTCGAACCGGCGCAGCGTGGCGGCGCCGAACACGGTGGTCAGCGCGCAATCGGTGGCGTCGCGGCCCGTCGCCATCAGGATGCGGCCGATGCGCGGCGCGCGATGGCGCGCGTCGTAGGTGTACCAAGCGCCATCGACGAACACCTCGAACCAGGCGCTGAAATCCATCGGCGCGTCCACCGGCGGCACGCCGATATCGCCGAGATAGCCGGTGGCGTAGCGCGCCGGCACGTTCATGCAGCGGCAGAGCGTGATGGCGAGGTGGGCGAAGTCGCGGCAGACGCCCACCTTCTCCTGATAGCCGGCCCAGGCGGTGCGGTCGCCGCGCGCATGATGGTAGCCGAAGGCGAGATGGTCGTGGACGAAGTCGACGATCGCCTCCACCCGGTCGCGGGCGGAGCGGAGATGGCCGAACATGCTCCAGGCTGGCTGCATCAGATACTGCGTCTCGCAGTAGCGGCTGCCCATCAGGTAGACGAGCACCTCGCTGGGCAGCCGGTCGACCGGCGTCACCGGCGCATCGGGTGCGCGCACGTCGACGAGGCCGCTATCCTCGACCACGAAATCGGCGTGCAGCGCGATGCCGCCGGCCGGGATGGTCAGCCGCGTGCAGGTGTTGCCGTACGCATCGGGCACGTCGTAGATCGGCACGGCGCGCGACGTCTCGATCCGGTGCGGCGTGCGCAGATCGCGGCGGCGCGAGGGGTGGATGTTCAGCAGCGCCAGCATCGGGCTGGGGGCGGAGGCATCGAAGGCGATGTCGAAGCCGGCACGGATCAGCATGTCGCGAAGTCCCGTCGTCAATCACGTGAAAATCGTGACGCAGAACTCCGATCGCGGGCAATCGATCCGGCTCAGCGCACCGCGCGCAGACCCTGGTGCCGCTCGGCCGGGGATTGCAGCAGCTGATCAATGCGCGCCGCCAGATCGACCTGGCGGAACGGCTTGGCGAGGCGCGGCACGTCGGCCGGCACATCCTCACCGGCATTGGCGTAGCCGGTGATCAGCAGGGTGGGGATCGCGGCATCGGCGGCGCGCAGTTCCGCGATCAGCGCCGCGCCGGTCATGCCCGGCATCAGATAGTCCGTCACCAGCACCTCGGCGCCGATGCCGCCGCGCAGCGCCGCGATCGCCTGCGCCGCGGATCCCGCCTCGACCACCACATAGCCCAGATCGCGCAGCATGTCGGCGGTGGCGCTGCGCACCAGCTCCTCGTCGTCCACCAGCAGCACCTTGGCCGGACGCCGCGCGGCCGGCGGCTCGCCGGCGGCCTCGCTGGCGGCGGATGCGGCCTCGTCCGTCGCGGGCAGCCACAGCGTGATCTGCGTGCCGGCGCCGACCACGCTCGACATCTCCAGCGTGCCGCCGGACTGGGCGGCGAGGCCGTGGACCATCGAGAGGCCGAGGCCCGTGCCCTTGCCGACGCCCTTGGTGGAGAAGAACGGTTCGATCGCGCGCGCCAGGGTCGCCTCGTCCATGCCGATGCCGGTGTCGGCCGCGACGATGCGGATATAGCTGCCGGGCGCGAGCCGCGCCGGATGCCCCTCCCCCACCGCCACGACGGAGGCGGCGAGCGTGAGCCGGCCACCGCCGGGCATCGCGTCGCGCGCGTTGATCGCCAGGTTCAGCAGCGCCAGCTCCAGCTGGTTCGGATCGACGCGGGCGGCAGGCAGGTGGCGCGGCACCACCAGCACGACGTTGATCGTCGGGCCGAGCGAGCGGCGCACCAGATCGACCAGGCCGTCGATCAGCTCGCCAACGTCCACCGCGCGCGGCTGCAGCGCCTGGCGGCGGGCGAAGGCGAGCAGGCGCTGGGTGAGCGTCGCGGCGCGCTCGGCCGCCTGCATCGCGCCTTCCACCAGCCGGCTGGCGCGCTCGTCCTCGCCCAGCCGGCGGCGCAGCAGATCCAGGCTGCCGACGATCGGCGTCAGCAGGTTGTTGAAATCATGCGCCACGCCGCCGGTCAGCTGGCCGATCGCATCCATCTTCTGCGCCTGCGCCAGCCGCGTCTCGGCCTCCTTGCGCGCCGTGATGTCGGAGACGACGCCGGTGATGCGCAGCGGCGTGCCGTCCTCGTCGAGGCGCACGCGGCCCAGCACGGCGATCCAGCGGGCGCTGCCGTCCGCCGCGCGGATCGGGCATTCGATGTCGAGCAACCCGCTGCTCACCGCCTCGGACGAGGCACGCGCCACCGCCGCCCGCTCCGCCGGCTCGACATGGGCGATGAATTCGGCACTGGTCCACCGTTCGGGCGGCGCGTCGTAGCCGAATATCTCGTCGTGGCGCGACGAATGCTCGATCGCCCCGGTGACGAGATCGAGATCCCAGCTGCCCATGCCGGCGGCGCCCATCGCCACCTCCAGCGTGTCCCGCGCCGCCGCCAGCTCGCGCGTGCGCGCCTCCACCGATCGCTCCAGCGTCTCGGCGAAGGCGCGGATCTCATACTGCCGGCGCCGCGCCTTCAGCGCCGATCGCACCGCGCCAACCATCGCATCGGCATGGAGCGGCCGTTCGAGCAGGACGATGTTGCCGAGATCCTCCAGCACGGCCCGCGCCAGCGCCGTGCGCGGCGTCTTGTCGCCATTGGCCAGCACGACGATCGGAATGTCGGACCATGGCGGCTGCGCCTCCAGCCAGCGCGTCAGGGCCAGGCGATCGCCGGCGGCCAGCGCCTCCTCGGTGACGAGCGCGGCGCCGGCGCCGGCCTCGAGCCCGGCGACGAAGCCGTCCACATCGGGGCAGACGTGGCAAGCGAAATCATGACGTTGCAGCAGGTCACAGGCGACCTGCGCGTCGCGTCCCCGCGGAGCCAGAATGAGGACGCGATTTTCCATCAACCGGACTGAACGCGTACGTCCCCGCCCGTATCCCCCATCAGTGCCGCGCCATCGCCGCGGAATACCGGCACGCCTGTCAATACGCCCTGAAAGGCGATCAGCGGCTCGCCCAAAGTCAAGCCGTTGCCGTCAATGCGGAACTCGCGGATGGTCCGCTCGTGCTGGGTGGTGCGCGTCTTGATGGCGGAGATCGCCTGCCGCATCTCGCCGAATGCCTCGAAGAAGCGCAGCTGTACCACGCTGTCCGCCAGATAGCTGATGTCCACTTCCGCGCGGATATCGCCCACCAGGCCATGCTGGCCCAGAATCAGCAGGGTTACGACGCCATGCTCGCCCAGATAGCCGAGCAGTTCGTGCATCTGCAGGGTCAGGAACTTCTCGGTCGGCATCGCCTGCAGGTAGGCGTTCAGGCTGTCGATCACGATCGTGCCGGCGCCGTCCTCCTCCACCGCCTGGCGCACCGCATTGGCGAACTCGCCGGGCGAGAGCTCCGCCGGATCGATCGCGCGGATGTGCAGCCGGCCCTCGTCGATGAACGGCTGGAGATCCATACCGAGCGTGCGCGAACGCTTGAGCAGCGTCGGCAGACGCTCGTCGAACAGGAAGTAGGCTGCCCTCTCGCCGCGCTCCAGCGCCGCCACCATGCACTGCACGGTCGTGGTCGTCTTGCCCACGCCGGCGGGGCCGCTGAACAGCGTCGCCGTGCCCGGCACCAGTCCGCCGCCCAGCAGCGCGTCCAGCTCGGACGATCCGGTGGAGACGATCCGGTCCTCGGTGTCGCCGCGATGCTCCGACGCGACGAGGCGGGGGTAGACGGCGAGGCCGCCGCGCTCGATCTCGAAATCGTGGTAGCCGCCGCGGTAGCGCAGGCCGCGCATCTTCACCACGTGCATCCGCCGCCGCTGCGCGCCGAAGCCGGAAAGCGTCTGTTCCAGCGCGATCACGCCGTGGGCGATGCTGTGCAGTTGGAGATCGCCCTCCTCCGAGCTCTTGTCGTCCAGCACCAGCACGGTGCAGCGCCGCGTCGAGAAGAAGTGCTTCAGCGCCAGGATCTGGCGGCGGTAGCGGATCGCGCTCTGCGCCAGCAGCCGCAGTTCGGAGAGGCTGTCGATCACCACCCGCTGCGGGCGCAGCGCCTCCACCTTGCTCATCACGCCGCGCACCGTCTCGCCGAGTTCCACCTCGCTCGGGTGCAGCAGGGTCTGCTCCTGCTCCTCGGCGAACCCCGCCTCCGGCACCATCTCGAACAGGTTGATGGCGTCGAGCGACCAGCCGTGGGTGGCGGCGACGGCGCGCAGCTCGGCCTCGGTCTCGGACAGGGTGACGTAGAGGCCGGTCTCGCCGGCGGCCGCGCCGGCGAGGAGGAAGCCCATGCCGAGCGTGGTCTTGCCGGTGCCGGGCGTCCCTTCGACCAGATACAGCCGCTCCGGCGTCAGGCCGCCGCCCAGCACGTTGTCGAGGCCGGCGATGCCGGTTGAGGCGGGCGCGGGAAGCGCGGGATCTGCGGTCGGCAAGGCGGGCTCCGTCAGAGGAACGTGGCGGGTTCTGCCACGCGCCTCCGCTTCCTAGAGCGCCCGACGCCGATTGGCGAGCCGCCGTCCGCTTATACCGCGCGCAGGCCCGCGGCCGCGCGTGCGCGCGCCTCGATCGCGGCGCGGTCCGGCTCGCCCGGCGGCACCAGCCAGCTGCCGCCGACGCAGGTGACGGCCGGTATCGCCAGCCATTCCGGCGCGCTCGCCTGGGTGACGCCGCCGGTGGGGCAGAAGCGGGCCTGGAAGAAGGGCGCCGCCAGCGCCGCCAGCGCCTTCGTGCCGCCGGCCGCCTCCGCCGGGAAGAACTTGAAGCGGGTGAGGCCGAGATCGAGGCCCAGCATGATGTCGGCGGCGTTGGCGGTGCCGGGCAGGAAGGGGATGCCGCGCTCGATCGCGGCGCGGCCCAGCCGCTCGGTGAGGCCCGGGCTGACGATGAAGCGCGCGCCGGCGGTGATCGCCGCATCCAGCTGCGCCTCGTTGGTGACGGTGCCGGCGCCGACCATCGCGCCCGGCACCCCGGCCATCTCGGCGATCACCTCCAGCGCGGCGGGGGTGCGCAACGTCACCTCCAGCGCCGGCACGCCGCCGGCGACCAGCGCCTCGGCGATCGGGCGGGCGTGGGCCGCCTCCTGCACCACCAGCACCGGGATCACCGGCGCCAGCGTCATCACCGCCGCGATATCGGCTTCAGGATTCGGCGCGGGATCAGTCATGTCAGTCATTCTCCTGGGCGAAGGCGGCGGCGGCGCCGAGCAGGCCCGGCTGCGGATGGGTGATGAGCTTGACCGGGATCTCCGCCATTCGCGCCTCGAACCGGCCCTTGGCGCGGAAGCGCAGGGCGAAGCCGGAGCGCGGCAGGCGATCGGCCAGGCGCAGGCCCAGGCCGCCGGCGATCACCACGCCCCGCCCACCCTGCGCCAGCGCGATGTCGCCGGCGACCGCGCCGAGGATCAGGCAGAAGCGATCGAGCGCGGCGGCGGCCAGGCTGTCCTCGCCCGCCAGCGCCGCCGTCCACAGCGCCTTGTCGTCGAACGTCGCCACCGGCCGCCCCTCGATCGCGCCGAGCGCCTCGTGGATGTTGGCGAGGCCCGGGCCGGAGACGATCCGCTCCACCGACACCCGCCGGTAGCGCCCGCGCAGCCGCGCGAGGATCGCGTCCTCCAGCGTGTCGAGCGGCGCGAAATCGATGTGGCCGCCCTCCGTCTCGATCACGTGCGCGCCGCCCTCCCGCCGCAGCAGCAGGCCGACGCCCAGGCCCGTGCCGGGGCCGACGATGCTGATCGCGCCCTCCGCGTCGAACGGCCGGTCCGGCCCGCAGAGGTGGCGCAGATGCTCCGGCCCCACCTGCGCCACGGCGTGGCCGACGGCGCCGAAATCGTTGACCAGCACGTGACGGTCGACGCCGAGCGTCCCCGAAATCTGCGCCGGCCGGATGATCCACGGATTGTTGGTGAGCTTGATGACCTCCCCGGTCACGGGCGCGGCGATGGCGATGGCGGCGGCGCGCGGCGGCGGCGCGCCGAGCGACGCGGCATAGCTCTGCCAGGCCGTCTGCAGGCTGGCATGCTCGGCCGTCCGCAAGGTCGCCTCATGCTCCAGCGCCAGCACGCGCCCGTCGTCGATCGTGGCGATGGCGAAGCGGGCGTGGGTGCCGCCGAGATCGACCGCGACGATGCGCTCCGATCCGCTCAAGCCACCTCCTCCATCGCCGCCAGCATCGCCGACCCGCCCTTCTCCGCATCGTCGGCGCCGTGGCGCATGAAGGCGAACAGCTCGCGCCCGGTGCCCAGCGGCGCCGGCGGCGGCGGCGCGGGCACGCGCGCCGCCCATTCCTCGGCCGATACGGCCACGTCCAGCGTGCCGTCGTCGCCTGACACGCGGACGACGTCGCCGTCGCGCAGGCGCGCCAGCGGGCCGCCCCCCAGCGCCTCCGGGCTCACGTGGATCGCCGCCGGCACCTTGCCGGATGCGCCGGACATGCGCCCGTCCGTCACCAGCGCCACGCGCCAGCCCTTGTCCTGCAGCACGCCCAGCGGCGGGGTCAGCTTGTGCAGTTCCGGCATGCCGTTGGCGCGCGGCCCCTGGAAGCGGACGACGACGACCACGTCGCGCTCCAGCTCGCCCGCCTTGAACGCGGCGAGCACCTGATCCTGATCGGAGAAGATCCGCGCCGGCGCCTCGATCGTCCAGCGCGCCGGATCGACGGCGCTGGTCTTCATCGTGCCGCGGCCCAGATTGCCGCGCACCAGCCGCATGCCGCCATCCGGCAGGAACGGATCGGCGACGGGCCGCAGCATCGCCTGATCGAGCGGGGCGTCGGGCGCCGGGCGCCACGCCAGCGCCTCGCCATCCTCCGCCAGAACGGGATCGGCGGCATAGTCGCGCAGGTCGCGGCCGGCGACCGTCATGATGTCGCGGTGGAGCATGCCGGCATCGAGCAGGGTGGCGATCACCCAGGCCATGCCGCCCGCTGCCTGGAAGTGGTTCACGTCGCCGGACCCGTTGGGATAGACGCGCGCGATCAGCGGCACGGCGGCGGACAGGCGATCGAGATCCTCCCAGTCGATCACGATGCCGGCCGCGCGCGCGATGGCGGGAATGTGGATCGCGTGATTGGTCGATCCGCCCGTCGCCAGCAGGCCGACGCAGGCGTTGACGATCGCCTTCTCGTCCACGCAGCGGCCGAGCGGGCGGTAGTCGTCGCCATCCCAGCCGATCGCGGCAAGGCGGTGCACGGCGGCGCGCGTCACCGCCTGGCGCAGCTTCGTGCCGGGATTGACGAAGGCCGCGCCCGGCATGTGCAGGCCCATCACCTCCATCATCATCTGGTTCGAATTGGCCGTGCCGTAGAAGGTGCAGGTGCCGGCGCCGTGATAGGAGGCGCTCTCGCTCTCCAGCAGCTCCGCCCGGCCCACCTTGCCCTCGGCATAAAGCTGGCGGATGCGCTGCTTCTCCTTGTTGGCGAGGCCGGAGGGCATCGGCCCGGCCGGCACCAGGATCATCGGCAGGTGGCCGAAGCGCAGTGCGCCGATCAGCAGCCCCGGCACGATCTTGTCGCAGATGCCGAGCAGCGCCGCGCTCTCGAACATGCCGTGGCTCAAGGCGACGGCGGTGGAGAGGGCGATCGTGTCGCGGCTGAACAGGCTCAGCTCCATGCCCGGCTGGCCCTGCGTCACGCCGTCACACATGGCCGGCGTGGCCCCCGCCACCTGCGCCGTGGCGCCCACCTCGCGCGCCCACAGCTTCATCCGATCGGGGTAGCCGCCATAAGGCTGATGGGCGGAGAGCATGTCGTTATATGCGGTGACGATGCCGATGTTCATCGCGTTGCCGGCGCGGATCGCCGGCTTGTCCTCACCGGCGGCGGCGAAGCCGTGGGCGAGGTTGCCGCACGCCAGATTGCCGCGCTCCGATCCGCGATCGCGGGCGGCGGCGACGAGAGCCAGATAGCGGTCGCGGCTAGGCTTAGATCGCTCGACGATGCGCGCCGTCACCGCCGCAACGGCCGGGTTCAGGTCAGTCATGCCAGGTCACTCCATCCCGCTCGGTCAGCCCGATCGCGGCGGACGGGCCCCAGGTGCCCGCCGCATAGGCCTTCGGCGTCATCGCGTTCGCCTCCCAGCCGGCGCGGATGCCGTCCACCCACTCCCACTGCGCCTCCACCTCGTCGCGGCGCACGAACAGCGTCGGGTCGCCCTCGATCAGGTCCAGCAGCAGCCGTTCGTACGCGATCCGCCGGCGCGTGTCGGCAAAGGCATCGGCCATGCCCAGGTTCAGCGGCACCTCTCGCAGGCGGATGCCGTCGCGATCGAGGCCGGGCTTCTTGGCCATCACCAGCAGCTTGATCGTCTCCTCCGGCTGCAGCCGGATGACGAGCTTGTTCGGCTGCACCACCGCCCCGCGCGAGGCGAAGATCGAGTGCGACACGCCCTTGAACTGGATGAATATCTCCGAGTGGCGCGCCGGCAGCCGCTTGCCGGTGCGCAGGTAGAAGGGCACGCCCTTCCACCGCCAATTGTCGACATGCGCCTTGATCGCGACGAACGTCTCGGTGGCGGAGGGCTGGCCCAGCTCGTCGGCATAGCCCGGCACCACCGCGCCGCCGACGGCGCCGGCGCCATATTGGCCGATCACGGTGTGGGTCGCCGCCTCCGCCGCGCCGATCCGGCGGAGCGAGCGGAAGATCTTCACCTTCTCGTCGCGCACGGCCGTCGCGTCGAACTGCGCCGGCGGCTCCATGGCGACCAGAGCGAGCAGCTGGAGCATGTGGTTCTGCACCATGTCGCGTAGCGCGCCGGCGCCGTCGTAGAAGCCGACGCGGCCCTCCAGCCCCACCGTCTCGGCGACCGTGATCTGGACGTGATCGATCCCGCCCGCGTTCCACAAAGGCTCGAACAGGCCATTGCCGAAGCGCAGGGCGAGCAGGTTCTGCACCGTCTCCTTGCCCAGATAATGATCGATCCGGTAGGTCCGGCCCTCCGGAAACACCGCCGCCACCGCATCGTTGATGAAGCGCGAGGAGGCGAGATCGGTGCCCAGCGGCTTTTCCAGCCCGATCCGCACATGCTCGTCGGCCAGGCCGGCGGCGGCCAGCCCCGCGATCGTCGGCTCGAACAGCTGCGGCGCGGTGGAGAGGAAGATCGCCATGTCGCCCCGGCGCTGCCCCACCGCATCGGCCAGCCCGGCGAACTGGGCGGGATCGGACGCGTCGACTGCCACGTAGCGCAGCCGGGCGATGAACCGCGCCACCGCGTCCGCCGACAGGCGATCGCCATCGACGAACCGGGTCAGCGCGGCATCGGCGGCGGCGCGGAAGCCGGCCTCGTCCAGATCGCTGCGGGCAGTGGCGACGATCGTCAAGTCCGCCGGCAGCAGGCCGTCCGCATCCAGCTTGTAGAGCGATGGCAGCAGCATCCGGCGCGAGAGATCGCCGGTCGCCCCGAACAGCAGCAATGCGTTGGCCGCGCGCGTCATCACATCTCCTTACCTTCGTCCGCCATCCGCAGCTTACGGGATGTCACGTAAGTGGAACACCGCCCTCGCGCATGGCAAGATGAAAATGTTATCGATACCAAAGATCTTCGCATCTGGTGGACGGGAGAGCGCAGGCGGCGATTGGCATGAGTGCGGCGCCTCCCCCCTCGCCTCACGCCTCGATGGCCAATCGTGGAAGAAGCCTTTGTGCGAGTGCGAAGGAACGGGGGCCGAGAGTGTGGCCCAATAGTCACGTGATCGAGTAATTTGCGGCTTTAAGTCAGGCGCCGTCTGGTTCCCGGCATCGCAACACTCCTGCAACATAAATGTCATGATCATGCTGCATCTGCGTCATCAGCACGACCCCCATGCGGCGGTAGGCGACCGCAAGGCACATGCCCGGCGGCCTGCCGCGGGCGGTGAGCGGGTCCAGATCATGCCTAAAGGGGGCACCAGAACATGCGTCATCTTCTAGCGGGAAGCGCGGGCATCGCGCTCGTCATGGCGGCGTCCGCCGCCCACGCCCAGGAAACCACCTCCACCATCCGCGGCACCGTATCGAGCGCCGGCGCGCCAGTGGCCGGCGCGGAGATCACGATCCTGAACGTGCCGTCGGGCACGCGCGCCACCGCGACGACGGATGCCAACGGCAGTTTCAACGCGTCCGGCCTCCGGGTGGGCGGGCCGTTCACCGTCAGCGTCTCCGCGCCCGGCTTCACCAATGCAAGCGTGACGGACGTCTACACGGTCGTCGCCCAGGCGTATGATCTGCCGATCGAACTGACGGCAGCGGACGCGGGTGCGCAGGACATCGTCGTAACCGCCTCGCGCATCGTGGGCGCCCGCACCGTGAGCCAAGGACCGGCAACGGTGCTCACCGCAGAGCAGATCGCCACCGTCGCCACCGTCAACCGCGACATTCGCGATCTGATGCGCCGCGATCCGTTTGCGCGACTCGACTATTCGGAAGGCAGTGGCCGAGCGGTCAGCTTCGCCGGCCAGAATGCGCGCTTCAACCGCTTCTCGATCGACGGCGTGCCGGTGACCGACAATTTCGGCCTCAACCCCGATGGCCTGCCGACCCGCCGCTCGCCGGTGCCGCTCGACGCGATCGGCCAGTTCCAGACGAAGGTAGCGCCGTTCGACGTGCGCGAGGGCAACTTCCAGGGCGGCGCGATCAACGCGATCCTGAAATCCGGGACGAACGAGTTCCACGGCACGGGCTTCTACGCCTACTCGTCTGACGAGCTGACCGGCGACAAGACCAAGGCCGGCCCGGGCGTTCCGACCGGACGCATCAACCTGCCGAACTTCAAGTACCAGAATTATGGCGCCGAGATCAGCGGTCCGATCATCAAGGACAGGCTGTTCTTCATGGTCGCAGGCGAGCGGATACGCGCCGGCCTGCCGATCGCGGAAGGCACGGCAGGTGACAATGCCGGAACCGTGATCCCGAACATCACCGATGCCCAGCTCACCCAGATCCAGGGTCTCGCCAAGAGCCGCTACAATTACGACACCGGCGGCGTGCTGGACAACAACGGCGACCGCGACGATCGCCTCGTCGCCAAGCTCGACGCGAACCTGTCTGAAACGCAGCGCGCCTCGATCACCTACATCTACACCAAGGACGAGATCCGCTTTAACCAGAATTCTAACGTCGGCGCCGCCAGCGGCACGGCGAACGCGCCCGGCCTGGGCCTCGAATCGAACGGCTATGTCGGATCGAACCGGCTGCACACCGGCGTCGCCCAGTTGAACTCCGAATGGTCGGACGATTTCTCGACCGAGGTTCGCGGCTTCTACAAGGATTACAAGCGCGGTCAGGATCCGATCCTCGGTCGTGGCTTCGCGCAGTTCCAGGTCTGCACCGCGCCGACCTCCGATCGCGGCATGGCTACTTCCGGCACCGGCAACGACCTGTCGCTCGCCTGTCAGTCGGGTTTCGGCACCGTCTCGTTCGGACCGGATATCTCGCGGCAGTCCAATCAGCTGACAAGCCGCACCTATGGCGGCCTCGTCCAGGCGCGACTGACCCAGAACAACCACGATCTGCGCATCTTCGGTGAGTTCTCGGATACGAAGATCTTCAATCTCTTCGTTCAGCGCACCGCCGGCGACTATTATTTCGACTCGATCGACGATTTCTCCCGCGGCAACGCGCAACGGCTGCGCTACGGCAACGCCGTGCCGTCACTCGATCCGGCGGATGGCGCGGCCCGGTTCCGCTATCAGTCCTATACCGCCGGTGTGCAGGATACGTGGCGGATCAACGACATGCTGACGCTCGCCTACGGCTTCCGCTACGATCTGTTCGGCGGTGACAGCCGCCCCGCGCTGAACCAGAACTTCCTCGCCCGCTACGGCTTCACCAACGCCACCTATACCAACGGTCTCGGCGTGTTCCAGCCGCGCATCGGCGTCGACTTCCGGCCGACCAGCACGCTGACGCTGCGCGGCGGCGGCGGCATCTTCTCGGGTGGTTCGCCGGACGTGTACGTGTCCAACAGCTTCTCGAACACGGGCTTCCTGACGAACTCGGTCGATATCCGGCAGAACAACAACTCGACCAGCTACACCGTGACCGGCCAGACCGGCGCCACGGCGAACGCGACGGGTGCCGCCTCGCTGACCAATGTCAACGGCACAACCATACCGGCGGCGGCGAACACGCTGCTCGGCAGCGCCTCCTCCTCGACGCTTGCCACCACCAACGCGCTGGATCCGAGCTTCAAGATCCCGTCCCAGTGGCGTGCGACGCTCTCGGCGGACTGGACGCCGGAGTTCGACAACTTCCTCGGCGGCGGCTGGCGGTTCGGCGGCGACCTGCTCTACTCCGCAGTGCGTAACCAGGTATTCTTCACCGATCTGCGCGTGACGCCAACGGCGCTGCGCACGCCCGACGGTCGGATCCGCTACGCCTCGGTCACGAACTTCGCGGATACAGGGCAGGATCTGTTCCTGACCAACACGAAGAAGGGCCGCAGCTACATCGCCGTCGCGCGTGTCGACAAGCGCTTCGATTTCGGCCTCGATCTCAGCGCCAGCTATACCTATCAGGACGTCAAGGATCAGGCACCGGCCACCTCGTCCACGGCCGGCTCGAACTACGGCAACGGCGCGTTCCTCGATGCCAACGGCGCGGCCTACGGCATCTCGAACGACGAGGTTAAGCACAACATCAAGTACAGCGTGACCGTCGATCACGCCTTCTTCGGCGACTACAAGTCGACCATCTCGCTGTTCGGCGAAACCCGCATCGGCAAGCCGTACAGCTACACGATGCAGGATACGTCGACCGCGCGCAGCCCGATCTTCGGGACGGCGGGCTCGAACACCCGCTACCTGCTGTACGTGCCGACCTCCACGACGGACGCGCTCGTTTCATACGACAGCGCGGCCACACAGGCGGCGCTCGATCAGCTCATCAATTCGACCGGACTGGACAAGTATCGGGGCAAGATCGCCCCGCGCAACGCCTTCAACTCGAAGTGGTTCACGAAGCTCGATCTGCACGTTGCGCAGGAGATACCGACCGGCGTCGGCGGCAGCCGTATCCAGCTGTTCATGGATATCGAGAACTTCACCAACCTGATAAACAAGAAGTGGGGCCAGATCCGGGAATATTCGTTCCCGTACACCATTCCGGCGGTGCGGGTGCAGTGCCTGACAACGCCGGTTGCCACGGGTACCGCGCCAACCGCGGCGCAGCAGACGGCGAACTCCGGCCAAGCCTGCGCGCAGTATCGCTATACCTCGCCGAACACACAGCCCTCGGCCCAGAACGTGATCTCGTCGCGCCAGTCGCTGTACCAGATCCGCGTGGGCGCCCGGTTCACCTTCTGAGGCGACCGGCGATAGCCACGAGAAAGACCCGCCTCTCAACCGGGAGAGGCGGGTCTTTTTCGTTACGGCTCAGCCACGCCGCGTCATCGCCGACGCCGCCGCGAACGCCGCCGCCAGCAGCAGGTCGATGATCGCGAAGGGCAGCATGGCGGGGTCCAAACGACCTTCGCCGATTAGCAGCAGGCAGGGGATGGCGAAGGAGAGCTTGCTCGCCACGCCGACCCAGATCAGCGGGCGGAAGCGGCGGAAGTCGCTGCCGATCGCGAGGTAGAGCAATTGCGTCGCGCCGGCGGCGCCCGCAAAGGCGTAGCGGAAGAAGGCGGCGGCGCCATCGGCGCCCGCCGGCCGCAGCCACAGCGGGGCGACGGCCAGCAGCCCGTACACGCCGGCGCCGAGGAACAGCCAGCGCAGCATCCGGCCCTCACGATCGCCCGGCATCCGCCTCTCCTTCCGCTTTCCCGCAATCTCGCGCGTCACCGGCACGCCGCACAAGCGGAAACCGCGGCGCGGTAGACGCCGCCGTGTCGGCCGGGCATGGTCCGCCGCGTGTCGACCATCCTCTCCCTAGCCGGCCTGTCGAAGACCTATGCAGGCGGCCACCAGGCGCTGAAATCGGTGGATCTGGAGATCCGCCGCGGCGAGATCTTCGCCCTGCTCGGGCCGAACGGCGCCGGCAAGACGACGCTGATCGGCGCCGTCTGCGGGCTCGTGCGGCCCACCGGCGGCACGATGACGGTGGAGGGCATCGATATCGCCGCGAATCCGCGCAAGGTGCGCGCGCGCATCGGGCTCGTGCCGCAGGAACTCGCCACCGACATGTTCGAGCATGTCGCGCACACCGTCGCCTTCTCGCGCGGGCTGTTCGGCAAGCGCAAGGATCCGGCGGTGGTGGAGCGGGTGCTGCGCTCGCTCTCGCTGTGGGACAAGCGCGACGCCAAGATCATGGAGCTTTCCGGCGGCATGAAGCGCCGCGTGCTGATTGCCAAGGCGCTGGCGCACGAGCCCGACATCCTGTTCCTCGACGAGCCGACCGCCGGCGTGGACGTGGAGCTGCGCCGCGACATGTGGAAGCTGATCGGCAGCTTACGCGACGACGGCGTCACGATCATCCTCACGACCCATTATATCGAGGAGGCCGAGGAGATGGCCGACCGCATCGGCGTGATCGACAAGGGCGAGATCATCCTGGTGGAGGAGAAGCAGGCGCTGCTGGCGAAGCTGGGCCGCACGGAGGCGCGCTTCGCCCTCGCCCGCCCGCTCGATGCGCTGCCGGCCGATCTGGTGGACTGGCCGCTTTCGCTGGAGGACGAGGGCTGCACGCTGGCCTATACCATCACCGCCGGGGAGGCGGAGGTGCGCGGCCTGGCCGCCCTCGTCCGCCGCCTGGACGAGCTCGACATCGACTATCGCACGCTCGATGCGCGGCGCAGCTCGCTGGAGGACATCTTCATCGATCTGGTGGAGCGGCGGGCATGAACTGGCGGGCGGCGCGGGCGCTTTACATGTTCGAGCTGGCGCGCACCTGGCGCACCCTGTTCCAGAGCCTCTTCACGCCGGTGCTGACGACCTCGCTCTACTTCATCGTGTTCGGCTCGGCGATCGGCAGCCGCATGCAGGAGGTGGGCGGCGTGCCGTACGGCGCCTTCATCATCCCCGGCCTGATGCTGCTGACGATCCTGTCGGAGAGCATCGCCAACGCCTCGTTCGGCATCTACCTGCCGCGCTTCACCGGCACGATCTACGAGCTGCTCTCGGCCCCGGTCGGCACGGTGGAGATCCTGCTCGGCTATATCGGCGCGGCGGCGACCAAATCGGTGATCCTCGCCCTCATCATCCTGGCGACGGCGCGCCTGTTCGTGCCGTTCCATATCGTTCACCCGGTGTGGGCGGCGGCCTTCCTGCTGCTGATCGCGGTGAGCTTCTGCCTGTTCGGCTTCATCCTCGGCCTGTGGGCGGACGGGTTCGAGAAATTGCAGGTGGTGCCGCTGATGGTGGTGACGCCGCTGACGTTCCTGGGCGGCACCTTCTACTCGATCGACATGCTGCCCCAGCCGTGGCGCACGATCACGATGTTCAACCCGATCGTCTATCTGGTGAACGGCTTCCGCTGGGCCTTCTACGGCACCAGCGACGTGGACATCCGGCTGAGCGCGGGGCTGACCCTGCTGTTCATGCTCGGCTGCATCGCGGCGATCACCTGGATCTTCCGCACCGGCTACCGCCTGCGCACCTGATCCCGGGCGAAGGCAAGGGTGACATCGGCCATCCTTGCGCTACCATCGCCGCATGCGCTTCCTCGCCCTCATCGCCGCCGCCCTCCTCGCGGCACCCGCGCCGGCGGCGCTCTCGCCGGCCGAGAGGCGGATCGCCGCTGTGGTGGATGCGGAGCAGGAACGCTCGATCGCCCTCCTCCAGCGGCTGGTGGACGTGAACAGCGGCACGATGAACCTCGCCGGCGTGGAGGCCGTGGGCCGCATGATGCGCGCGGAGCTGGAGCCGCTGGGCTTCGCCGTGACGTGGCGGCCGATGGCCTCCACCAAGCGCGCCGGCCACCTGATCGCGATCCACAAGGGCAAGCCCGGCGCGAAGCGGCTGCTGCTGATCGGCCACCTCGATACGGTGTTCGAGAAGGACTCGCCGTTCCAGCGCTTCGTGCGTCGCGGCGATCAGGCCGAAGGGCCGGGCGCCGGCGACGACAAGGGCGGCATGGTCGTGATGCTCGGTGCGCTGCGGGCGATGAAGGCGGCGGGCACGCTGGCAAGTGCCAATATCGAGATCGTGCTGACCGGCGACGAGGAGGATGCCGGCGATCCGATCGACGTCGCCCGCGCCGATCTGGTGGCGGCGGGGAAGCGGGCGGACGCGGCGCTGGATTTCGAAGGGCTCGTGGTGGAGCAGGGGCGCGACATGGGGTCCATCGCGCGCCGGTCCTCGAACAGCTGGGCGCTGACCGCCACGGGGCGGACCGGCCACTCCTCGCTGATCTTCAACCTCGAACATGGCGACGGCGCGATCAACGAGCTGGCCCGCATCGTCACCGCGTTCCGCACGCAACTGCCCGAGCCGAACCTGACGTTCAACGTCGGCCTGATCGCCGGCGGCGCCACCGCCACGCTCGATCCGGACGGCGTGCGCGCCAGCGCCACGGGCAAGACGAACGTGATCCCCGCTACCGCCGTGGCGCGCGGCGATTTCCGCACCCTGTCGGAAGAGCAGACCCGGCGGGTGAAGGCGAAGATGCAGGCGATCGTCGCCGCGCATGCGCCGGGCACAGATGCGCGGATCGCCTTCGATCCCGGCGGCTATCCGGCGATGGCGCCAACGGCGGGCAACCGCGCGCTGCTGGCGCGGCTGAACGGCATCAACCGCGACCTGGGCCTCGCCGAGATGCCGCCGCTCGATCCGCTACGGCGCGGCGCCGGCGACATCTCGTTCGTGGCGGCGGACGTCGACGGGCTCGTCGGCCTGGGCACCGCCAGCCGCGGCGATCATGCGCCGGGCGAGACGGTGGACCTCGCCAGCATCCCCCGCCAGGCCAAGCGCGCCGCGATCCTGATGAGCAGGCTGTCGGCGGAGACGCGCTGACCCCGACCCCGCAGGCTCACCCGCCACCGCGCGCCTTCCCCGCACCCACCTGTCCCCGGTCTTATTCCCGGTTGCGCGGGCATGCGCGCGTAATGTTGGGAAACATCCCGTCCGACGACGGTTCTGGGGCTAACCATTTGTCAACAGGAGGGAATGGCGATGATGCAGGTAAGGGACTTCGCGCGCACGATAGCGCTGACTGGGCTTCTGGCGGCCGGCACCGGCGCCTTCGCGCAATCCGCCACCTCCACCAACGCGGCCCCGCCGCCCCCGCCGGCAAAGACGGCGACCGCGCCGGCGCCCGCCGCCGCCGACATGCAGGCGGTGCTGGACGCGATCGCCGCGCTCGGCCCGAAGCCGATCGAGACGCTGACGCCGGTCAAGGCGCGCATCCAGCCCTCCGCCGCCGATGGCGCGAAGGCGGTGATGCGGGCGAAGGGCATGTCGACCGCGCCGGACCCGGCGGTGGTCACGATGGACAAGCCCTATGGCGACGATCCGATGCAGTTCGGCCGCATCTACAAGCCGGCGGCGGCGAACGCGGCCACGCCGCTGCCCGTGATCGTCTATTATCATGGCGGCGGCTGGGTGATCGCCGACGTGAACACCTACGATGCCGCGCCCCGGCTGATGGCCAAGCAGCTGAACGCGATCGTCGTGTCGGTCGAGTATCGCCACGCGCCGGAGTTCAAGTTCCCGGCGCAGCATGAGGATGCGGCGGCCGCCTATCGCTGGGTGCTGCAGAACGCCGCGTCATGGGGTGGCGATCCGGCGAAGATCGCGCTGGCGGGCGAGAGCGCCGGCGGCAACCTGGCCGTCGCCACCGCCATCTACGCGCGGGACAATGGCTTGGCGGCGCCCGTTCACATCCTGTCGGTCTACCCCATCGCGAACAGCGCCAAGACGCTGCCCTCTCGCATGGACAGCGCCAACGCCAAGCCGCTGAACGGCGCGATGCTGCCGTGGTTCGGCTATTACTACTCGAAGACGATGGCCGATCAGATGGATCCGCGCGTCAATCTGGTGAAGGCGAACCTGCGCGGCCTGCCGCCGACGACGATCGTCAACGCCCAGATCGATCCGCTCCGCTCGGATGGCGAGACGCTGGCGCAGGCGATGCGCGCCGCCGGCGACAAGGTGGAGCAGCGCACCTTCCCCGGCGTGACGCACGAGTTCTTCGGCATGGGGCCAGTGGTGCGCGGCGCCTACGATGCCGAGCAATACGCCTTCGGCCAGCTGAAGAAGGCCTTCGACAAGGCCAAGTGACCCGGCGATCAAGTGAACCCCGCAATCAGGAGGAACCCGATCATGAGAGTGCATCTGCTCGTCGCGGCAATCGCCGCCAGCACCACCGCCACCCCGCTGCTGGCGCAGGCGATGACGCCCGCCGAATACGTCGCCACCGCCGGCGCCAGCGACCTGTACGAGCGGCAATCCAGCCAGATCGTGCTGGAGACCACCGCCGATCCCAACGTCCGCTCCTTCGCGACGATGATGGTGAGCGCGCACGCCAAGAGCACGGCGGACGTGAAGGCGGCCGCCGCCAAGTCGAAGGTGAAGGCCGCGCCGCCGGCGCTGATGCCCGCGCAGGCGGAGATGATCGCCCAGCTGAAGGCGGAGACCGGGCCGGCGCGCGATGCCGCCTACATCGCCCAGCAGAAGGTCGCGCACGGCCAGGCGCTGGCGGTGCAGCAGGCCTATGCGGCAGGCGGCACCGCGCCGGCGCTGAAGGCCACCGCCGCCACGATCGTGCCCGTAGTGCAGGATCATATCGCGATGCTGATGAAGATGTGATCGCGGCCTGAGCCAAGATCGGGCGGGTGCGCATGCCGCGCACCCGCCCGCCCCTTCCCGACGTTACGAGCCCTGCCATGCCCTTCCTGACGACCGACACGCTCGAAATCGCCTATCGCGACGCCGGCCCGCGCGACGGCCCGGCCGTGCTGCTGATCCACGGTTGGCCGGACGACGCCTCCACCTGGGACGAGGTGGTGCCGGCGCTGAACGAGGCCGGCCTGCGGACGATCGTGCCCACCCTGCGCGGCTTCGGCGAAACGCGCTTCGTCGGCGATGGCCCACGCACCGGCAACAGCGCGATCCTGGCGATGGACATGATCGCCCTGATGGACGGCCTTGGCATCGACCGCTTCATGGTGGCGGGGCATGACTGGGGCGCGAACGCCGCGGAGGCCATGGCCGTCGGCTGGCCGGAGCGGATCGAGCGGATGGCGATGCTCTGCACCCCGCCGCGTCTCGGCGGTATGCCGACGCCGCCGTTCGAACAGGCGCAGCGGCAATGGTATCACTGGTTCATGGCGACGGCGCGCGGCGCGCAGGCGGTGCGCGACGATCGCAAGGGCTTCGCCCACATCCACTGGGTCAACTGGTCGCCGCCCGGCTGGTTCGACGAGACGACATTCGAGCGCGTCGCCCGCTCGTTCGAGGCGCCGGACTGGGCCGACATCACCCTGCACAGCTACCGCGCCCGCTGGGACGAGGCGGAGCCCGATCCCGCCAGCCGCTGGCTGGAGGAGAAGGTCAGGGAGACCGCCACCCTGTCGCTGCCCGCCATCTACGTGCAGGGCGCGGTGGACGGGGTGAACCCGCCATCGGCGGCAAAGGACGTGCCGGCGAAGTTCGCCGGGCCGTTCGCCTTCGTCACCCTCTCCGGCGTCGGCCACTTCGCCCAGCGGGAGGCGCCGGACGCGGTGTCCCGCCACCTTACCGCGCTATTCGCCGGCGATCCCGCCACCCTTTTAGACATGAACGACCGGAGCCTGATCGTGAAGAAAGCCAAACCCTATCTCGTCGGCCTCGCCGCGGCCGGCGCCATCGCCGCCGTTACCGCCGGTGCCACCGCCGTCGCGCAGACGCGCGGCCCGCTGACCCAGGTCGCGCGCTTCGATCATCAGGCGACCGGCGTCGCCGTGACGGCCGACGGCCGGCGCTTCGTCAACTTCCCGCGCTGGACGGACGATGCGCCGATCTCCGTCGCCGAGATCCGCAAGGACGGTTCGCTCGCGCCCTATCCAGATGCGAAGTGGAACAGCTGGCGCAACGCCAAGGCCAACGAGCTGCCGGTCGGCGATCACTTCGTCTGCGTCCAGTCGATCGTGCCGGACGGGCACGGCAACCTCTGGGTGCTCGATCCCGGCGCGCCCGGCAACGAGAAGATATTGGAGGGCGCGCCCAAGCTCGTCCGCATCGATCTCGCGACCGACCGGGTGACGAAGGTGATCGCGGTGCCGGCCGACGTGGCGTTGCAGGGCACCTACCTGAACGACATCCGCTTCTCGCCGGACGGACGGATCGGCTACATCACCGACAGCGGCACGCGCGGCGCAATCATCGTCGTCGATCTCGAGAGCGGCAAGGCCTTCCGTGCGCTGGACGGCCACCCCTTCACCCAGATCGACAAGAAGGTGACGGTGGAGATAGACGGCAAGCCCCTGCTCCGCCCGGACGGACGCCAGCCCGCCTTCGCGTCGGACGGCATCGCCATCTCGAACGACGGCAGGACGCTCTACTGGCAGGCGCTCACCGGCAAGACGCTCTACGCGATCGACACAGCCCGGCTGCGGCCCGACGTGAGCGAGGCCGATCGCGCCGCGGCGGTGAAGACGGTCGCGACGACGCACGTCGCCGACGGTCTCTGGATGAGCAAGGCCGGCGTGCTCTACATCACCTCGCCCGGCAACTATTCGATCACCCGGCTGAACGGGACGAAGGTGGAGACGGTGCTGAAGGACAAGCGCCTGCGCTGGCCCGACACCTTCTCCGAGGGGCCGGACGGGACGATCTACGTCACCGCGAGCCACATCCAGGACACGCAATGGTTCACCCCCGGCGCGCCGCCCTCGATCCGCACCGAGCTGTTCTCGTTCAAGCTCTGAGGCCGGCACGCACCGCCAGATCATTACCGCCGGGAGAGCGAGACATGCGGGTCAAGGATATCGCACAGCGGCTGACGGGCACCGTCCTGGCGCCCGAGCCGCGCAAGGGATCGGCCAGCCCGCGCCTGGACGAGGCGGAGTTCAAGCGGCGTTTCCGCTCCCAGTTCCAGGACGATGCCTTCGCTCCCCTCGGCGCCGAGCTGGACCGTGTCGCCGATGCCGCGTGGGACGCCTATGCCCATGAGCGCAAGAGCCCGAAGACGCGCAAGGCCGGGCCGGGCTTCGCCGATCCCGACTATGAGCTGGCGCTGGACTGGATCGCGGCAAAGGAGGCGATCGATCGGGCCACGCTGCGCCACGACGACGCGGCCGGGCCACTGCGGGTGCTGCTGATCAACGGCTCGCCCCGTTCCGAGCATACCTGCCCCGGCGAACTCTCCAAGTCGTGGCGGCTGGTGCAGCTGGCGCGCGAGGTACTGGAGGAGGCCGGCATCGCCACCGAGTTCCTCGATCTCAGCCGCCTCGCCTCGGAATATGGCGTCAACATCCACCCCTGCAAGGCGTGCTTCTCCACCGCCGCCGCGCTCTGCCACTGGCCCTGTTCCTGCTATCCCAACTACTCGCTGGGCCAGACGCAGGACGTGATGAACGAGATCTACCCCAAGTGGGTGGAGGCGCACGGTGTGATGATCGTCACGCCGGTCAACTGGTACAGCCCCACCTCGCCCCTGAAGCTGATGATGGACCGGCTGGTCTGCGCCGACGGCGGCAATCCCGATCCGTCGCTGACCCACGGCAAGGAGGCCAAGGAGGCCAAGCGCGAGGAGCTGAAGGGCTGGAACTATCCGCGGCACCTGAAGGGCCGGCTGTTCTCCGTCGTCGTCCACGGCGATGTGGAAGGCGCGGAGAACGTCCGCCGCGCCCTCAGCGACTGGATGCGCTTCATGCACATGGAGAGCGCCGGCGCCTCGGCGGAACTGGATCGCTATATCGGCTACTGGAAGCCCTATGCGACCAGCCACGAGGAGCTGGACGCCGACGACGCCATCCAGCAGGAGGTGCGGAACGCGGCCCGCACGCTGTGCGAGGCGCTGCGCGCCCGCCGCGCCGGCCGGCTCCACATGTCCGGCGAGACGCTGACGGAGCCGCGCCCCAAATAGGCGGTTGCCGCCGGGCGGCTTGCCAAACTCCTTTTACCCCCGCATGTTCCGCGCCAACCGCACGGCCCTGTTCCTCTGCGTCATGTTTCGGCCGCGACGGACGAAGAACAAGGGGAATGAGGATGCCAATCGTCTACTGGGCGATCGCGTGCGGTCTGATCGCCATCGTCTACGGGCTCGTCACGAGCCGCCAGGTGCTCGCGGCCTCGCCCGGCAGCGCCCGCATGCAGGATATCGCCGCCGCCATCCAGGAAGGCGCCCGCGCCTATCTGGCCCGCCAGTACCGCACCATCGCGATCGTCGGCATCGTGATGGCGGCGCTGGTCTTCTACTTTCTCGGCGGCACGTCCGCGATCGGCTTCATCCTCGGCGCGCTGCTGTCCGGCGCGACCGGCTTCGTCGGCATGAACGTGTCGGTGAAGGCGAACGTCCGCACGGCGGAGGCGGCGCGCACATCGCTGCAGGGCGGCCTCACCATGGCGTTCCGCTCGGGCGCCGTCACCGGCATGCTGGTGGCGGGGCTGGGGCTGCTCTCCATCTCCCTGTTCTTCTGGTATCTCACCGGCCCGCAGGGGCTGGCGCCCGATGACCGGGTCGTCGTCGACGCGCTGGTCGCGCTGGCGTTCGGCGCGTCGCTGATCTCCATCTTCGCGCGGCTCGGCGGCGGCATCTTCACCAAGGCGGCGGATGTCGGCGCCGATCTGGTCGGCAAGGTGGAGGCGGGCATCCCGGAGGACGACCCCCGCAACCCCGCGACGATCGCCGACAATGTCGGCGACAATGTCGGCGACTGCGCCGGCATGGCGGCCGACCTGTTCGAGACCTATGTCGTCACCCTGGGCGTGACGATGGTGTCGATCGCGCTCTCCATCGGCGGCACCGCGGCGGAGCTGACGCGGCTGATGAGCCTGCCGCTGATCGTCGGCGGGGTGTGCATCATCACCTCGATCATCGGCACCTATTTCGTCCGGCTCGGGCGCGGCCAGTCGATCATGGGCGCGCTCTACAAGGGGTTCTGGGTGTCCGTCGGGCTGGCGGTGCCGGCGATCTACTTCGCCAGTCTCTACACGCTCGGCGATCTGAACGTGAACCTCGCCACCGCGCGGGAGGCGGCGGGCGGCACCGGCGCGCCGGCCGCGGTGGCGGCGGCGGCGCCCAGCTTCACCGGCATGGACCTGTTCTGGTGCATGATGATCGGTCTCGCCCTCACCGGCGCGCTGGTGTGGATCACCGAATATTATACCGGCACCAACTTCCGCCCGGTGAAGTCGATCGCCAAGGCGTCGGAGACGGGGCACGGCACCAACGTGATCCAGGGCCTGGCCGTCAGCCTGGAAAGCCCGGCGCTGCCGACGATCGCGATATCGATCGCGGTGATCGCCGCCTACCAGCTGGCCGGCGTGATCGGCATCGCCTTTGCCGCCACATCGATGCTGGCGCTGGCCGGCATGGTCGTGGCGCTCGACGCCTACGGCCCGGTGACGGACAATGCCGGCGGCATCGCCGAGATGGCAGACCTGGATCCGGAGGTGCGCGTGCGCACCGATGCGCTGGATGCGGTGGGCAACACCACGAAGGCGGTGACGAAGGGCTATGCGATCGGCTCGGCCGCGCTCGCCGCGCTCGTGCTGTTCGGCGCCTACACGACCGACCTCAAGGAGTTCTTCCCGACCCTCGTCGTCAACTTCTCGCTGTCCAATCCCTATGTGATCGTCGGCCTGCTGCTGGGCGCGCTGCTGCCGTTCAGCTTCGGCGCGTTCGGGATGACGGCGGTGGGCCGCGCCGCCGGATCGGTGGTGGAGGATGTGCGCGCTCAGTTCCGCGACAATCCCGGCATCATGGCCGGCACCTCGCGGCCGAACTACGCCCGCACCGTCGATCTCGTCACGCGGGCGGCGATCAAGGAGATGATCCTGCCGTCGCTGCTGCCGGTGCTGGCGCCGATCCTCGTCTACTTCGTCATCCTCGCGGTGGCGGATCGGGAATCGGCGTTCGCGGCGCTCGGCGCGCTGCTGCTGGGGGTGATCGTCTCGGGCCTGTTCGTCGCCATCTCGATGACGTCGGGCGGCGGCGCGTGGGACAATGCGAAGAAATATATCGAGGACGGCAATCACGGCGGCAAGGGATCGGAGGCGCACAAGGCCGCCGTCACCGGCGACACCGTGGGCGATCCGTACAAGGATACGGCGGGTCCGGCGGTGAACCCGATGATCAAGATCACCAACATCGTGGCGCTGCTGCTGCTGGCCGCACTGGCCCACGCGGCGGCGGGGTAGGCGCCCCCAACCCCGGCGCCCCGAAGCGGGTCGGGTCGGCCGGAGCGGTTTTCGAGTCGGCAGGTAGCCTCGAAACCGCTCCAGCCGCCCTACCCGCCGCTCCGCTGCCGCGCGAAGCACAAGGTGACGAACCACCCGATCACGCCGCATGCGCCGAGCCAGATCAGGAAGGCGGCGGCATCGCCGCGCACGACGCAGATCGCGCCCGGCGCGCAGATGGCGGCGGCGATCAGCCGGCGCGTCGTGGTGCGGTGGCCGTCGCCCCGCAGCCGCGCGGACCGGCGGCGCTTGGGATCGCCCAGGCAGAGCGCCACGATCAGCGCGGCGGATGCGGCGACCGCCGCCAGCGCCAGCATCGTCATTCCGCCGGCTGCAGCGACAGCGCCGGGCGGCCCGCCAGCCGGTGGCCGAGCACCCGCCACAGCACCCAGCCGCCGGCGATCAGGAAGGCGAGATCGCACGCCGCGATGATCGGCTGGCCGGCCGCGATCGCCATCGCCCAGCCCGGCCCGCCGGTGAACAGGCGCAGCGGCGGCAGCAGAACCATCAGCACGCCCATGGCCAGCTGCAGCCCGTCGTCCAGCCCCGCACGCGAGCGGGCGAACACGCCGCCCGCGATCGCCATGGCGGCGGCGATCAGGAAGGCGGCCGGCGTCCAGAACACCGCCGCGCCGTGCGGCATGGCGATCAGGAAGGCGGCCGCCGCGCCCAGCAGGGCGAGAGGCAGGCCGAAGCCCACCACCGAGACGGCGCGATCGAGCCAGTCGAGCGAGCGCGGCCCGTCGCGCCGGCGCGCCAGCCACAGCCTGAGGCCGGTCAAGGTGACGTAGCACATCGCGAAACCCAGCGAGAACCAGATCGCGCGGGAGACCATGCCGGCGAAATTGCCGAAGTGCAGCGGCGACATGATCGCCGCCATCGTACCGCCGGCGGATGGGCGGGTGCCGATCGCCGGCTTGGTGCGATCGAACGCCCCGGTGGCGCCATGGTACAGCAGGGTCGCCGGCGCGATGTCGCCCGCGTGGGGCGGGTGGAAGCTCGTCACCTCGGCATCGGCGCGGCCGAACTTCTCGATCGAGACGAAGCTCGGCGGGTCGCCCGCGCGGCGGATCGCGTCCGCCACGATGCGATCGAGATCGCCCATCGCGGCCGGGCGCGGATCCGGCTTGCCCGGATTGCCGAACACCGTCTCGCTCAGCGCCTGCACGTCGCCGCCGAACGCCGCCATCGCCACGATCGGCACGCCCACGGTGCCGAAGAAGGAGAAGAAGCTGCCGGTGAACGCCAGCACGAAGGCGAACGGCAGACTCCACGTGCCGGCGACGCTGTGGCGATCGCGATCCACCAGCACGGGATTGGCGTGGCGGCGCAGCGTGAACATGTCCTTCAGCAGGTGCCGGTGGATCAGCAGGCCGGAGATCGCGGCGACCAGCATCGCCAGGCCGAGGATGCCGGTGAGCAGCAGCCCCCACGGGTTCGGGATGTGCAGGCGCACATGCGTATCGACGAGGAAGCTGCTGAGCGCGTCGTCGTTGCGCGGGCCGAACACTTCCTCGCCGGTGCCGTGCCGGGCGGCGGCGACGCGGCCCTGGCGATCGAGTTGATAGTAGACGCCGCGGCTGACGAGCCTGCCGCCGGCATCCGTCTCGTCGCGGTGGAAGAAGACGCCGAGATCGTGGTCGCCGATCTCGAACAGGTTCACGCCCTCATGGTAGCGGACGGGGGTGCGCGCCGCGAGATCGCGAACCACGCGGTCGATCGGCCGGGTGAAGGCGGATCGCGTCTCGACATGGCCGGCCGACCAGGCGCCGATTTCCTCGGCGAACACCGCCGCCGTGCCGGTGAGGACGACGGCGTAGAGCAGCAGGCCGAGCACGATGCCCGACCAGCCGTGCACCGCCACCATCAGCTTGGTCTCTTCCCGGGGCAGGTGGATCATGAGGCGGCCTTTCCCGCGGCGGGCGGACGATTGAGGAAGGCATGCGCCACGAACGCGCCGTGCACGGCCAGCAGGCCCAGAGCGACGACCGCGACGCGCCAGAGCCGGCGATCGAGACAGGCGTGGAAGAACAGCGCTGCCCAGACGGCGGGCACCAGCACCAGCGGCAGCACCAGATTGTCGATCCCGGCGCGGCCGCCCGGCACCCACGCCGTCATGCCCGCCATCACCGCCAGCGCCACGATCACCGCGCCCGGCCCCGCCAGCATGATCCGGATCCACCTGCCCGATCGAGACGTCGTTCTCACCGCTCCACCCGTATCGCCCGTACCTTCCATCCCGCTGCCGTTGCCACAAGTGCTATTGCGAATCCATCGCAAATGGTTGTAGGCGCCGCCCCCGAAGCGGATAAGGGGACGAAGAATGAAGACGATCATGCTCGCGGGCGCCGCCTGCCTGCTCGCGCCGCAGTGCGCCTGGGCCGCCGCCGACGCGCCGATGGCGGATGCCGATGCCGCCGCCGCTGCCGATCCGGGGGCGGACACGATCCTCGTCACCGCCACCCGCACGCAGACGTTCGCCGGCACCAAGACGGAGACGCCGCTGATCGAGACGCCGCAGCCGATCACCGTCATCACGGACGACGTGTTCCTGTCGCAGGGGGCGATCAACATCAGCGATACGGTGCGCTACGCCGCCGGCATCACCGCCAATGCCTATGGCCGCGACACCCGCGTCGACGGCTTCGTGATCCGCGGCATCGACGCACTCCAGTTCCGCGACGGCATGCGCGACATCTTCAGCTATTATGCGACGATCCCGTCCGATCCGTACAATTTCTCGCGGGTGGAGATCGTGCGCGGGCCGGCGTCCGTGCTGTTCGGCCAGGGCTCGATCGGCGGCCTCGTCAACCTCGTCTCCAAGACGCCCGATTTCGATACGCGCGGCGAGATCAGCGCCGTCTACGGCAGCTACAACCGCAAGGAGCTGCTCGGCGACGTCAACCTGGCGCTGGGCGAGACGCTGGCGGTGCGCGCCGTCGGCCGTGCGCGCGATGCGGACACCTATGTCGATCACGTGCCGGACGATCGCGTGATGTTCGCGCCGTCGATCCGCTGGCAGCCGACGCCCGATACGGACATCACCCTGCTCGGCCTCTATCAGGAGGATGATGGCGGCTCGACCTCGCAATTCCTGCCGGTCGTCGGCACGAAGCTGCCGAACGGCACGAACCCCCGGCTCGATCGCTTCCTGTTCGTCGGCAAGCCCGGATGGGACCGCTACGACGGCCGCTCGCTCCAGGGTGGCGGCAGCGTGACGCAGCGTTTCGGCGAGAATGTCCGCCTCAACCTCAAGGCCCGCTACATCGACAGCGATCTCACCTACCTCACCCATTATACCGACAGCTACAGCAACCCGACCAACCCCTATCTGGATGCCGCCCGCCGCCAGATCGGCCTCTACAGCGACGGCAGCGTCGCCCGCCTCAACGTCTTCTCGACCGACAACAACGTGCAGGCGCGCTTCCACACCGGCGCGGCGGTGGAGCACACCCTGCTGGCCGGCATCGACTATAGCTGGAACGAGGTGCGCAAGCGCGGCGGCTTCGGCTTCGACGTGATCGACATCTACGCGATCGACTATGCCGCGCTGACGATCCCGACCCTGGATCAATATGCCACGCGCGAATCGCAGAAGCAGCTCGGCCTCTACCTGCAGGATCAGATCCGCTTCTGGGATCGCATCTCCGTGGTGCTCGGCGCCCGGCGGGATCGCGTGCGGACCGATGGCGCGCCGGACACGGTGGCGAAGGCGACCACCTTCCGCGCCGGCATCATCGGCGAGCTCGGTGCCGGCATCTCGCCCTTCTTCAGCTACACCGAATCCTTCCTGCCGATCACCGGCAACACTTTGCCGGACGGCAGCGGCAGCCCGCTGAAGCCGCAGACCGGCCGGCAGTTCGAGGCGGGCGTGAAGTGGCAGCCGGATCCGAACACGCTCGTCACCATAACCGGCTTCCACATCAAGGAGAGCAACCGCCCGCTCACCGGGGTGGGCCAGATCGTCACGCAATCGGGCCGGCTGACCACCAAGGGCATCGAGTTCGAGGCGAACCGCACCCTGCCCGGCAATTTCGAGCTGCTGGTGAATTACGGCTACAACAAGCTCGTCTCGCGCGACACGCCGTTCTTCGATTTCCTGCCGCGCCACAACGCCTCGCTCTGGTCGACCAAGACGGTGCGCGTCGGCGATGAGGCCACCGTGCGGATCGGCGCCGGCGCGCGCTACACCGGCAAGCGCACCGCGATCGGCCCGGCCTGGACGATCACGACCGGCGACAACCTGCTGGTGGACGCGCTGGCGGAGGTGAACTGGCGCACGTGGCGCTTCGCGATCAACGCGACCAACCTGTTCGACGACAGGTTCTTCGCCTCCTGCCTGCCGCGCGGCGACTGCTTCGTCGGCGCGCCGCGCAACGTGATGGGCACGGTCGGCTATCGCTTCTGAGCGGGCCGGCTGCCGCCTGAGCCGGATCGACATCCAGCTTCTTGCATGTTCGCTCATCCTGAAAAGGGGCTGAGCGGAGGCGAAGACCCGTCTCGAAGGACTTCCGATGTGTCCTTCGAGACGCCATTTCGACACGCTCAATGGCTCCTCAGGATCAGCGGCCGGCGTCAAATGCGATCGAAATCGACTTGACCCGCTCGATGTCGATCCGGCCTAGCGCTCCACGCGGGAGGGCGGGCGCAGCTTGGGCAGCTCGTCCCGCACGATCGCGCCGTCGCCATTGGCGTCGAGCAGCTTGAAGCGCTTCTCCCCGGCCAGGGTGAACTCCTTCAGCGTCACGCCCCGGTCCAGGTTGGTGTCGGCGTAGGTGATCGGCTCCGGTATCGCGAGGAAGCCGTAGCGCCCGGCGCCGAGCCGCTCCGGATAGGGCGCATCCGTGACCTTGCCGTCCGAATCGACCTTGATCTTGGAAGGGTCGCCATAGGTGCTGATCACGTGGATCTCCGGCACGATGTCGCGCTCGTACCGCTCGATCTCGGTCGGGCCGATCACCTCGTCATGATCGCTGTCGATCCGGGCGAAGAAATGCGCGCCGTCCTGCTGGAACTCAGCGAGGGTGATGCCGCCGCTATGGTCCTCGTCGGCCTGGGCGAACCAGTGCTCGGCGCCGGAGAGCGTGTCCGGCGAGTGGAACGGCTCGCCCATCGGGCTGATGAAGTCCGGGCCGCCGACCAGCGGGACCAGGCTGGCGGCGGTGCGGCCGGTGACGGTGATCTCGTTGGACGGCGCGGGTTCGGCCGGCGCCGGCGGGATCGGGATGCGGCCGGCCGGCATCTGCCCCGCCGGCACCCGTGCCGCCGGAGCCTGGCCGATCGCCGGTGAGACCGCGATCAGGCCGCAGCATAACAGCGCATGCCGGAAGGCTGCCGTCCACGCTCTCATCCGCAACCCTCGATCCAGCGCCGCAACGGCATCCTGCGGCCTTAGCCGCATGGCGCCCGGCGGGGCAACATCCCACCGCCCGCGCGCCTCACGCGAAGCGGGCGACATGCGGCCGCAGCCCGGGCACGTCGCTGCGGATGCGCACGATGCCGCCCACCGGCGCGCCCGATGCATCCGCCCCGCCGGTCGCGACGATCAGGTCGGTCAGGTCCGGGCCGGCGAAGGTGAGGCTCACGATGTTCGGCACGGCGGCCAGGCGGATGCGCCGGTCGAGCACGGCATCCGCCCGGTAGCGCAGCAGCTCGCCCGCCCGCCAGCGCGCCACCCAGACGCCGCCCTCCGCGTCCACGGCCAGGCCGTCGCTATCGTCCAGCGCCGCGAACAACTGCGGATCGCGCGGCCGGTGGCCGTCATGCGTCCACGCCCAGACGCCGACCCCGCTCTCCGAATGGTAGAGCAGGTCGCCCGCCGGGCTGAAGCCGATGCCGTTCGATACGGCGACGCCCTCGCGAAGCACATCGACGCTGCCGTCCGGGTCCAGGCGGAAGAACAGGCCGGGGGCGGGCGGGGCGCCGGTTTCCAGGATGGCGGTGAAGTCGATCGTGCCGCCGTAGAGCCCGCCCGCCGCATCGGCCTCGATATCGTTGATCGCGCTTACCGCCGCGCCGCCGATCGCCTGCAGCAGCGGCGCGGCCCTGCCCCCGCCCACGATCGCCAGACCACCGCGGCCGGAGACGATCGGCCGCCCGTCCACATTCATCACGCACCCGCCGATCCACATGCGATCGGCCAGCGCCACCGTGACGACGCCCGCGTACCAGCGATAGAGGCCGCCGCCGGTCAGGTCGCTAGAATAGAGCGCGCCGTCCGGTCCCTCGCGCGGCGCCTCGGCGAACTGGTGGCCGGTCGCCAGGATCTCGCACGGCGTGTCGACGGCGGGCACCTCGCCGGTCATGCCGGCACCCTGCGGGCTGGGGCCGCCCTGACCCGCCATCCGCCTCTCGTCCGCTCGATCATGTCCGCCGCCCCGCGCTACGCTCTCGCGCCGCCGTAGCACGGATCGCGCGCCGCCGCCTGCGGATCGGACGCCGCGCGGCCGTCAGGCTTCCAGCTCGACGTCCCAGTAGAGCCAGTCGCGCCAGCTCTGGTGGAGGTAGTTCGGCGGAAAGCTGCGGCCCTGCTCCTGCAGCTGCCAGCTTGTCGGGCGATAGGCCGGCAGCGCCAGCTTCATCCCCGCCTGCCGGGGGGTGCGCCCGCCTTTCCGCAGGTTGCACGGCGCGCAGGCCGTCGCGACATTCTCCCATGTGGTGCGGCCGCCTTGCGCGCGCGGCACGATATGGTCGAACGTCAGTTCGGTGGTGACACCGCAATATTGGCAGGCGAAACGATCGCGCAGGAAGAGGTTGAAGCGGGTGAAGGCCGGATGCTGCGAGGGTTTGACATATTGCCGCAGCGCGATGACCGAGGGCAGCTTCATCACGTGCGTCGGGCTGTGCACCTCCCGCTCGTAATGCGAGACGATGTCGACCCGCTCCAGGAACACGGCCTTGATCGCCGTCTGCCACGGCCACAGGCTGAGCGGGTAATAGCTGAGCGGGGTATAGTCCGCATTGAGCACCAGCGCCGGACAACCGTCAGGATGGCGGATGAGATCGGGGTGATACATGGAAAGGGTCTGGCCTCCGCTGCATGGCAGAGCGCCGTCGTCCCGACCTTCCCGGCCCCGTCGCACTCGGGACGCGAAGCCCGATCCGGCCGCGTCTCCCGTCGCCGCGCTTCGTGGCAGCGAAGCGTGACGCGGCCATGACAGCATTGTCCGGGAGCGGCCGTCAAGTGCCGGTTTCACGCGAGTCGGGCCGATGAACGGGTCGATCGACGAGCCGGCGGGCGGCGCGGTCGTCAGCCGCTTCGCGCCGAGCCCCACGGGGGCGCTGCACCTGGGGCACGCCTTCTCGGCCGTGCGGGCGCACGATCTGGTGCGGGCGGGCGGCGGCCGCTTCCTGCTGCGCATCGAGGATATCGATCCCGGCCGCGTGCGCGAGGCGCATGTCGAGGGCATCCTGGCGGATCTGGCGTGGCTGGGTCTCGCGTGGGACGGGCCGGTGCTGCGCCAGTCGCAGCGGCTGCCGGTCTATGCCGACGCGCTCGATCGGCTGCGCGCCATGGGGCTGCTCTACGCCTGCTTCTGCACACGGGCGGAGATCGCGGCGAGCGTGGCGGCGCCGCACGGCCCCGTCCCGCTCTATCCGGGCACCTGCCGCGCCCTGCCGGACGATCCCGCCCGCCGCGCCGCGGTGCCGCACGCCTGGCGGATCGACATGGCGGCGGCCGCGGCGCGGGCGGGTCCGCTCGCCTGGCACGATGCGGCGGCCGGGGCGGTGGCGGCCCGGCCCGATCTGCTCGGCGACGTCGTGCTGGCGCGCAAGGATGCGCCGGCATCGTACCACCTCGCCGTCACCGTCGACGATGCCGCGCAGGAGGTGACGGACGTGGTGCGCGGGATCGACCTGTTCGAATCGACGCACGCGCACCGGCTGCTCCAGGCACTGCTCGGCCTGCCGACGCCGCGCTACCACCACCATCCGCTGATCGCCGGGCCGGACGGGCGCCGACTGGCCAAGCGGGACGGCGCACCGGCCCTCGCCGCCCTGCGCGCGGCCGGCGCGGATCCGGTGGCGCTGCTGGCCGATCTGCGTGGGCGCGCCATTGGCTTTGACCGCGCGAACGCTTAGATATCGTCCATGCAGACCATCCTCATCATCCTGATCGTCCTCGCCGCGCTGGCGACGGTCGGTGCGCTCGTGCGCGGCATCGTGATCTTCCTGCGCACGACCGAGCAGGATCTGAAGGGCGTCGGCCCCAGCGTGTCCGGCCTGCGACAGAACAAGATGATGCGGCTGCGCATCATGTTCCAGGCGCTGGCCGTGATCTTCGTGATCCTGCTGCTGCTGCTCTCCCGCTCGGGCTGAGCGGCGTCGACTTATGGTGAAGCTCAACCGGATCTACACGCGCACCGGCGATCGCGGCGAGACCGGGCTGGTCGACGGGTCGCGCGTCGCCAAGTCCGCGCCGCGCATGCAGGTGATCGGCGACGTGGACGAGGCGAACTCGGCGATCGGCGTGGCGCTGCTGCACGTCACCGATCCGCTGCACCGGCTGCTGCTGGGCCGCATCCAGAACGAGATGTTCGATCTGGGCGCGGATCTGGCCACGCCGGGCGATGATTTCACCCCGGGCGAGATGACCCTGCGCATCACCGCCGGCCAGGTCGAGCGGCTGGAGCGCGAGATCGACGCGATGAACGAGGATCTGGCGGCGCTGACCAGCTTCATCCTGCCGGGCGGGCAGCCGGCCGCGGCACACGTCCACCTCGCCCGCGCGATCGTGCGGCGGGCGGAGCGGCAGGCCGTGGCGGCGGCGCAGGCGGTGATGCTGAATCCGCAGGCGCTCGCTTATATCAACCGTCTCTCGGATCACCTGTTCGTGCTGGCGCGCGCGATCAATGCCGGCGCGGGCGGCGACGTGCTCTGGCAGCCGGGCGCGACGCGGTAGAGGCTGTCGCGGGGCGGATGACGGATACAGTCGCGGGGCGGATGACGGATACATTCGCCCGGCCGGGTGTTTTTCGGCCGCAGTCAGGGGGCGGGACATGACGGGATCCACGGCGCTCACGCCGCGCGGACTGGGCGACGCCGCCGACAAGCTGGCGCACCTTTTCTCCACCACTAGGGCGCTGACGGTCGATCTGGCCGAGCCCCTGTCGGACGCCGACGCCAGCGCCCAGTCGATGCCCGATGCGTCGCCCGCCAAATGGCATCTGGCGCACGTTACCTGGTTCTTCGAGACGTTCGTGCTGCGCGATAACGTGCCGGGCTACCGCGCCTATGACGATCGCTTCGCCTTCCTGTTCAACAGCTATTACGAGGCGGAAGGCGCGCGCCACCCGCGTGACCGTCGCGGCATGCTGACCCGCCCGTCGCTGGCCGAGGTGATCGCCTGGCGGGCGCATGTCGATGCGGCGGTAATGGCGGCGCTGCCCGGTCTGGCCGCGCCGGCGCGCGCGCTGGTGGCGCTAGGCGTGAATCACGAGCAGCAGCATCAGGAGCTGTTCCTCACCGACATACTGCACCTGTTCGCCGAGAATCCGCTGGCGCCGGCCATGTGGGATAGCCCGCGCGACGTGCCGGCGTCCGTGCCCGGGCCGCTGCGCTGGATCGAGGGCCGCACTGGCATCGGCGAGATCGGCCACGCCGGCGGCGACTTCGCCTTCGATTGCGAGGGGCCGCGCCATCGCGTGCTGCTCCACCGCCACGCGCTGGCCGATCGGCCGATCACCAACGCCGAATATTGCGCCTTCATCGCCGACGGCGGCTACGCCGATCCGCGCCACTGGCTGGCGGACGGCTGGGCGTGGGTGCAGGCCAACCGCATCGTGGCGCCGCTCTACTGGCGCCCTGACGGCGATGCGTGGTGCGCCTTCGCGCTCGATGGCCTGCATCCGCTGCACCCGGCCGCACCGGTCACGCATGTCAGCTACTATGAGGCCGACGCGTTCGCCCGCTGGGCTGGCGCCCGCCTGCCGACCGAGGCCGAGTGGGAGAGCGCCGCCGCCGGCCACGATCCGCGCGGCGGCAACCAGCTGGACCAGGCCGGCCCGGTGCGTCCACGCGCCGCGCTCAGCGAGGCGGACGGCACAGTCGCGGGAACGAGACAGATGTTCGGCGACGTATGGGAGTGGACCGGCAGCGCCTACCTGCCCTATCCCGGCTTCCGCCCCGCCGAGGGCGCGGTGGGCGAGTATAACGGCAAGTTCATGTCCGGCCAGTTCGTGCTGCGCGGCGGCAGCTGCGCCACCCCGCGCGGCCATGTCCGCGCGTCGTACCGCAACTTCTTCTATCCGCACCAGCGGTGGCAGTTCACCGGCATCCGCCTGGCAAGGGATCTCTGACGATGCTGCTCGATGCGCCCGCGCCCGTTCGTGCCCCTTCGGTCGATCCCGCCTTCCGCGCAGACGTGCTGGCGGGCCTCGCCGCGCGGCCGCGCGCGGTGCCGGCGCTCTGGTTCTACGATCGCGCCGGATCGGAACTGTTCGAGAAGATCACCGATCTGCCCGAATATTATCCGACCCGCACCGAAACGGCGCTGCTGGCGGCCCATTGCGGCGAGGTGGCGACCATCGTCGGCCCGGGCCGCGCCGTGGTGGAGTTCGGCTCCGGATCCTCGACCAAGACGCCGCACCTGCTCGCCGCGATCGAGCCGGCCGCCTATGTGCCGATCGACATTTCGGGCGAGTTCCTGCAGGCGTCTGCCGCCGCCCTGGCCGCCGATTTCCCGAAGCTGCCGATCGTGCCGGTGGAGGCGGACTTCACCCTGCCGCTCTCTCCGCCCGTCGGCATCGCCCGCATGCCCAAGCTCGGCTTCTTCCCCGGCTCCACGATCGGCAACATGGTGGCGCGCACCGCCGTCAACCTGCTGCGCGCGATGGTCGAGACGCTGGGCGAGGGATCGATGCTGCTGATCGGCATGGATCGGGTGAAGTCGCCGGACATGCTGGTGCCCGCCTATGACGACGCGCAGGGCGTGACGGCGGCGTTCAACCTGAACCTGCTCCACCGCATCAATCGCGAGTTGGACGGCACCGTCCCGATCGACGCCTTCCGCCACCGGGCGATCTGGAACGACGATTACGCGCGGATCGAGATGCATCTGGAGGCGGTGCGCGATGCGGCCTTCACCGTCGCCGGCCAGCCGTTCGCGATATCGGCCGGTGAGACGATCCACACCGAGAACAGCCACAAATACGGGCCGCGCGACGCCCGCCTGCTGCTGCGCGCGGGCGCCTGGACGCCGATCCGCGAGTGGACCGACGCCGAGGGCAAGTTCGCGCTGATCCTGGCCGAGGCGCGGCCGGCCGGCACCGCGCCGTGAGATACGTGGTTTCGCCTGCCGCCGAATCGCTCTAGGGCGCCTTCCTGCCAACCCCGCTCATCCTGAGGAGCCATTGAGCGTGTCGAAATGGTGTCTCGAAGGATCGGCCGGTCCTTAGAGACGCGCCTTCGCCGGGCTCAGTCGCTCCTCAGGATGAGCGGATCGAGGGAGACCCCATGCCCGATTACGCCCCCGATCCCGCCCTGCTCGCCAAGGCCGAGACGCTGGTCGAGGCGCTGCCCTACATGCAGCGCTATGCCGGCGAGACGTTCGTCGTGAAATATGGCGGCCACGCGATGGGCGATCCGGAGGCGGCGCGCGACTTCGCCGAGGATGTCGTGCTGATGAAGGCCGTGGGCATCAACCCGGTGGTCGTCCACGGCGGCGGGCCGCAGATCGGCGCCATGCTGAAGACGCTGGGCGTGGAAACGCGCTTCGTCGACGGCCTGCGCGTGACCGATGCCGAGACGGCGAAGATCGCCGAGATGGTGCTCAGCGGCGCGATCAACAAGGAGATCGTCTCGTGGATCGGCCGCGCCGGCGGCCGCGCGGTGGGCATCTCCGGCAAGGACGGCCGGCTCGTCACCGCCGAGAAGGTGCGCCGCACCACCCGCGACCCGGACAGCAATATCGAGCGGGAGGTGGACCTCGGCTTCGTCGGCACGCCGGCGGACGTGGACACCCGCGTGCTGGACACGATCTCGCGCGCCGGCATGATCCCGGTGGTGGCGCCGATCGGCGTGGGCGAGGATGGCGAGACCTACAACATAAACGCCGACACCATGGCCGGCGCCGTCGCCATCGCCACCGGCGCCGCCCGCCTGTTCCTGCTGACCGACGTGGCCGGCGTGCTCGACAAGCGCAAGGAACTGCTGTCCGATCTCACGCCCCGGGCGATCGCGGCCCTGCGGGCGGACGGCACGATCACCGGCGGCATGATCCCCAAGCTGGAGACCTGCGTCGACGCGGTGCAGGGCGGCGTCGACGCGGCCGTGGTGCTGGACGGGCGGGTGCCGCACGCGATGCTGCTGGAGATCTTCACCCGCCGCGGCGCCGGCACGCTGGTGCGGGCCGACTGAGCAGGCGTCCCGCCCCTTCCCGTCACCCCGCATCGGGGTTCGCGCCACCCCGTCCCGCGCTCTCTGTCCGCCCCCCATCGCTGCGGTTGCCCCGCCCGCGCGGGCTGGCTACACGCGTGGCAGCTCATTGTCGGGAAAATACATGGTCGCGCTGCTCCAGATCGTCGCCCTGCTGCTCGATGTCCTGTGGTGGATCATCATCGTGCAGGCGGTGCTGTCCTGGCTGGTCGCGTTCAACGTGATCAACACCAGCAACGATTTCGTCCGATCGCTGCTGGTGGCGCTGGATCGCATGACGGAGCCGCTCTACCGGCCGATCCGCCGCATCCTGCCCGATTTCGGCGCGCTCGATCTCTCGCCGATGGTGGTGCTGCTGATCATCATCATCCTGCGCCGCATCGTCCTGCCGCAGCTGGCCCTTTCGCTGGTCGGCTGAGCGTGGCGGCCGCCATCATCGACGGCAAGGCGTTCGCCGCGCGATTGCGCGCCCGCGTCGCGGCGGCGGTGCCGGCCTTCGCGGACGCGGCGGGGCGCGTGCCGGGCCTCGCCGTCGTGCTGGTGGGTGACGATCCGGCGAGCGCCGTCTACGTCCGCGCCAAGGCACGGATGACGGCCGAAGCCGGGATGGCCGGCTTCGAGCATCGCCTGCCGGCCGCGACGGACCAGGCCGCGCTGCTCGATCTGGTGCGACGGCTGAACGCCGATCCGGCGGTGGACGGCATCCTCGTGCAGCTGCCGCTGCCCGGCCATGTCGACGAGGCGGCGGTGATCGCCGCGATCGATCCGGCCAAGGACGTGGACGGCTTCACGCCCGAGAATGCCGGCCGCCTCGCCACCGGCCTGCCCGGCTTCGTGCCCTGCACGCCGCTCGGCTGCCTAATGCTGCTGAAGGACCGGCTGGGCGACCTGGCCGGGCTGGACGCGGTGGTGATCGGCCGCTCGAACATCGTCGGCAAGCCGATGGCGCGGCTGCTGCTGGCCGAGAGCTGCACCGTTACGGTCGCGCACTCGCGCACGCGCGATCTGCCCGCGGCGATCGGCCGGGCCGACATCGTCGTGGCGGCGGTCGGCCGCCCGGCCATGGTGCAGGCGGCGTGGCTGAAGCCCGGCGCCACCGTGATCGACGTCGGCATCAACCGCATCGACGCGGGCGACGGCAGGACGATGCTGGTCGGCGACGTCGATCCCGCAGCGGCGGACGTGGCCGGCGCGATCACGCCGGTGCCGGGCGGCGTCGGCCCGATGACGATCGCGGTGCTGCTGCGCAATACGCTGGTGGCGGCACACCGCCGCGCCGGAATTCCGCTCGCCGACGCGACGCTCTGATGTCGGCCGAACTGGCCGCCCTGTTCCTCTCGGCCTGCGTCACCTTCTTCGTGGTGATCGATCCGCCGGGCTGCGCGCCGATCTTCGCCGGCCTCACCCGCGGCTCCTCCTCGCTCCACCGGCGGGCGATGGCGCTGCGCTCGGTCGCGGTGGCGAGCGGCATCCTCATCACCTTCGCGCTGATCGGGGCGGACCTGCTGCGCGTGCTGGGCATCAGCCTGGCCGCCTTCCGCATCGCCGGCGGCATCATGCTGTTCCTGATCGCGCTGGAGATGGTGTTCGAGAAGCGCACCCAGCGCCGCGAGGAGCGCGCCGAGACGCTGACCCGCGAGGCGGCCGAGCAGGCGCGCGCGATCGAGGCGGAGGACATTTCGGTCTTCCCCATGGCGATCCCGATGATCGCCGGGCCGGGATCGATCGCCACCGCCATGCTGCTCACCTCGCGCGCGCACGGCCTTGTCGAGACCATCGTCGTGCTGGGCGCGATGGCGGCGATCCTGCTGCTGACGCTGCTGGCGCTATTGGCTGCCGGCCCGCTGATGAAGGTGCTCGGCCCCAAGATCGAGGCGATGATCACCCGCGTGCTGGGCGTGATCCTGGCGGCGCTGGCGGCGCAGTTCGTGATCGACGGCATCAGGGTGAGCTTCAGCTGACCCCGCGCCTCCCTGCCCCGAGCGCAGTCGAGGGGCTTTCCCGGGCGCAGTCGAGGGACCGGGCATAACCGCATCATCGAGAGGCCTTGGCGTGCCGCGCTCTTGTCCCGACTTCGCCCGTGTCCCGATGTCGCTCCACACAGGGGAGCGGCGCTTCAGCCGCCCCTGCGCCGCAGCCCGATGATCTCGATCGGCCCGCTCTTCCAGCGGCCCACGCGCACCCTGTCCCGCTCCAGCGCGTGCAGCAGCACGTCGCCCTTGTCATAGGCGTTGGCGCCCAGGCGAAGGAGCCAGATCGTCGGCACCGCCCCGCCGCTGCGGGCGATCGCCGCCAGCCGCGCCGGCGGCAGCGAGAACACGCCGCGGCTGCCCGTGGGGTTCCACGCGCCGGGGCCGCCGTCCAGGGTCGGGATCGGCGTGGGGATCGGGCGGGTCGTCACCGCCACGCGGCGATCGCGCACGGCATAGTCGAACGGCAGCGCGCCCTCGTTCGGATAGGCCCACACCTGGTCGCCGGGGCGGTAGCGCGCGGCCAGCCAGTCCACCGTGCCGTACCAGTTCTGCATCGGCCCGCCGGCGCGCTCGTTGCGGTCGAGCACCGCCATCTGGACTGCCAGCACCGCCAGCGCCGCCAGCATCGCCCAGCGCCAGAGGCCCTTCAGCCCCACCGCCGCCATGGCCAGCAGCAGCAGCGCCGGCATCGCCACCGGCGTCATCGTCCGCACGATGAACACCGGCGTCACCAGCACCGACAGCAGGATCGAGAGCGCCACCGGCAGGCCGGCGAGCAGCGCCAGCGCCAGCGCCAGCCGCCAGCCCTCGCGCAGCCGCGCGACCACGAACAGCGCGCCGAGCCCGAGTACGGCCGCCGCCGCCATCGCGATCGTGCCCGGCGCCGCCCAGAGCAGAGCGAGGCGCCAGAGCATCGCGTCGAAGCTGAACTTCAGCCACGTCGATTTCACCCACATCGGCGCCTGATCGGCGAGGATCAGCAGCGCCGGCAGCCAGACGAGCGCCACCAGCAGGTGCCCGGCGACGAACAGCATCCAGTCGCGCGGCGGCAGCCCGCGCCGCGCGACCATCGCGAGGAAGGCGAGGCCGATCGCGGCGCCGTAGAGTGGGCCGAGATTGTGCAGCCACAGCATCAGCGCGAGGCCGGCGAGATAGAGCGCGAACGCCCCGCGAGCGATCCGCCCGTCGGCCTCGGCCACGCGGCCCAGCCGCAGCAGCGCCCACAGGATGCCGGAATAGACGAGGATCATCACCGGATAGGGCCGCACCTCGCGCGTCATCTCCACCAGCGAGGGGGAGAGGGCGGCGAGCAGCAGCAGCGCCAGCGCCAGCGCCAGGCCGGAACCGAAGGCGGCCGGCCAGCGCCGCGCCGCCTCCCGCGCGATCGCCACCGACACGGCCAGCGTGGCCGCGCCGCAAACGATGCCGAGCGAGCGGTGGCCGGCCAGCGAATCGCCGAACAGCAGGGTCCACAGCCGCACGAGCGAATAGTAGAAGGGCGGGTGCGTCTCGTAGCGCGGCACCACGTGCCACAGGAAGTCGAAGCCCTTCGCGGCGGCATAGGCGCTGTACGCCTCGTCCAGCCACAGCGGCTCGGCGAGCAGGTGCACGGTGCGGAACCAGAGCCCGACCAGGACGATCGCCAGCGCGGCGAGGCCGGCGGCGGCGAGGGTGAGGCGGGGAGACGGGCTGCGGATCACGATTGGCCTCTACCCCAAATTGCCGGGATGCGACTATCCCGGCCGCTGGGTAGCAGCCGAGTGCGAACGAGCCGTTAACCACCCCTTGACCCGCGCCGTGCGAGGACGCTGCCGAACGGGGTGGAGATGCGGGTGCGGCACGATCGATCGCTGGGCGCGGCGGCGCGGGAGGTGGCGGCGCCGGCGACCGCATCCTCCGGTCGCTGGTGGATCGGCCTGATCGCGCTCTGGCTGGTCGCCTGCCTGTGGCTGCTCGCCGGCCACGCCGCCGAGATCGCCGCGCTGCGCCTGCCGGACAGCGACGACGACCTGCGGCTGCTGCAGGTGCGCGACTGGCTGGATGGGCAGGGCTGGTTCGATCTGCGCCAGCACCGGCTTGATCCGCCGGCGGGCGCCGATATCCACTGGAGCCGGCTCGTCGATCTACCGCTCGCCGCGATCGTGCTCGTCGCGCGGCCGCTGCTGGGCGGCGGCGTGGCGGAGGCGGTGGCGGCGGCGGTGGTGCCGCTCCTCACCCTGTTCGGCGCGATGGCGCTGCTGGCGCTGATCGCCCGCCGCGCGATCGCGCCGGCCGCGTGGTGGTGGGCGCCGCTGCTGCTGCTGATGGCCAGCCCGGCGCTGGGCATGATGGCCCCGCTCAGGATCGATCATCACGGCTGGCAGATCGTCGGCGTGCTGGCCCTCGCCTACGGGCTGGTGATGCCGGCGCGGGCGCGCGGCGGGGCGACCGCCGGCGTCGCTGTCGCGGCGTCGCTGGCGATCGGGGTGGAGATGCTGCCGTTCCTGGGTGCCGGCATGGCGCTGGCGGCGATCGGCTTTGCGATCGACGGCGAGGAGCGGGTGCGGCTGCGCGCGCTCTGCGCCAGTGCCGGCGGCGCGACGGTGGTGGCGCTGCTAGCCTTCGTCGCCCCCGCCCGCCGCCTCGGCAGCGCGTGCGACGCGCTCTCCGCCACATGGGCGCTGCCGCTGTTGGCGGGATGCGCCGTGCTGGTCGTGGGCAGCGTCCGCGCAGGCGGCGTGCGGGCGCGGTGGCTGTGGCTCGGCGCGGGCGGGCTGGCGGCGATCGGCACGCTGCTGGTGGCGGGCGGTGGCGCCTGCCTGATCGATCCCTATCGCGCGGTCGATCCGGTCGCGCGGGCGCTGTGGCTCGATCGCGTGTCGGAGGCATTGCCGCTGTGGCGGCAGACGGCCGAGGTGGCGTGGGCGAGCCTCGCCTTGCCGCTGATCGGGCTGGCCGGCGGCATGCTGATGCTGCGGCGGGCGCCGCCGGAAGGGCGGCGAATGTGGGCGGTGATCCTCGTTTTCTCGGCGCTGTCGATCCTGCTCGCGCTTGCCGCCACGCGCGGCGCGGTGGTGGCGCAGGCGCTGGCGCTACCGGGCGCGGCGGCGCTGGGCCATCTCGGCCGCGAACGCATCGTGGCGAGCGGCCGGATGATCGTGCGGGTGTTCGGGCAGGTGCTGCTGTTCCTCCTCGTCTCGGCCATCCTGCCGCGGCTCGCCATCGCGGCGCTGCTGGCGCCGCCGGCGGGCAAGGCGGAGACCATGGCCGAAGCGGGCGCCGCCGCGTGCATGCGCCCGCGCGCGCTGGCCGCGCTCGATGCGCTGCCGCCGGCCACCCTGTTCGGCTTCCTCGATGCGACGCCGGCGCTGCTGCTCCACAGCCATCACAGCGGCATCGCCGGCCCCTATCACCGCAACGGCCGCGCCATCGCGGACGTGATGCGGGCTTGGGCCGGCGACCCGGCGATTGCAGAGGCGATCGTGCGCCGCCATCGCGCCGCCTACGTGATACTCTGCGGCGATCCCGCCGAAGCGCAGCTTTATGACAGGCGCGGGCCCGACGGCCTCCACGCGCGGCTGATCCGCGGCGAAACGTCGGCATGGCTGACGCCGGTGAAGATGAACAACACGCCATGGCGGGTCTGGCGCGTGCGGCCCCCCTTGCGGGCAGGGCCGCCCGCGGCATAGGTCAGGGCGATGAGCCCACCCGAGACGCGCCTGCCCTGGTGGAGCGACCGCCGCTATCTCGCCTTGCTGGTGGCGCTGAGCGCGGTGCCGATGCTGTGGCCGTCGCTGCCGCCGATCACCGATGCGCTGGGCCACCTCGCCCGCTTCCGCGTGGAGCTGGGCATCGACAGCTCGCCGTGGCTGCGCAACTATTACGCCTTCCGCTGGGCGCTGATCGGCAATCTGGGCGCCGACCTGCTGGTGATCCCGCTGGCGCCGATCTTCGGCCTGCAACTGGCGGTGAAGCTGATCGCCGTCGCCATCCCCACGCTCACCGCCGCCGGCCTGCTGCTGGTCGCGCGCGAGGCGCACGGCCGCGTGCCGGCCACGGCCGCCTTCGCGCTGCCGCTGGCCTACGGCTTTCCATTCCAGTTCGGCTTCCTCAACTACACGCTGTCGATGGGGCTGGCGCTGCTCGCCTTCGCCCTCTGGCTGCGCCTGGGCCGCGCCGGGCGCTACGGCCTGCGCGCCGCGATCTTCGTGGTCGTCGCCCCCCTGCTGTGGCTGTGCCACGTCTATGGCTGGGGGGTGCTGGGGCTGCTGTGCTTCGCGGCCGAGCTGGTGCGCGATCGCGGCCATGGCGGCAGCCGCTGGCACGCGATCTGGCGCGCGGCGCTGGCGATGCTGCCGCTGGCGCCGCCGCTGGTGCTGATGGCGCTGTGGCGCAGCGGCGCGGTGAGCGGCTCCACCGGCGACTGGTTCAACTTCGTCGCCAAGCTCGCCTACGGCCTCGCGATGCTGCGGGATCGCTGGTACGCCTTCGATGTCGGCAGCGTCGCGCTGCTGATCGCGATCGTGGCGATTGCGCTGCTGCGGCGCGGCCTGCGCTTCGATCACATGCTGGCGATCGCGGCGCTGATCCTGTTCCTCACCTATCTGCTGCTGCCGCGCATCCTGCTGGGCTCGGCTTACGCCGACATGCGGCTGATCCCCTATGTGCTGGGCATCGCCGTGATCGCGATCCGCCCGATCGACGCCACCGCCCCGCTGGCGAGGGCGCTGGCGGTGGCCGCCCTGCTGTTCTTCGGCGCGCGCACCGCCGCCACCACGGTGAACTTCATCCGCTACGACCGTGCCTACGCCCGCCAGCTCGTCGCACTCGACCATGTCGAGCCGGGCGCGCGCGTGATGGTGCTCGTCAGCCTGCAATGCCAGGGCACGTGGGAGACGACGCGCATGGACCATCTCGGCAGCCAGGCGCTCGTGCGGCGCGACGCGTTCGTCAACGGCCAGTGGGTGATGCCGGGCGCGCAGCTGCTGAGCGTGATCTACAGGCCGGCCGGGCGCTTCGCCACCGATCCCTCGCAGCTGCTACGCCCGCGTGAATGTCGCGGCTATCACGAGCCGATCCTCGAGGATACGCTGCGGAACTTCCCGCGCGCCGCCTTCGACTATTTCTGGCTCATCGACATGCCGCCGGAACGCTGGCCGCACGAGCCGGACCTGATCCCCGTCTGGCACGGGGCGCGCGGCATCCTCTACCGCGTCGCCCGCTCCGCCACGATCGCGAGGGACACGCCGAACGGCAGCGAGCGCCGGCCGACCCAGTAGCGCTCGGCCCCGAACACCGCTTCCAGCACCGCGTTGACCGGCCTGGGCGGCATCGCATCGTCCCCGCCTTCGCGCTTGCGCAGGCGGCCCACGGCGCGCGCCGCCACCACCAGCGGATAGAGCAGGGTGTTGAAGTGGGTCAGGTGGCGCACGCGATAGCCGTTGGCCTCGAACACGTCGCGCAGGCCGGCGGCGGTGTAGCGGCGCTGGTGGTGGTGCGCCACGTCGTGCGCGCTCCACAGCCCCGGCCCGGCCGGCACGGTGACGAGGATGCGGCCGCCCGGCGCCAGCTTGGGCCACAAGGCGGCGAGGGCCGGGCCGTCGCCCGGAATATGCTCCAGCACGTCCAGCATGGCGATCAGGTCGTAGGCGCCGTCCGCCAGGTCCACCCCGTCCGGCAGCAGCCCGCCCTTCACCGCGATGCCGGTGCGCTGCGTGGCGAGCGCGCGGGCCGGCCCGTCCGGCTCCACCGCGTCCACCCGGCCGAACCGGCGCAGCAGCGCGATGTTCGATCCGGTGCCGCAGCCCATCTCCAGCACGCGGGCATCCGATTTCAGCGGCACCTGCTCACGGATCAGCCGGTCGATGATCTTGCGGCGGGCGACGAACCACCAGTGCTGGCCGTCGATCCGGGCCATGTTGTCGTAGGTGGCGCGGTCCATCAGAGATCCCCGATCCGCTCGCGGACGATGTAGATCGGGCGGTGCTTCACCTCCACCAGGATGCGGCCGACATATTCGCCCAGGATGCCGAGCGACAGCAGCTGCAACCCGCCGAAGAACAGGATCGCCACCATCAGCGAGGGATAGCCCGCCACGTCCGATCCGAACAGCACCGTCCGCGCGATCACGAAGACGGCGAACAGGATACCGGCGAGCGCGATGGCCCCGCCCAGATAGCTCCACACCCGAAGCGGCACGGTGGAGGCGGAGGTGATGCCGTCGATCGCCAGCGTCCAGAGCTTCCAGTAGTTGAACTTGGTCTCGCCGACCTTGCGCTCCACCCGGTCATATTCCACCGCCGTCTGACGGAAGCCGCCCCACGCGAACAGCCCCTTCATGAAGCGGTTGCGCTCCGGCATCACCTTGATGACGTCCACCACCTTGCGATCGAGCAGGCGAAAGTCCCCGGCATGCTCGGGTATCTTGTCCATCGATAGCCAGTTGTGCGCGCGATAGTAGAGATCGGCCGTCATCCGCTTGGGCAGCGAATCGGAGAGGCGATTGCGGCGCACGCCGTAGACCACGTCATGCCCCTGCCGCCACTTCTCCAGCATCGCGCCGATCACCTCGGGCGGATCCTGCATGTCCACGTCGATCGGCACCACCGCTGCCCCGCGCGCATGATCGAGCCCGGCGGAGAGCGCCGCTTCCTTGCCGAAATTGCGCGAGAGCGAGAGGGCACGGATGCGGCCGTCCGCCCGGTGAGCGGCGCAGATGGCGGCGAGCGTCGCATCCTGGCTGCCATCGTCGATGAACAGGATCTCCCAGCCCACCGCGCCGCCGGCCGGATCGCGCAAGGCATCCAGCACCGGCGCCACCCGCGCCACGAACAGGGCGATCGCCTCCTCCTCGTCCTTCACCGGCACGATGAGGGAGAGGATCGGGGCCGCCGCCTCGATACCGACGGGATCGGGACGGGCCGAGAGCATCGTCTGTTCCATGGCCGCGATCCTAATCGAAAACCCAGCGGCGGTTGAGCCAGAATACGGCCAGCGGCGTCACCCCCAGCACCAGCGGATAGGGCGACCAGATCGGCCAGCCGAGACGGGTGACGAGCAGCCATACCCACAGGCTGTTCAGCCCGAAGCTGACCAGCGAGATGATGAGGAAGCGCCCGCCCGTGCGCATCAGATTGTCCCGCCGGCCATGGCCGCGGAAGCTCCAGCGGCTGTGGACGACATAGCCCACCGCCACGGCCGCGAGGAAGCCGATGGCCCACGCCACGTTCGGGTTCAGGTGCGCCCGCGCGGCCAGTACCCAGTAGAGCCCGATGTTGACGAGGCTGGCGAGGCCGCCGGTCAGCGCGTAGCGGACGAGCTGCCCGAACAGCACGCGCCATTCGCCCTGACGTGTCGCGATGTTCATGCCGGCTCCGCTTGCCCTTTAGCCCCGAGCGACTAATGCGCGGGCACCCTCATGGCCAGCTTTCCCGAACATCCGGTGAATCCGTCGGCGAACCCGTTCGCCCGCCACTGGGTGCGCTGGACGCTGCTGCTGTGGCTGGCGGCCGCCATCGCGATGATCGTCACCAAATGGGCCGCGATCCACTGGTTCGCGCTGGGCGATACGGACGACAATCTGCGCATCGCCCAGGTGAACGCCTGGCTGCACGGGCAGGGCTGGTACGATCTGCGGCAATATCGTCTAAATCCGCCGGCCGGCGCCGACATCCACTGGTCGCGGCTGGCGGACCTGCCGATCGCCGGCATTATCCTGCTGGTGAAGCCGTTCGCCGGCTACGTCGTGGCCGAGAAGGCGGCGGTGGCGATCGCCCCCCTGATCCCGCTGGCGCTGGCGATGCTCTCGCTGGCGCTGGCGGCGCGGCGGCTGGTGGCGCCCGGCGCCTTCGCGTTCGGCGCGCTGCTGCTGCTGTGCGGGCAGAGCGCGCTGTTCATGTTCATGCCGCTGCGCATCGATCACCACGGCTGGCAGCTCGCCTTCCTCGCGTTGGCGCTGGCCGGCAGCGCGGATGCGGCGCGGCGGCGCGGCGGCGCGATTGTTGGGCTGGCGACGGCGCTGTCGCTGATCGTGGGGCTGGAGATGCTGCCCTATCTCGCGCTTGCCGGCGGCGTGATCGCGCTGCGCTGGGTCGCGGACCGGGCCGAGCGCGACCGGCTGGCGGCCTATGCGGCGACCCTGGCGGGCGGATCGGCGATCGGCTTCCTGCTGTTCGCCTCCACCGCCAACCGCGCGCCGGTATGCGATGCGCTCTCGCCCGTTTGGCTCTCGGCCAGCCTGGCGGCGGGCGGGCTGCTGGCGGCGCTGGCCTGGACATCCCCGACGAAGCGGCGCGTGCGGCTGGCGCTGGCGGTGGTCGCGGCGGTCGTGCTGGTGGCCGCCTTCGCCTACGCCTGGCCGCACTGCCTGTCGCGCCCGGAAGGCGTGTCGCCGGAGCTGGAGCGGCTGTGGCTCAGCCATGTGCGGGAGGCGAAGCCGATCTACCAGCACGGCTGGCGCGTCTACCTGCCGGCGCTGGCGCTGCCGCTGGCGGGCGCGATCGGCGCGGCGGCGATGCTGTGGCGCGGGCGCGGCACGCCGGCCTTCGCCGCCTGGGCGACGCCCACGCTGCTGGCGATCGCCGCCTGCGCGATGCTGCTGTGGCAGACCCGCGCCGGGCCGGCGGCGCAACTGCTCGGCGTGCCGGGGGCCGCGGCGCTCGGCTGGCTGCTGCTGCCGCGCATCGCGGGCGACCGGCGCCCGTGGGTGCGGCTGGGCGGCGCGATCGCCCTGTTCCTGGTGGTCTCCGGCGTGGCGGTGCCGCTGACGATCAACGCGCTGCCGCCGGCCAGCCCGGGCAAGGGCCGCCGGGCGACGGCCGCCGCCAACCGCAAATGCCCGACCCTGCCGGCGCTGGCGCCGATCGCCCGGCTGCCGCAGGCGACGATCCTGACCTTCGTCGATTTCGGCCCGCGCCTGCTGGCGGTGACGCACCACCGCGCGATCGCCGGCCCCTATCATCGCAACGGCGCGGCGATCCTGGACGTGCAGCACGCCTTTCGCGGCTCCGCTGAGAATGCGCGGCGTATAATGTGGCGGCACGGCGCGACTTTGCTGCTGATCTGCCCCGGCATGTCCGAATCGACGATCTACGCGGGCGAGGCGCGGAACGGCTTCTACGCGCAGCTGATGCGCGGGCGAGTGCCGGGCTGGCTGGCGCCGGTGCCGCTGCCGAAGAGCAATCCGCTGCGGCTGTGGCGGCTGGCGGGATAGCGACGCTACGTCCCCTCTCCTCTCCCCGAGCGAAGTCGAGGGGCGGTCATGCGGTGCGCAAGTCGACGTTCGGTCCTGCCGACAGGCGCGTCTCGACTTCGCTCGACGCACGGTAGGGGGTGAGCGGCGTCGCGCCGCTACGCCGCCGCCGCGCCGCCGCGCAGCTTCTCCAGCACCCACGCCTTCGCCTCGGTCCAGTCGTCGATGCGGGCGTGGGCGTGCGGCGCTTTGGGCGTGTGCGCCGCCACCTGCGGCTCCGCGATCATGTGCAGGCGCCACACCCCCGGCTGGTGCTTCGCCACCGACTCATGATGCACCGAAAGGTCGTCGACAAACACCGTGGCGCTCGGCCGATACTCGTCCACCAGCCGGCCGACCGGCGTGCCCTTGCCGCCCTGGTTGCACACCACCCGGTGGCGGATGCCGTGCGCCTCCAGCTGCGCCACGCGGCCGGCATGGCAGTGATCGCCCAGATTGGTGAGCACGACGATGTCGGCGACGGCGCCGATCTCCGCCAGCGCCTCGCCGGCGTGGGGCACCAGCGTCTGGCGATCCATCTCGGTGGCGAAGAAGCCGTCGAGCAGCGGCCACACCTCGGTCGCGGCCACCTGCGCGCCATCCCGCCGGTGGGTGAGCGCGCGGCCGAAATCATGCGCGCTGCCGATCGCGAAATCGATGCCGTGCGCCTCGTCCAGCCAGGCGCCGAAGTGGCTGACCATGTGCAGCAGCACCTCGTCGCAGTCGGTGATCAGCAGCGGACGGCTCATGCCTCAAGCTCCATGCGGGCGGCGACCAGCGCCTCTGGTGAAACGGCGAGCGCGTCGGCGCACGCCATGAGATCGGGCTGGTGCGCCTCCAGGAAGGCCAGCACCGCGCCCAGCACGGCCGGATCGGCGGCGCGGCCGCGCAGGTCGTCCGGCGTCAGCCCGGTCAGCGCGAGCAACCGCTCGCCCCGCGCATCGTCGCCGAGCGTCCAGGCGAGCGCGGCGAGCGCCAGCGCCAGCGGGTCGTGGCTTACTTTGTCGGAACGCATCGCCTACATCTCCGGCTCGATGTGTGTCAGGGGCGGGGCGTGGCGAAGAAAGTGCTCGTTGTCGAGGACAACGAACTGAACCTAAAGCTGTTCTGCGATCTGCTGCGCGCCCACGACTATGAGGCGGAGCCGGTGCGCGACGGCCGCGAGGCGGTGGCGCGCGCGGCGGCCTTCGCGCCCGACCTGATCGTGATGGACATCCAGCTGCCGCACGTGAGCGGGCTTGAGCTGATCGGCCGGCTGAAGGCGGACGAGAGCCTGCGCGCGATCCCGATCATGGCGGTCACCGCCTATGCGGGCAAGGGCGACGAGGAGCAGATCAGGGCGGCCGGCGCCGAGGCCTATGTCTCCAAGCCCATCTCCGTGATGCGCTTCGTGGAGACGGTGGAAGGGCTGATCGAGCGGGAGGATGCCCCCCCGCCGAGACCGCTTACTTGATCTTGGCTTCCTTGAAATCGACGTGCTTGCGCACGACCGGATCATATTTGCGGAAGGTGAGCTTCTCGGTCAGGTTGCGCGGATTCTTCTTGGTGACGTAGAAGAAGCCGGTGTCCGCCGTGCTGACGAGCTTGATCTTGACGGTGGTCGGCTTGGCCATGCCAAACATCCTTGAGTGGTGATGACGCGAAAAAAGAAAGCGGCGTCGCCGCCGCTCCCCAAAGCAGGCCGCGCCAATGGCGCAGGCGGCCCCCCGAGTCAAGACCGCGCGCCCGATGCGGGCATGATCGCGATGCGGCGGATCGCCCGGTGCTTAATCCTGCGCTAATCCGGATGCGCTACCAAGCGGCGCAGAAGGGGATCGAACCATGGCCATCGCCGCCGCCGAAGACCGACTGACCTTGATCGACGAGCTCCGCGCCCGCATCGACCAGCTCGATCGCGACGCCCGCCTGCTCTCGATCGGCGAGCTGTGCCGCCGGGTCGACGCCGTGCGCAACATCGCCGGCGCCGCCCGGCTGCTGCCGCTGGCGCGGCTGGCCGGCGGCCTGCGCGACGCGCTGGCGCGCGAGGGGCGCGGCGCATCGGTGCGGACGTGGACGGATGTGATGCGCGAGGCGATCGGCCACGACGCGCAGGACGAGGCGACCGCCACCGCCTTCCTCACCGCCGTCGCCGCCCGGCTGGCGGGCTAGGCCGGAAGGGGCGGCGGCAGATGGACGCGCTGCTGCCGGCCTTCGTCGCCGCCGGGCTGGCCGAGATCGGCGATCGCACGCAGCTGCTCGCGATCCTGCTCGCCGCGCATTATCGCGCGCCGCTGGCGGTGATCGGCGGGGTGGCGGTGGCGGCGCTCGCCAACAGCCTGCTCGCCGCGTTCGGCGGCACGATGATCCACGATCTCATCAACCACCGCGCGATCGCGCTGATGCTGGCCGTGGGCCTGGTCTTCGCCGGCGCCGGCGCCTTCTGGCGACCGCGACCGCCCCTGCTCTCCACCTACGGGCCGATCGGCGCCTTCGGCACGACCGCGATCGGCTTCTTCATCCTCGAATTCGGCGACAAGACCCAGCTGCTGACGATGACGATCGCGGCGCGGGTCGATTCGCTGCTGCTGGCCGGCGTCGGCGCCGCCGCCGGTATCACCCTGGCCAACGTGCCGGCGGTGCTGCTGGCGCAAGAGTGGCCGCGCCTGGTTCCCCTGCCCGCAGTCCGCGCCGGTATCGGCATCCTCTTCCTCGTCATCGGCGCGGTCGTGGCGATCGGCGCGCTGCGGATCGGCTGATCGGGCGGGCGACGCTTTTTCGACAGGCCGGGCCGCCCGCCATGCCACCAAGCGGGGCGACGATCGTTAGCGCACCCGATCGACCCCCGCAGGAGGAACAGCATGGCCAAGACCACCAAGACCGAAAAGCCGCCCAAGCCCGAGCTGGCGACGCCGACCGACCTGCAGACCAACTCGGCACTGTCGGTGGCGGATGCGCTGAACGGCATCCTGGCGGACAGCTTCGCGCTGTACCTGAAGACCAAGAACTTCCACTGGCACGTCTCCGGCCCGCATTTCCGCGACTATCACCTGATGCTGGACGATCAGGCGACGCAGATCCTGGGCACCACCGATGCCATTGCCGAGCGGGTGCGCAAGACCGGCAACACCACGCTGCGATCGATCGGCGACATCGCCCGCCACCAGCGCATCCGCGACAACGACGCCGAGTTCGTCAGCCCGCGCGACATGCTGGCAGAGCTGCGCGAGGACAATCTGGCGCTCGTCGCATCGCTGCGCGAGGCCAAGGACATCGTCGACGAGGCCAAGGACAATGCGACCAGCGGCATCCTCGACGACTGGACCGACCTGGCCGAGGAGCGCGCCTGGTTCCTGTTCGAGGCGAGCCGCAACGCCGCCTGACAAGACGCGCTACCGACAATGGGGGGCGGGGGCGAGAGCCTCTCGCCCCCTTTTTATTGGACGGACGACGATCGTCAGAAGATCATCTTCAGCACGCCCGTCACCACCAGCAGGCCGATCAGGGAGATCGCCAGAACCACGCACCCGATCGCCCGCATCATCACCTTGGTCTCCACTTCGTTACGGGCGAAGAACCGGCCCGCGATCGATCCGTTCCGCCTCGGTGGGCCGCAGCGAACGGGGCAGGGAACGGGCGGCTCGGCCACGGCGTTCGGCTCGCATCATCTCTGGAGACGTTCGATGTTGAAATGGGCCTTGATCTTCCTCGTCGTGGGCGTGCTGCTGGGCGCGATGGGTTTCGGCGGCATCGGCGGCGCGTTCGTCGGCATCGCCAAGATCCTGTTCTTCGTCGCGATCGCCATCTTCCTGATCTTCCTGGTGCTGGCGCTGATGGCCGGGCGAAAGGTCGTCTAGCCACCGGATGCGCGAATTCTCGCACCTGCTGGACGGGCTGGTCTACACGCGATCGCGCAATGCGAAGCTGAAGCTGATCGCCGATTATCTGCGCGTGACGCCCGATCCGGATCGCGGCTGGGCGATCGCGGCGCTGACCGGCGAGCTGGACCTGCCGGCGGTGAAGGGTGCCGCGATCCGCGCCCTCGTCGAGGAGCGGGTCGATCCCGTGCTGTTCGGCATGAGCCGCGACTATGTCGGCGATCTCGCCGAGACGGTCGCGCTGCTCTGGCCCAAGCCGCTCGGCCAGCCGCCCGAGCTGGACGACGGCGCGCTGCGGCTGTCGGCGGTGGTCGAGCGGCTGCGGACCCTTGGCCGCGCTGATGCCCCGCGCGCACTGGCCGGCATGCTCGACCATCTCGATGCGAGCGGCCGCTACGCGCTGCTGAAGCTCGCCACCGGCGAGCTGCGCGTCGGCATCTCGGCCCGGCTCGCCAAGACGGCGCTGGCGCAGGCGTTCGCGCTGGACGTGGATGCGGTGGAGGAGGTGTGGCACGGCCTCGCACCGCCCTACTCCGCACTGTTCGACTGGGGCGAGGGCACGGCGGCCCAGCCGACGGCGGCGAACACGCCGGTGTTCCGCCCGTTCATGCTCGCCCACCCGCTGGAGGCGCTGCGCGTCGACCTGGCCGACTATGCCGCGGAGTGGAAGTGGGACGGCATCCGCGTGCAGATCGTCGGCATCGGCGGCGAGACGCGGCTTTACAGCCGTGCCGGCGACGACGTGACGCGAAGCTTCCCCGACGTCGCCGCCGCCTTCCGCGGTATCGGCGTGCTGGACGGCGAGCTGCTGGTGAAGGGCGAGGCGCAGGGCGGCGCGCTGAGCGACGAGGAGGGCGGCGGCGCGGCCAGCTTCAACGCGCTGCAGCAGCGGCTGGGGCGCAAGATCGTCTCGGCCAAAATGCAGGCCGATTATCCCGCGTTCGTCCGCCTCTACGACATCCTGTTCGACGGCGCGGAGGATGTGCGCGGCCTGCCCTGGGTGACGCGGCGGGCGCGGCTGGAGGCGTTCGTCGCCGGGCTCGATCCCGATCGGTTCGATCTCTCCGGCCTGATCGAGGCGGCCGACTTCGATGCGCTGGAGGCGATCCGCGCCGGCGCGCGCGATGCCGCGATCGAGGGCGTGATGCTCAAGCGGCGCGACAGCCCCTATGTCGCCGGGCGGCGGGCGGGGCTGTGGTACAAGTGGAAGCGCGATCCGCTGACCGCCGACTGCGTGATGATGTATGCGCAGCGCGGCCACGGCAAGCGATCGAGCTTCTACTCCGACTATACGTTCGGCTGCTGGACCGGCGATCCGGCGGACGGCGGCGAGCTGCTGCCCGTCGGCAAGGCTTATTCAGGCTTCACCGACGAGGAGCTGAAATGGCTCGATCGCTTCGTGCGCGGCCACACGCTCACCCGCTTCGGCCCAGTGCGGGAGGTGGAGAAGAGCCTGGTGCTGGAGGTGGCGTTCGATTCGATTCACGAATCGAAGCGCCACAAGTCCGGCCTGGCGATGCGCTTTCCCCGCATCGCCCGCATCCGCCGCGACAAGCCGGCCGACGAGGCCGACCGGATCGAGACGCTGCGCCGGATGGTGTGAGAAGCCCGCGCAATCGGCGAAGGGATCTGAAACGAAGAAGCCCGGCCGCGCATCGCTGCGGGCCGGGCTCGTTCATCGCCTCAGGCGGAGAGGATCAGGCGAGCGAGGTGAGGTTCACCGCCGCATATTTGCCGCGACGATCGACTTCCAGCTCGAACTCCAGGCGGTCGCCCTCGTTCAGGTTCGTCATGCCCGCGCGCTCGACGGCGGAGATGTGGACGAACGCGTCCGGCTGCCCGTCATCGCGCTGGATGAAGCCGAAGCCCTTCATCGCGTTGAAGAACTTCACCGTGCCGCTGGCCTTCTCGCCCGTCAGCTGGCGCTGCGGGCCGCCACGGGGCGCGCCACCGGGGCCGGCATCGCGATCACGCGGCGGGCCGCGATCCTCGACCGGCAGGGGCTCGCCCTCGATCTTCAGGTCGGTCGCCGAAACGCGGCCGCCGCGATCGACGAGGGTGAACTCCAGCGGCTGGCCCTCGGCCAGGCCGGTGAGGCCCGCCTGCTCGACAGCGGAGATGTGGACGAACACGTCCTCACCGCCATCATCGCGCACGACGAAGCCGAAGCCCTTCTGCGCGTTGAAGAATTTCACGACGCCCTTGCCTTCGCCGATCACCTGCGCGGGCATGCCGCCGCCACGGCTGCCGCCGCCGCCACCGCCACGGAAACCGCCGCCGCCACCGCCGCCGAAGCGATCGCCGCCGTAACCGCCGCCGCCGCCGCCACCGCCGAAGCGATCGCCGCCGCCACCGAACCGGTCGCCGCCGCCGCCGTAACCACCGCCGCCGCCGAAGCGATCGCCGCCGCCGCCGTAGCCGCCACCGCCGAACCCGCCGCCGCCATAGCCGCCACCGCCGAAGCTATCGTCGCCGCCGAAGCCCTTGCCCTTGTCGCCGCGCTGCCCGCGCCGTCCTCGATCGAAACTCATGCCGTATCAGTCTTTCCGCTTCGCCCACCGTCGCATTCGGCGGGGCCAACCAGGCGTGGCCGCCCCACCGCCAGCGCAAAACCATAGCGCGCCGGTTCCTTGGCATAGCCCAAAACATACATCGCCGCGAGCGGTTTCGATTCACAGTCAAGAGGCCACAATAGCAGGTGCAGCCATGTTGATCCGGCCGATCGGCCCGGCCCGCAATTGTGACAGTCCACCTCTTTTCATGCGGGTCGCAGTGGTGCGCAACAGGAAGAATCCGCCGTTTTTCGCAAGATCGTCGGCTGAGCGGCGCCCGCCCCCGCTGCCGGCCACCCGGCCCGGCCAAGTGCCTCGCATTCGCCCGCCGCGAGACGACGCCGCTTGGCAACGCCAGCCGCCGCAGCGCGGGGCGGCGGGATCGGTGGCGCCCGGCGACGCCAGCGCGACTCGGGCGACCGGCCGCGCGGCCCGCTGCCGCCCACGATTCCCGTCGACCGAAACACACGTTGAGCGGATCGCCCGCCGCGACTATGCGGGGCGGATGACCGTCCATTTCCACGAGGAGGATCTGCCGCCCGGCATCCTCGCCCCCGGCGCGATCGCCGTCGATACCGAGACGATGGGGCTGCTCACCCCGCGCGACCGGCTGTGCGTCGTCCAGATCTCCGATGGCGAGGGCGACGAGCATCTCGTCCGCTTCGGCCCGGGCAGCGACTATGCGGCGCCCAACCTGCGCGCGGTGCTGGCCGATCCGCAGCGGCTGAAGCTCTACCATTTCGCCCGCTTCGACATCGCCGCGATCCGCCACTATCTGGGCGTGGTGGCGGCCCCGGTCTACTGCACCAAGACGGCCTCGCGCCTGATCCGCACCTATACCGACCGCCACGGCCTGAAGGAGCTGGTGCGCGAACTGCTGGGCCAGGACATCTCCAAGCAGCAGCAGACGTCCGACTGGGGCGCGCCCGAGCTCAGCGACGCGCAGAAGGATTATGCCGCGTCCGACGTGCGCTTCCTGCATCAGCTGAAGGAGAAGCTGGACGTGCGGCTGGCGCGCGAGGGGCGGGCGGCGCTGGCCCAGGCCTGCTTCGATTTCCTGCCGCACCGCGCGGAGCTGGATCTGGCCGGCTGGCCCGAGGTGGATATCTTCGCGCATGTCTGATCCGGCGGGGCGCTGAGGCGCGCAATGGCCGAGAGCGCGATCGCGGCGCGCGGCGCCCGGCAGAGCTGGGCCGCGCCCGGCAGCGGCCACGATCGCCTGATCCGTGTGCTGCGGCTGCTGCTGCCGGCGCTGATCGCCGTGCTGCTGGTGCTGCTGGCGGTGGCGCCGCTGACCGTGGGGCGCGACATCTCCTTCGTCCTCTCCAAGGATCGTGTCGCCGTGGCGCGGGAGCGGATGCGCGTGTCCGACGCGATCTATCGCGGCGAGGACGGCAAGGGCCAGCCCTTTGCCATCCGCGCCGGATCGGCGGTGCAGCGCACATCCGCCGACCCCACCGTGCGGCTGGCCAACCTCTCCGCGCGGATCGCGCTGCCGGAAGGACCGGCCTCGATCGTGGCCAATTCCGGCCGCTACGACATGGCCGGCGAGCGGGTGCTGATCGACGGGCCGGTGCGCTTCGCCACCGCCGACGGCTACCGCCTCGACACGCGTGACGTGGGCGTCGACCTGAAGACGCGGCGCGTGGCGAGCGGCGGCCCGGTCGACGGGCTGATGAAGCTCGGCCGGTTCAGCGCCAACCGGATGACCGCCGATCTCACCACCAAGGTGGTGGTGCTGGAGGGGCGGGCGCGCTTGCATATCGACCAGCGGCAGTCCAGAGGGCGGCGATGACGCGGGGGCTGTCTCTCTCTGTGATGCTGGGTGCCGCGCTGTGCGGGCTGGCGGCGCTCGACGCCCCGCCCGCGCGCGCGCAGGCGGTGTCCGCCCTGAAGGGGCATGACAGCAACGCGCCGGTGGACGTGGAGGCGGATCGCATCGAGGTGCAGGATCGTGCCGATCGCGCCATCTTCTCCGGCAACGTGCGGGTGAAGCAGAGCGATCTCACGCTCCAGTCCGGCCGGCTGACGGTGGCCTATGCCGGCGGCAACGGCAGCACGCAGATCCAGCGGCTGGACGCCGCCGGCAACGTGATCGTCACCTCGCCGACCGAGCGGGCGACCGGCAACTTCGCGATCTACGATCTCAACCGCCGCCTCATCACGATGCTGGGCGACGTGAACCTCGTGCGCGGCGACAGCAACGTGCGCGGCGGCCGGCTGGTGATCGATCTCACCAGCGGCCGCGCGACGGTGGACGGCAGCGCAGTGGGCGGCGGCGGCGTGAGCGGCGGCCGCGGCGGACGCGTGACGGGTCGCTTCACCGTGCAGCAGCAGACGCCTGCCAAGCCGGCCCAGGCTCCGGCCAAGCCGAACTGAGGCGCCTCTTTACTCCGGTCCCGGCTTCGCTCTAACGCGGCTCGGGACAGGCCGGGGCTCGTCCACTCCTGTCTTACCGGAGACGCGCCGGCTCCGCAGCGGGACGGACGGTCTTGCCCCACCGCCGCGCCTGCGCCATGCACGAAGCCTGCCAGTCGCGCATTGGCAACGGCCGGTTAACCTGATTGAGCGAGCATGACCGCATGAACGAGGCCACCCTGATCGATCCGCCGGCGCACCGCGCGCCGGGCGACGGTGTCGCGCGCGGGCTCTCCATCGTCTCGATCGCCAAATCCTATGACAAGCGGCAGGTGCTGTCGGACGTGTCGCTGGACGTGGGGCGCGGCGAGGTGGTGGGCCTGCTCGGCCCGAACGGCGCCGGCAAGACGACGTGCTTCTACTCGGTGATGGGGCTGGTGAAGCCGGATGCCGGGCGCATCCTGCTGGACGGGCAGGACATCACCAAGCTGCCGATGTACCGCCGCGCGATCCTGGGCCTCGGCTATCTGCCGCAGGAGACATCGATCTTCCGCGGCCTCACCGTCGCCAAGAACATCATGGCGGTGATCGAGATGGTGGAGCCGGACACGAGCGCGCGCGAGGCGCGGCTGGACCAGCTGCTCGGCGAGTTCCACCTGGCCCACCTGCGCGATTCGCCGGCGATGGCGCTTTCGGGCGGCGAGCGGCGGCGCTGCGAGATCGCCCGCGCGCTGGCCGCCGACCCCTCGATCATGCTGCTGGACGAGCCGTTCGCCGGCATCGACCCGATCTCGATCAGCGACATCCGCGACCTGATCTGCCAGCTGAAGGAGCGCGACATCGGCGTGCTCATCACCGATCACAATGTGCGCGAGACGCTCGACATCGTCGATCGCGCCTGCATCATCTACGACGGCCGCGTGCTGTTCGCCGGCAGCCCCGAGGCGCTGGTGGCCGACGAGAATGTGCGCCGCCTCTATCTCGGCGAGGGCTTCGCGCTGTGAGGGCGCGGATGCCCGCCGGGCGGTAAACCCGATGGGGCTCGGCCCGCGCCTCGATCTCCGCCAGTCGCAGTCGCTGGTGATGACGCCGCAGCTGCAGCAGGCGATCAAGCTGCTGGCGCTCTCCAACCTGGAGATAGAAGGCTTCATCGCCGAGGAGCTGGAGCGCAACCCGCTGCTGGAATCGGCCGGACCGGACGAGGGCGGCAGCGAGCCGCGCGACCTGGCCGACACCCGCGATGCCGACGCACGCGACCCCGACTCCTTCGACCCGCTTGAGCCCGCCACGGCCGACCAGCTGATCGCCGGCGGCGACGCCGCGGCCGATGCGCCGCTGGACGTGGACTATGCCGCCGAGACCTTCCACCATGACGGCCCCACCGACAGCATAGGCGACAGCATCGCGGCCGGCGACGGGCCGGGGCTGGACGGCGGCCTGCGGCTGGACGGTGCCGGCGGCGGCGGATCCTTCGAAGAGGGCGCCGGCTTCGAGGCGACGCTGGCGAGCGAGATCTCGCTACACGACCATCTGCTCGCCCAGGCGGGCGCCGCACTCGCGGGCACGGACCTCGCCATCGCCGCCCAGCTGATCGATCAGATCGACGAAGCCGGCTACCTGACCGGGGACTGCATGGACGTGGCGCAGCGGCTGCGCGTGCCGCTGGCGCGGGTGGAGCGGGTGCTCGCCACGATCCAGACGTTCGAGCCGACCGGCGTCGGCGCGCGCACCCTGGCCGAGTGCCTGACCCTGCAGGCCAGGGAGGCCGATCGCTGCGACCCGGCGATGGCGCGGCTGCTCGCCAATCTCGATCTGCTCGCGCGCGGCGCGCTGCCGCAGCTGCGCCGGCTGTGCGGCGTGGACGAGGAGGACATGGCCGACATGATCCGCGAGCTGCGCGACTATGATCCGAAGCCGGGCTTGCGCTACGGCTCCGCGCGCGTGCAGGCGGTGACGCCCGATCTGTTCGTGGCGCGCACCCGCGCCGGCTGGGCGATCGAGCTGAACAGCGCCACCCTGCCCCGCCTGCTGGTGAACCGCAGCTACCATGCGGAGCTGGCGGCCGGCATCGCGGGCGGCGCGGCCGGCAAGGAAGGCAAGGCGTGGCTGGGCGAGTGCCTGGCCAGCGCCAACTGGCTGGTGAAGGCGCTGGACCAGCGCGCCCGCACGATCATGAAGGTGGCGACCGAGATCGTGAAGCAGCAGGAGGCCTTCTTCCTCCACGGCGTCGCCCACCTGAAGCCGCTGACCCTGAAGACGGTGGCGGACGCGATCGGCATGCACGAATCGACGGTGAGCCGCGTCACCTCGAACAAATATCTGTCGTGCGAGCGCGGCTTCTACGAGCTGAAATACTTCTTTACCAGCGGCATCCAGTCCTCCGACGGCGGCGACGCGGCGAGCGCGGAGGCGGTGAAGAGCCACATCAAGGCCCTGATCGCGGCCGAGGGCGACGCGATCCTCTCCGACGACAAACTGGTGGAGCTGCTGAACGCCAGGGGCTTCGACATAGCGAGGCGGACGGTGGCGAAGTATCGCGAGGCGATCGGTCTGGGGAGTTCGGTGCAGCGGCGGCGGCAGAGGGTGTTGGGTAGAGCGGCTTGACTTAGGTTATCGGATCTTCACGGAAGGCATCCTTTTGAAAAATTGGGCAAAGGATATCTCGCTCCCAAGCAAATCCAGCATTGGTTAATCTGATATTATGAAGGAGAGCGTGCTTATCGATCAGAGGTCTAAATTTTTCAAATCCTGGCCCAACACTACAGTTATATAAGAGTAAAACTTGTTCAGAGTTGGATAATTGCGCTCGCAGTAGCCTAATATAAAAGGCCTTGTCAATTCCATCCGACTCATCAACGAATCTCACTATATGATAAAGAGTCCTATGATAGTGTCCGATATCATCTTCAAACTTATCATAGAATTTTGCATATATTGATTTGATTAGGTCGAGATCTTCTGTCTTCTTAACCCGTCCCAGAGCATTTCTCAGGGTGGAGAGAAGTCGTTTAAAGGCGTCTCTGCCGACATGCTGATGTATATATTTATAATCGACGTTACCATCATCATGACTAACTCGCTGACGCTGCCAAATATCTGTGCCTGCGACCAAAGTGTTATGATGCGCCAACAAACTATAGAATGTATTTTCGAATGCTTGCGTGCGTGTTAATGTAACCTGCTCGCGAAACTGCGTATCCCTCTCAGCGCGTTCCTCGTTCTGTATTTCAACCGCTTTCCATGCGCCAACTGCCGCAAGAGTGGCCATTAAACTGCTGATAAACCCGAATGAGTCACCAAACTGTCCAGCAATAGTTAATGAATCATCTCGAATATGAATCAGAACAGGAAGAAAGGTCTGAAGAAGAACGCCTAGCGCTACTAAAATCCAAATGAAAATGAACAAGCTTGGGCTTGGTGATCTCTTTCCTCGAAACCAATGCCGCTTTTCATTGTCATTTTTCATTTTCACGCTCGCCTATCCATAGCCTAAGCGCCTCTATCAAAAATTATTGTGAGAATATATCCTAATACAAAGCTGCGTTAGTCTTCTTAAATGGTCTCGTTTCTGTCATATCACCGCTTGCTCTCAGCAATTGATTAGCCAAAGCTTTAGGAGCTAGTTCGAGACCGTTTGACCAAGCAAGCGCACCAGCCTCATTGAAAGCTCTAGCGAAATAAGCTGGATCGCCAAGCGGCCGCGTCAGCACCGTATCCCGCGCGATTAGTCCCGCCGCCGACCAACGCCCGCTCTGCCCATCATTGAACGTCAACTCAAGTTCATGGTCGCCCACGACTTCGATTCTAGTCAGCTTAATCATCGAGGTCAGCTCCTGGGATCATCTCCATCGGCAACAGGTCTTCGCCGCGCTGCCAGTTTGCCAGCAAGTCCGCCTGATGGTCCAGCGCCCATTGGCGAACCAGCTTCGCCGCCTTCTTGGGCAGGCTGCCTTCGAGGATTTCGCCACTGTCTATGCGGACGAACGCCTCGAAGCCCTGATAGCTGGCGTGGAAGTGGGGCGGCGGGTGGTCGTCATGATACATGCGGATGACGATGCCGAAGAAGATCGAAATGATCGGCATCGCCCCGAGGCCTACTCCGCCGCCACGCCCGTGTTCGGTCCGAACAGCCCCATCTCCGCCACGTCCTCGTTCGCCGCCGGCACCACGCCCGCCAGCTTGCGGCGGTCGAAGGCGTCCCATACCTCGTTCCAGTTGCCGCGGGTGGCGGCCTTGGAATATTCGGTGGCGCGGGTCTCGAAGAAGTTGGCGTGCTCCACGCCGTTCAGCAGGGGCGCGAGCCAGGGCAGCGGGTGCTCGTCGATCATGTAAATCGGCTTCAGGCCCAGCTGGCCCAGCCGCCAGTCGGCGATGAAGCGGACATATTGCTTGATGTCCTTCGGCGTCATGCCGCTCACCGGCCCCATCTCGAACACCAGGTCGATGAAGGCGTCCTCCAGCCGCACCGTCTTCACGCACTGGTCGAGGATGTCGTCGCGCACCGCCGGGGTCATGCAGTTCCGCTCCTTCACGAAGGCGTGGAACAGGCGGATGATGCCGTCGCAGTGCAGGCTCTCGTCGCGGACGGACCAGGTGACGATCTGGCCCATGCCCTTCATCTTGTTGAAGCGCGGGAAGTTCATCAGCATGGCGAAGCTGGCGAACAGCTGCAGCCCCTCCGTGAAGCCGCCGAACATGGCCAGAGTGCGGGCGATATCCTCGTCCGTGTCCACGCCGAAGGTGCTCAGATAGTCGTGCTTGTCCTTCATCTCCTTATACTGGAGGAAGGCGGAATATTCGCTCTCGGGCATGCCGATCGTGTCGAGCAGGTGGCTGTAGGCGGCGATGTGCACCGTCTCCATGTTGCTGAACGCGGTCAGCATCATCTTGATCTCGGTCGGCTTGAACACGCGACCGTATTTCTCGTGGTAGCAATCCTGCACCTCCACGTCGGCCTGGGTGAAGAAGCGGAAGATCTGGGTCAGCAGGTTGCGCTCGTGATCGGTCAGCTTCTGCGCCCAGTCGCGGCAATCCTCGCCCAGCGGCACCTCCTCCGGCAGCCAGTGGAGCTGCTGCTGGCGCTTCCAGAACTCGAACGCCCACGGATATTCGAACGGCTTGTAGGTCTTGCGGGCTTCGAGCAGCGACATGATCTCGGTCCTTCCACGGGCGGTGCGCGGCGATGGCGGCGCGCTGCCCTGATGAGCGGCGCGGATGGTAACGCGCGGCCGCGGCGGCCGCCAGTGCGATCATCGTCCAATCGCGCACGCGGCTGGGGATAACCCCCAAGGATTGCGTCGCGATGCGGGGCCACCATCCATATATGGTGGCGGCGGCGGAATGCCAGCCAGCCCGCGACGCTGCCGGCGGTGTTTGGCGGCCGTGGCCGCGATTGCCGCTTGCCAGCGCGCCCGCCGATCGGCGAAGAAGCTGGTATGCCTAGAGAATCCACCCGCCAGTGACAGATCCGGGCATGATCGCCATCGGCGTGCCGGTGCGCGACGAGGAGGAGCGCCTGCCGCGCCTGCTGCACGCGCTGGCCGATCAGCGCGGGGCGCCGCCCTTCCGGCTGTGCCTGTTCCTGGACGGCTGCACCGATGGCAGCGCGGCCCTGGTCGCCGCGCTCTCCGCCACCCTGCCCTACCGAATTGTGAGCGACCGCACCGATCGCGCCGGCCCGCCCAATGCCGGCCTGGCGCGCGCACGGGCGATGGCGCTGGCGCTGGCCGCAGCACCAGACGGCATCCTGCTGACGACCGACGCGGACGGCGCGCCGGCGACGGACTGGATCGCCGCCAACCTCGCCGCCCTCGCCTCGGCGGACGTGGTGGCCGGCCGGATCGTGCGCGGCGCGGAGCCGCCCTCGCGCCGGCAGGATCGCATCGACACCTACTACGCCCACCTGTACCGCGCGCGCCGCGCCATCGACCCGATCGGGTGGGAGCCCGACCCCGCCCATCACTGGACCAGCGGGGCCAGCCTGGCGCTGCGCGCCGCCACCTATCGCGCGCTGGGCGGCATAGCGCCGCTGGCGAACGGGGAGGATGCCGCTTTGTGCGACGCGGCCGAGCGGGCAGGGCTGCGGGTGCGGCGCGACGCCGCCGTCCTCGTGCGCACCTCCGCCCGCCGGCGGGGGCGCGCCGACGGCGGCTTCGCGGCGGCGCTCGCCCAGCTCGATCGCGGCGACGACATGCCGATGACGACCCATCCCGAGGACGAGATGTGGCGCTTCCGCATGCAGGCGGAGGCGCGATCGCTGCACGGGCGCGGCGATTATGCGAGCTTCTCCGCCCGCCTGGGCCTGCCTCCGCAGGAGGTGGAGCAGGTGGCGGCGGAGTGTCGCAACGGCGCCGCCTTCGCCGCCCGCATCGTCGGCCCGCCGCCCGGCGGCGCCCGCATGGTGCGCTTCGACGATGCCGAGCGTATCCTCGTACCCGTGGCGCGCGTGCCGGCCGGGCAGCCGACGCTCTCGAACGTGGCATGAGGCCGGCGATCGCGCGGGCGACGATCGCGTCGCTGACGGCCGACCTCGCCGACCTGAACGATCCGGCCGATGCGCGCGCGCTGCTGGGCCTGCTGCGCACGCTGTACGCGGTCGGCCGGCGGGACGTGCCGCTGGGCCGGCTGTTCGAGGGGCATGTCGATGCCCTCCAGCTGGTCTCACGCTACGGCACCGCCGCGCAGCGCGAGGCCGCGCGCACCGCCGCGCGCGCGGGCGGCGCCTTCGGCGTGTGGAACGCGGACTGGCCGGGCGATGCGGCGCGGCTGGAGGACGGGCGGCTGGCGGGCGGCAAGGCGTTCGCCTCCGGCGCCGGCATCCTCAGCCACGCGATCGTGCCGGTGGATGGGGGCGGCGGGCGCCAGCTGCTGCTGGTGGACCTCGCCGCAGCACCGCCCGAGATCGACCGGACATGGTGGCGGGTGACGGGGATGCAGCGATCGGAGACGCACCGCGTCCGCTGGTCGGGAGCGCGGCTTGCCGAAGAGGCCGCCATCGGCAGCCCCGGCGACTATGTGCGCGAGCCGTGGTTCAGCGGCGGCGCGCTGCGCTTCGCCGCGGTGCAGGCCGGCGCGGTGGCGGGCCTGGTCGATCAGGTGCGCGACCATCTGGTGGCGCAGGACCGCGCCGGCGATCCGCACCAGGCCGGGCGGCTGGCGGATCTGTACTTGGCCGCGCAATCGGCGGCGGACGCCGTGGCGGCGGCCGCGCGCGGGTGGCGGGCGGATGCGGTGGCGGAGACGCTGGCGGGCGTGGCGGCCGCCCGCGCCGCCGTTTATGCGGCGGGCGAGCATGCCCTCACCCTGGCGCAGGCGGCGGTGGGGGTGCAGGCGATGTTCGTCGATCATCCGCTGGCCGCCACGCTCGCCGATCTCGCCGTCTATCTCCGCCAGCCCGGGCCGGATGCACAGCGCATGCGCGCCGGCGCCGCCGTCGCCAACGGCCTGCTGACGCCGGCGCTGCGATGAGGCCGCCGCTCACCGCCCGCCGCGTGATCGTGGTGGCGCCCCACCCGGACGACGAGGCGATCGGCGCGTGGGCGCTGATGCGGGCGCTGCGCCGCCAAGGTGCGCGTATCGCGGTGGTCGTCGTCAGCGACGGCGGCGCCTCACACCCGCAGAGCCGCCGCTGGCCGCCCGCCCGGCTGACGCGGGAGCGGCAGCGCGAGACGCGGCGCGCCATGGCGACGCTCGCCATACCGCCGCACCGCATCCGCTTCCTCGGCCTGCCCGATGGCGCGCTGGAGACGATGGTCGCGCGCGTGTCCGCCGCGATCGCCGGCGCGCTGCGGCGCTGCCCCGCGCCGGACCTGATCGTCGGCCCGGTGGCAAACGACGCGCATGGCGACCACCGCGCCGTGGCGCAGGCGATCGCCCGCATCCCGCGCCGGGGCGAGCGCCGGCTGGGCTACCGCGTCTGGCCGGAGGACGCGGCCGGCCCCGGCCACCGTCTGCGGATCGCGCTGAGCGGGCGGGAGATGGGCATCAAGCGGCGGGTGGTGCGCGGGTATCGCACGCAGGCGGGGCGCATCACCGACGCCGCCGCCGGCTTCACCATGACGGCGCGGCACCTGCGCGCCTTCGTCCGCCCGAGCGAACGCTTCGCGGTGCTCGCATGAGGGCGATCGACCTCGCCGGCTTCGAGCACAAGTTCGCGCAGGACGCGGATCCGTGGTCGACGTGGGCCAGCCGCGACGAGGCGCTGAAGCGGCGGGCGATCCTGCACGCGCTGCCGCCCGGCATCAGCGGGCGCGTGCTGGAACTCGGCGCCGGCAACGGATCGAACAGCCGCCCGCTGGCCCGCCGTGCGCTGCGCCTGGACGCGACCGAGGCGACGCGCGAGGGCACCCGCCTGGTCGCGCGCGCGGTGGCGGAGCGGGCGCCCCGGGCGCGGGCGGTGCGGCTGATCGTGCCCGCCGCGCCGCCGCGCGCGCGGTACGATGCGATCGTTGTGGCCGAACTGCTATACTATCTCGATGCGCGGGCGATGCGGGCGCTCGCCCGGCAGGTGGCGCGGCGGCTGCGGCCGGGCGGCGTGCTGGTCCTCGCCCATCACCGCATCACCTTCTACGATTTCGCGCAGCATGCGGACGGCATCCACGAACGCTTCCTGCGCCAGACCGGCATCGGCTGGCGCGTCCGCCCGGTAAGGCGGACCGGCCGGTGGCGCGTGATCGCGTGCAAACCGGCCGGCGCGGCTCACTCGACCGAGTAGACCAGCAGCACGTTGCCGGGCATCTTGCCGGCGAAGCCGTAGCCCGATCCCATCACGAGCATGCCGCGATAAGCGATCGGCGCCAGGCCGCCGCCCATCGATCCGCCATGCGCCGGCACCTTGTTGACGGTGGGATAGGTCTTCACCGTGTCGTCCGCCCATAATTGCTTGCCGGTGGCGGTATCCAGGATGCGCAGATAGCCGTCATTGCCGCCGGCCATCAGCAGTTCGGGCGTGATCGTGATCGCGCCCGAATAGCCGGGGTGGCAGAATTTGCGGGCGCCGCACTCGCTCTGCGACGGCGCCTGCCACACATAGTCGCCGCTCGCGACGTCCAGCGCGTAGAGGCCGGGGCGGGATGCCATGTCGTACTTGCGGCCATCGGGCACGTCGCTGACCGGGAAGAAGGCGACGCCGCCATGCGCGGCCAGGCCGAAGTGGATGCCGCCGACCACGCCGCCGCGGCCGATCTGGCGCTTCCACACGAGCTTGCCGCTCTCCGCATCCAGCCCGTAGGCGATACCCGATTTCTGGCCGCTCACCACATAGTCGCGTCCGTCCTTGCCCTTGGCCAGCACCGCGCCGGCGCCGAAATCATAGTCGGGGCCGTCCTCCTTCGGGCAGTTCGCCTTGTCCTTCTCGTCGCACGATCCGTTCCAGGCATCGCCGGCCATCGCCTGATAGGACCAGGCGATCCGCCCGGTCCGCACGTCCATCGCGATGATGGCGTCGCCATTGGGGGTGACGGGCGAGGAATAGTTGCCGCCGGTGGTGAAGTAGATGCGGTCGCGCTTCACGTCGACCGCGGGGCTGTTCCACACCGGCGCGCCGGACGGGCCGAACCGGCCGGTGCCGGCGCTGGTGGTGCCGTGCTGCGCCGTCTCGGGAACGAGGAAGGTCTGCCACTTGCGCCTGCCCGTGCGCGGATCGAGCGCGACAATCGAGCCGCGGAAGGTGCAGCACGGATAAGCGGGGTTGACCGCCGCGCCCTCCTCCAGCGAGGAGACGGGCACGAACAGGGTGTCGCCGTACAGGGTGGGCGCGCCGGTAAGCGTCGTGCTCGGATGCTCGTCGGCGGACTCGCGCCACAGCTGGCGGCCGGTGAAGGCGTCCAGCGCGTACACGTCGCCGGTCAGGTCGCCGAAATAGGCGATCGGCGCGGCCCTGGCGTCGCCGGCCTTCCACGGACTGACGACGATCGCGGTGCGGACTTCGGCCGATGCGGCGAAGGTCCAGCGGGCGCAGCCGGTGGCGGCATCCAGCGCGTAGACGGTGCCGTCGTGGCTGCCGACGAAGATCGCGCCGCCGGCTATGGCGGGTTCCGAGCGGGCGCGCAGCGCGTTGGGGAAGCCGATCGCCCATTTCAGCTTCAGCCGGCCCACGTTGCGGCGATCGATGCCGGCGGTGGCGGTGGGGATCATGTGGCTGTTCGCGGGATCGAGCCCCCAGCCGGTGAAGGCGGGCGGCAGCGCGCGATCGAACGCCGCCGCCTTGCCGGTGCACATCACCGGCTTCACCGCCCCGGCGGCGCCGAGCTTGCGGCTGGTGATATATTCGGCGACGGCCACCTTCTCGTCGTTGCTCAGGCCGGCCGCGATATCCTTCATCACGCCGGTGGTGAGCGCGCGGTAGATCGATTCGGGCGCGGTCTGCTCCAGCAGGAAGCGCTGCGGCGCGCGGTTCACGCCGCTTTGGTGGCAGCCGATGCAGAGCCCCTCATACACCTTGGCGCCCTTGGCCTTCGTCTCCGCGCTGATGTTGCCGTTGGCGTCGCGATAGGCGTCGGCGAAGGCGTCGGTCGTCGCCGAGCTGTCGGAGACCTTCCGCTCGACCGGCGCCGCCACCGCCGCCAGCGCGATCGCGAGAGAGGCGCCGAGCAGCCCCAGCCTGATGGTTCGGGAACCGCGTGCCGCCATGATGATCCGCTCCTCGTCGCTTCTGCCGCGTGGCCGGGCGCGCCGGATTCGGCGAGACCGTCGCCCGCCCGTCACACCTGAATGGCCGCTACGCAACTATCGCAAATGCCGATGATCGCCGGATCATGGCGCATCACGCGTCGCCACGTGACGTGCGTTCGAGGCCCGGTCGCATCGCGGGTTCCGTCCGGCCCATTCGGTCGAGCGGGGCGTCGGGCGGACAGGCCGATGAACCGGCGCGGATGCCGATCGTTCGGGGCGCAACCAGGGAGATTGTGATGAGCGCCACCGACCCGATGATCCACGAGGACGACCTGCCCGGCGAGGAGGCGAAGCTGGATCCCAAGCCCGAGTGGAGCCCGCGCTTCCCGGGCTCGGGCCGGCTCGACGGCAAGGTCGCGCTCGTCACCGGCGGGGACAGCGGCATCGGCCGCGCGGTGGCGGCACTGTTCGCGCGCGAGGGAGCCGATGTCGCGATCCTCTACCTGAAAGAGCATGAGGATGCGCAGCAGACCGCCAAGATCGTGACGATCGAGGGACGCCGCTCGCTCGCCATCGCCGGCGACGTCGGCGACAAGGCGTTCTGCGAGAAGGCGGTGGCGGAAGTGGTCGAGACGCTGGGCGGCATCGACATCCTCGTCAACAATGCCGGCGAGCAGCATCCCGACGAGGACATCACCGACATCACCGAGGCGCAGCTGCGCCGCACCTTCCAGACGAACATCTTCGGCATGTTCTTCCTGACGCAGGCGGTGCGCCCGCACCTGAAGGCGGGCTCCGCGATCGTCAACTGCACCTCCGTCACCATGTATCAGGGATCGAAGGATCTGCTCGACTACTCGTCCACCAAGGGTGCGATCACGGCCTTCACCCGCTCGCTCTCCGAGAATCTGGTCGGCGACGGCATCCGCGTGAACGCAGTGGCGCCCGGGCCGATCTGGACGCCGCTCAACCCGTTCGGCGGGGCCGATCCGGAGAAACTGAAGACGTTCGGCCAGAGCACGCCGATGGGCCGCGCCGGCCAGCCGAACGAGGTCGCCCCCGCCTTCCTGTTCCTCGCCTGCGAGGATTCGAGCTACATGTCGGGCCAGGTGCTGCACCCGAACGGCGGCATGGTCGTGAACGGCTGATCCCGCCCCCGCCTCCCCTCTCCCGAGCGCAGTCGAGGGACCGATCGAGCGCAGCCGAGATCGCCTGGGGAGGGCCGATTCCGGGCTGAGCGAAGTTGACCGGCGCGCCGGCCCTGGATCGCGCCCAGCACGGTGTCTCGACTTCGCTCGACAGAAGGGGAGCGGGCCACGGAGCGCGCCGGTCTTCCCGCAGCGCACCATGGATGCTACGGCGCGGCCGTGCTCAACATCTCCGACATCACGGTGCGGCTCGGCGGTCGCGTCATCCTCGATCGCGCCACGGCGGCGCTTCCGCCAGGCAGCCGCGTGGGGCTGATCGGCCGCAACGGCGCCGGCAAGTCGACCCTGATGAAGGTGATCGCGGGCCTGGGCGAGGCGGACGAGGGCGCGGTGGAGATGCCGCGCGGCGCCCGCCTGGGCTATATCGCGCAGGAGGCGCCCGCCGGCGACGCCACCCCGTTCGACACCGTGCTCGCCGCCGATACGGAGCGGGCGGCCCTGCTGGACGAGAGCGAGACGTGCGAGGATCCCGATCGCATCGGCGAGATCCACGAGCGGCTGAACGCGATCGACGCCTATACCGCACCGGCCCGCGCCGCCCGCATCCTCGTCGGCCTCGGCTTCGACGAGGAGATGCAGGGCCGCCCGCTCGACAGCTATTCCGGCGGCTGGAAGATGCGCGTCGCGCTGGCCGCTTTGCTCTTCTCCCGGCCCGACCTGCTGCTGCTCGACGAGCCCTCCAACCACCTCGACCTCGAGGCGACGCTATGGCTGGAGAATTTCCTCAAGAACTACCGCGCGACGATGATCGTCATCAGCCACGAGCGCGATCTCCTGAACAACGTCGTCGATCACATCCTGCATCTGGAGGGCGGCCGGACGACGCTCTATGTCGGCGGCTATGACGCGTTCGAGCGGCAGCGGGCCGAGCGGGCCGCGCAGCTGGCGGCGGCGAAGGCCAACCAGGAGGCGCAGCGCGCCAAGCTGCAGGATTATATCGCCCGCAACTCCGCCCGCGCCTCCACCGCCAAGCAGGCGCAGAGCCGGCAGAAGGCGCTCGCCCGCATGCAGCCGATCGCCGAGATGGCGAACGATCCGACGCTCTCCTTCGCCTTTCCCAATCCGGACGAGCTGCGCCCGCCGCTGGTGACGCTGGACATGGCGGCGGTGGGCTATGCCGAGACGCCGATCCTGCAGCGCCTGAACTTCCGCCTCGATCCCGACGATCGGGTCGCCCTGCTCGGCCGCAACGGCAACGGCAAGACCACCCTCGCCCGCCTGCTCGCCGCGCAGCTGCCGGCGATGGACGGGCGGATGACGGCGTCCGGCAAGATGAAGGTCGGCTATTTCACCCAGTATCAGGTGGAGGAGCTGGACACCGAGGATACGCCGCTGGAGCACATGACCCGGATCATGAAGGGCATGACGCCGGCCGCCGTGCGCGCACAGCTCGGCCGCTTCGGCTTCTCCGGCGACAAGGCGCTGACGAAGGTGGGCAAGCTCTCCGGCGGCGAGCGGGCGCGGCTGGCGCTGGCCCTCATCACGCGCGAGGCGCCGCACATGCTGATCCTCGACGAGCCGACCAACCATCTCGACGTCGACAGCCGGGAGGCGCTGGTGCAGGCGCTGAACGCCTATACCGGCGCCGTGGTGCTCGTCAGCCACGATCGCCACATGCTGGAGCTGACGGCCGACCGGCTGGTGCTGGTGGACGGCGGCACGGCGCAGGAATTCACCGGATCGATCGAGGATTATACCGACTTCGTGCTCGGCAAGACGCCGAAGGCGGAGGGTGGCCCGAAGAAGACCAAGGCCGACAAGAAGGCCGCCGCCGATGCCCGCGCCCGCGCCGCCGACGTGCGCAAGGCGGTGAAGGTGGCCGAGGACGCGCTGGCGAAGCTCACGCTGCGCAAGTCCGCGATCGACCGCGCGATGTTCGATCCCGCCACCGCCGACCCGATCGACCGCGACCAGACGATGACCACGCTGATGCAGCGCCGCGCCGCCGTGGAACGCGACATGGCAGCGGCCGAGGCGACCTGGCTGGAGGCGAGCGAGGCGCTGGAGGGGATGCTCGGGGTGAGCTGAGGCGCGCCGGGCCGCTTCGCCGCTTTGGGCGATACCGGCGTGATGCAGGACAGCTTCGGTTTCGCCACCGTCGACCTCGTCCGCTAGCGGAGGCTGCTGGGGGCGGAGTTCGGCCTATATCTGCCCGCAAGACAGCGAACACGACTGGAGCAGTTCGTCAAGCCGATCATCAGCGGTAGGGCTCGCGACGAAGTGTCGCAAGCCGCGCTGCGCCGGTTGCGTGTCGCCTTTCCCGGCATCGCGGCGCTGGCCGGGGCAGACGCGGCCGCGATCGAGCACGCCATCGCGGGGGTGACGCACGCGAACGCCAAGGCCGGCTATATCGTCGTGGCGCCGGCGCTGATCGCTGCCGAGCGGCCCGACCTCGATCTCGCCTTCCTCGCCGACATGCCGCTGGCCGATGCGCTCGCTTGGCTGGAGCGGCTGCCCGGCGTGGCGCGCAAGGTCTCCGCCTCGATGCTCAACGCCAGCACGCTCCGCCGCCCCGTCTTCATCGTCGATACGCATGTGCTGCGGGCGCTGACGCGGCTGGGTTTCGCCCGACCGCAGGCCGATTACCGAGCCGCCAGCAAAGCCGTCACGGCAGCAATGCCGGGATGGAGCGGCGACGACTTCCTCGCCTTCCACATTCTGATGAAGACCCTCGGCCAGACGATCTGCCGCTGGGACGTGCCCGATTGTCCGCGCTGCCCGCTCGCCCGCATATGTCCGACGGCCGGGCGGCGTTCCGCTACGGAGCCGCCGGCCGACCGGGCGCCCGCGCCACCACGGCCGCGGGATCAGGCCGGTTGAGGCACGCGCAGCGGCCATCGGTCGATCACGCAGTGCCGCCCGCTGCCGATGCGGCTGTGGATCAGGACGTTCTCGCCGGCCTGCCAGCCGATCGGATCGATCCACCGGCCAGGCTCCGATCGCCTGCCGTAGAGCAGGGTCATGTGCGGGCGATACCGCCACGCGGCCGGAGGCGTGACGCCCGCTTGCGCCAGTGCGGCCTGCATGCGCCCATGGAAGGCGGTCATCGCCGGTAGCGGTTCGCTCGGAAACAGGAGGACGCTCCTCGGTCCGAAGGCCAGCCGATCGAGCAGGATGCGGAACGATGGCCGCTCCAGCCCGCCGATCACCGGGCGGATGCGTGAGAGCAGAGCGTCCGGCAGGCCGTGGAAATCGCCAAACCAGAAGAAGGTCAGGTGCAGGCGATCATCGGCGACCTCGGTCTCGCCTTCACGCGGATCCGGACGCACCTCGTTGATGTACGGGATCGCGCTCGCCGGCGACGGATCGCCAGGAAGAGCCTGTCGCGGGGCCGATCCGCACAGGTCACGGGCATCTGTTCGCTGCCGCCGCCAGCATCGTTGGGCGAAGCTTGCCGGATGCCGCCCACGTGGGCGATAGTACCGCCATGCTGAACCTGATCTCGATCGTCATCGGCCTCGTCGCGCTGCCCGGGGCGCTGATCGCCTTCGTGCCCCTGCTCGGCTGGCTCTACTGGTTCGTCGTGCCGGTGGCGGTGGTCGGGCTGCTGTTCGGCATCCTCTCGCGCGGGCGGACGGGGCGCAACCTGAACCTGATCGTCATCGTCGTCGGCGTGCTGCGGCTGATGATCGGCCACGGCATCTTCTGAGGGCGCGCGCCTGCGGAACGGGGCCCCGCTCAATCCTTGCCGAACATCCTGCCGGCCAAGCCGCCCAGCATCCCCTCGATGCCGGTGTCCGCGCTGCCGGGCTCGGCACCTCGGTTGCCGAGCAGATCGGAGAAGCGGCCCAACGCGCCCTCGCCGCCGATATGGCCGATGATCTGCCGCAGCGCCTGCACCGGCAGGCCGGTGCTGGCGGCGGCCGCGCCGGCAGTGTCGCCCGGCTGCGGATGCGCCGCGCCGAGTGCCGCGACCGCCGCCTCCACCTGCGCCGGCGTCAACCCGACCTTCGCCGCGAGATTGGCGACATCCACATTGCCGGCCACCTGGGCCAGCAGACAATCGAGCATTCCCATCGCGCATCCTCCCGCGGTTCGGGCGTCAAGCTAACAGGGTCGCGCAAGGTGCGAAGCGGCTTGCCGGTCGGTTGACATTGGACAGGTTTCTGTCCATGTCTCTGGCCATGCAGACAGTCAGCTATTCCGAGGCCCGCGAGAACCTGAAGGCCATGATCGACAAGGTCGTCGCCGATCGGGCGCCGCTTACCATCACGCGCCAGCGCGGCGAAGGCGCGGTGCTGATCTCCGAGAGCGAGTGGGCGTCGATCGAGGAAACGCTTTATCTGCTGCGATCCCCCGCCAATGCCAAGCGGCTACTGGAGAGCATCGCCGAATTGGAAGCTGGCGGCGGCGAGGTGCACGAGCTCATCCATCCGTGAACGTCCAGTTCTCGTCGCGATCCTGGGTCGAGTATCTAAACCTGCATGCGGACGACGCCAAGCTGTTCGCCAAGCTCCACGCCCTGATCGAGGAATGCCGCCGCCACCCGTTCAGGGGCACCGGCAAGCCTGAACCGCTCGGCGGCAACCTGACCGGCTGGTGGTCGCGCCGGATCAACCAAGAGCATCGGCTGGTATACCGCGTAGTGGGCAGCGGGGCGGAGCAGACGCTGCAGGTAGCACAGTGTCGGTATCAATATTGAAGTAGGCGATACAGATCGTGAATCAGCGCTCCTCTAGCGGAGCGCTGGGATCGACAGCATGCCTGCCTTTCTAGGCAGCTATCCTCACGATCATACTCTGTCGCCGCCGATGGACTTGTTCTCACTCCGCCGGCAGATAGATCTCCCCGCCCTTCTCCCTGAACGTCTCGCTCATCTTCGCCATGCCCGCCTCGGCGTCCTCGCTCGCCACCGGCTGGGCGGCGAGGAAGCTGGAGGAGGGCTGGTTCTGCTGGGCGGCGAAGTCGCGCACCTCCTGCGTGATCTTCATCGAGCAGAATTTCGGGCCGCACATGGAGCAGAAATGCGCCGTCTTGGCGCCCTCCGCCGGCAAGGTCTGGTCGTGATACTGCTCGGCCGTGTCGGGATCGAGGCTGAGGTGGAACTGGTCGCGCCAGCGGAACTCGAAGCGGGCACGGCTGAGGGCATCGTCGCGCAGCTTGGCGGCGGGGTGGCCCTTCGCCAGATCGGCGGCGTGGGCCGCCAGCTTGTACGTGACCACGCCGACCTTCACGTCGTCGCGGTCGGGCAGGCCCAGATGCTCCTTCGGCGTCACGTAGCAGAGCATCGCCGTGCCGAACCAGCCGATCATCGCCGCGCCGATGGCGCTGGTGATATGGTCGTAGCCCGGCGCGATATCCGTGGTCAGCGGCCCAAGCGTGTAGAAGGGCGCCTCGCCGCAGGCCTTCAGCTGCTTGTCCATATTCTGCTTGATCTTGTGCATCGGCACGTGGCCGGGGCCCTCGATCATCACCTGCACGTCGTGCTTCCAGGCGATCTGGGTCAGCTCGCCCAAGGTCGCCAGCTCGCTGAACTGCGCCTCGTCATTGGCGTCCGCGATCGATCCGGGGCGCAGACCGTCGCCCAGCGAGAAGGCGATGTCATACGCCTTCATGATCGCGCAGATGTCCTCGAAATGGTCGTAGAGGAAGCTTTCCTTGTGGTGGCTGAGGCACCATTTCGCCATGATCGAGCCGCCGCGGCTGACGATGCCGGTCACGCGCTTCGCCGTCATCGGAATATAGGTCAGGCGCACGCCGGCGTGGATCGTGAAATAGTCGACGCCCTGCTCGGCCTGCTCGATCAGCGTGTCGCGGAAGATCTCCCACGTCAGATCCTCGGCGATGCCGTTCACCTTCTCCAGCGCCTGGTAGATCGGCACGGTCCCGATCGGCACGGGGCTGTTGCGGATGATCCACTCGCGCGTGTCGTGAATGTTGCGGCCGGTGGAGAGGTCCATAACCGTGTCCGCACCCCAGCGGATCGACCACACCATCTTGTCCACCTCGCTCGCCACGTCGGAGGCGACGGCCGAGTTGCCGATGTTGGCGTTGATCTTGACGAGGAAGTTGCGCCCGATCGCCATCGGCTCGCTCTCGGGATGGTTGATGTTGTTCGGGATGATCGCGCGGCCGCGCGCCACCTCGTCCCGCACGAACTCCGGCGTGACATAGTCGGGGATCTCGGCGCCGAAATCCTCGCCGTCGCGGATCGCCGCCTCGCGCAGCTTCGCCCGGCCGACATTCTCGCGGATGGCGACATATTCCATCTCGGGCGTGATGATGCCGCGGCGGGCATAGTGCATCTGGCTGACGTTGGCGCCGGCCTGCGCCCGCAGCGGCCGCTTGCGCACGTTGGGGAAGGGGGCGACGCCGGCGGAACGGTCCGGCCCCTTCAGGCCGTTGTCCTCGGGCCGGATCTCGCGCGCGTCATACTCCTCCACGTCGCCGCGCCCGCGGATCCAGGCGGCGCGCAGCTCGGGCAGGCCGGCCATGATGTCGATGCGCGCCTGCGGATCGGTATAGGGGCCGGAACAGTCGTACACCCGCAGCGGCGGCTCCCCGCAGGAGGGTTCCAGGTCGATCTCGCGCATCGCGACGCGCACGCTGGGATCGTTCGGCGAGGCGACGTGGATCTTGCGCGATCCGCGGATCGGGCCGGTCGTCACCTTCATTTCCGTGCGCGCGGGGATATCGGCCATGTCACGTCTCTCCTCGTGGCTGGGCGGAGAGCGGGTGCGGGCGGATGCCTGCTCCCTCCCTACGCCGGTATCAGCCGGATCAGGTTCGGCGGGTCGCGGTGCATGAACCGCCTCTCAGCCGCTGCGTCGCGGCCCCCCGGGGATGGTCGCAGTGTAGGGGCAGGAAAAGCGGGCGGCTACAGGAAATATTTCAGCCGCACCCGCTCCTCCACCGGCTGGGCGCCGACCGGGAAGCTGGCGGCGGAGAAGCGCGGCGGGCCGAAGGTGAGGCGCGGGTTGCGCGAGAAGCCGACGCCCTCGCGCGGCACGCCCATCGCCTTGTCCAGCCGGCCGTTGCCGTTCTCGTCGTGGATCAGGGCCAGCGCATAGTCGCCGCTGGGCAGGCTCGGGAAGTGGGCGGCGGCATCGCGCGCGGCGACGACGATGCGGCGCCCGGCGGGATCGCCGTCGCACGCCGGGAAGTGGGCGGGATCGCGCGTCAGGCAGAGGATGATGTTGCCCTTCTGCGAGCGCAGGCCGGCGACCTCAACGTCGATCCGCCCGGGCGAGGCCGCGCCCATCGCCAGCAGGCCGAGCGGGATCGCCATCATCATGCGCGAAGCGGCCGAGCCCGGCATCCGTGCCGCAGAGCCTGTCCCAGAAACGGAAGTAGAGGCCATAATTGCACCTGTAATCGCGGTGGTGGCGCTGGTGGTGGCTGGCGGTGATCAGCCACCGGCCGGCGGAACCGTGAACGAGCGAGCGGGGAAACATCTCCCACCCCATGTGATTGGTGACGCCCATCACCGTCATGACCGTCAGCACCACGCCCAGCGCCGCCACGTGGATCGGCACGAGGAAGACGAGCGCCGGGATCACGACGGCGCCGGACAGCGCCTCCAGCGGCGAGAAGCTCATCGCCGCCCAGGCGGTGGGCGGGCGGCTGGCATGGTGGACGGCGTGGACGCGGGCGAAGACGCGCGGGCGGTGCATCCAGCGGTGCGTCCAGTAGAACCAGCAGTCATGCGCGGCGAGGTAGACCAGGATCGAGAGCGGCCACCACCAGAGCGGCCAGGCCGCCGCATCCGCATAGACCCGCGTCCAGCCGTGCGCCTGCCAGCCCCAGGCGACGATGCCGGCGGGCACGCCGTAGATCGCGGCGGAGGCGAGCGACCAGCCGATCTCCCGCAGCATCTGCGCGCGCTGGCCGGAATACAGGCCGGGGTGGCGCGCCCGCGTGGCGAGAGCGAAGCCTCCGCTCACCAGCAGGTAGCGCACCGCCACGATCGCCGCCATCGCGAGCGCGGAGAGGATGAGGGCGGCGACGGCAGGCACGTGCCCCCATAGGCCCTGATCGCCTGCGGTGGAAGCGTGCCGCGCCTCGGCCGGCAAAGCGGATCGGGCCTTTCGCCGATCGGTCGGCCGCGCGCCGCCCTCGAAGGAGAGAGTCCGGAGAGGATGGGCTTCGCGAGATGGATAAGCCGACCGGCGCGTCGCCACCCGCTGACGGCGCTTCCCCTGCACCGCCGATCGCGTGTAAGCGCCGCCGGCATGGCGCGGGCGATACATTGCGATCTGGCGATCGTCGGCGGCGGGCTGGCCGGCGGGCTGATCGCGCTGGCGCTGGCGCGGCGGCGGCCGGACCTGGACGTAAGGCTGGTGGAGGCCGAAGCGGCCGTCGGCGGCAACCACATCTGGTCCTTCTTCGGCAGCGACGTCGCCGCGGCGGACCGCTGGCTGATCGAGCCGCTCGTCTGCCACGGCTGGCAGGGCTATCACATCGCCTTTCCCAAGCGGCGGCGGCGTCTGGCGGCGACCTACTACTCGATCCTGTCGGAGCGGCTGGACGCGGTGGTGCGGGCCGCCCTGCCCGGCGATCGGCTGCTGACCGGGCGCCGCGCGACCGCGCTCTCGCCCACCGCCGCTTTGCTGGACGACGGTACGCGGATCGAGGCGCGGGCGGTGATCGATGCGCGCGGGCCGGCCGATCTCTCGCTGCTGGATCTCGGCTGGCAGAAGTTCGTCGGCCAGGTGGTGCGGCTGGCCGGGCCGCACGGGCTTGACCGGCCGGTGGTGATGGACGCCACCGTCGCGCAGATCGACGGCTACCGCTTCGTCTACGTGCTGCCGCTGGATGGGGAGCGGCTGCTGATCGAGGACACCTATTACAGCGACACGCTCACGCTGGACCAGACGACGCTCGCCGCGCGGATCGCGGACTATGCCGGCCTGCGCGGCTGGACGGTGGCCGAAGTCGAGCGGACCGAATCGGGCGTGCTGCCGGTGGCGCTGGGCGGCGATTTCGAGGGCTATTGGCGATCGGGCGGCAAGACGGCGAAGGCCGGCGTGCGCGCCGGCCTGTTCCACCCGACGACCGGCTACTCGCTGCCCGATGCCATCCGCACGGCGCTGTTCGTCGCCGCGCTGCCCGATCCTGCCGCCGCCGACCTGGCCGATCGGCTGCACGCCTTTGCGCAGGCTGCGTGGGCGGAGCGCGGCTTCTACCGCCTGCTCGACCGGATGCTGTTCCGCGCCGCCGAGCCGGCCGAGCGGTATAAGGTGCTGGAGCGGTTCTACGGGCTGGACGCGGATCTGATCGGTCGCTTCTACGCCGCGCAATCGACCGCGCTCGACAAGTTGCGCATCCTTTCCGGCAAGCCGCCCGTTCCCCTGCGTCGCGCGCTCCGCGTATTGGGTGAGCCGCGCGGCGCGAGGGAGGTACGGTCTTGAGCACAGCGGCGGTGATCGGGGCCGGGTTCGGCGGGCTGGCGCTTGCCATCCGGCTGCAGTCGGCAGGCGTGAAGACGACCGTAATCGAGGGGCGCGACCGCGCCGGCGGCCGCGCCTATCTGTGGGAGCGGGACGGCTTCACCTTTGATGCCGGCCCCACCGTTATCACCGATCCCGCCTGCCTGAAGGAGCTGTGGGCACTCTCCGGCCGGCGCATGGAGGACGATATCGCGCTGCTGCCGGTGACGCCCTTCTACCGGCTGAACTGGCCCGACGGCACCAATTTCGACTATTCGAACGACGACGCCGCCCTCACCCGCGAGATCGCGAAGCTGCGGCCCGAGGATGTCGGCGGCTACGCGAAGTTCCTCGACTACTCGGCCGGCGTCTACCGCGAGGGGTATGAGAAGCTCGGCCACGTCGCGTTCCTCGATTTCGCCTCGATGATAAAGGCCGCGCCGGCGCTGGCGCGCTATCAGGCGTGGCGATCGGTCTATTCGATCGTGTCGTCCTACGTGAAGGACGAGCATCTGCGGCAGGCGCTGTCGTTCCACACGCTGCTGGTGGGCGGCAATCCGATGACGACCAGCGCCATCTACGCGCTGATCCACAAGCTGGAGAAGGATGGCGGCGTGTGGTTCGCCGCCGGCGGCACCAACCGGCTGGTCGCGGCGATGGTGACGCAGTTCGAGCGGCTGGGCGGCACCTTGCGCCTGGCCGATCCGGCGGTGGAGATCGAGACGCTGGGCGACCGCGCCACGGGTGTGCGCACGGCGAGCGGCTGGCGTGCCACGTTCGACGCGGTGGCCAGCAACGGCGACATCGTCCACACCTATCGCGACCTGCTCTCCGGCTCCGCGCGCGGGCGGCGGGCGGCGGCCTCGCTCGACAAGAAGAAGTTCTCGCCGTCGCTGTTCGTCGTCCACTTCGGCATCAAGGGCGCGTGGCCCGGCATCCCGCACCACATGATCCTGTTCGGCCCGCGCTATAAGGGCCTGCTGACCGACATCTACGATCATGGCGTGCTGCCGGAGGATTTCTCGCTCTACCTGCACCACCCGACGATCACCGATCCCAGCCTGGCGCCGGAGGGCCATTCCACCTTCTACGCGCTGGCGCCCGTGCCGCACATGGGCAAGCTGCCGGTCGACTGGGCGGAGGTAGGCCCGGTCTACGCCGACCGCATCCTGGCGGAGATCGAGCGGCGGCTGATACCGGATCTGCGCGGCCGCATCGTCACCAGCTTCCATTATACGCCGGCCGACTTCGGGCGGGATCTGAACGCCCATCTGGGATCGGCCTTCAGCCTGGAGCCGGTGCTGACGCAGAGCGCCTGGTTCCGCGTCCACAATCGCGACGATGCAATCCCCAACCTCTATTTCGTCGGCGCCGGCACGCATCCGGGCGCGGGCATCCCGGGCGTCGTCGGATCGGCCAAGGCCACCGCCGCGCTGATGGTACAGGATCTGCGGGCATGAGGCGGCTGGCGGTCTATTGCGGATCGGCGACGCCGGCCGATCCCGCCTATATCGACAATGCGCGGGAGGTGGGCGCCACCTTCGCGGCGCGCGGCATCGGGCTGGTCTATGGCGGCGGGCGGCTGGGGCTGATGGGCGCCGTCGCCGATGCGGTGCTGGCGGCCGGCGGCGAGGCGATCGGGGTGATCCCGCAGGCGCTGGTCGATGCCGAGGTGGCGCATCGCGGGCTGACCGAGCTGCACGTCGTCGGCACGATGCACCAGCGCAAGGCGCTGTTCACCGATCTGGCGGACGGCTTCGTCACCCTGCCCGGCGGCACCGGCACGATGGACGAACTGTGGGAGGCGCTGAGCTGGGCGCAGCTGGGCTATCACGGCAAGCCGGTGGGGCTGCTGAACGTGAACGGCTATTATGACGGGCTGGTCGCCTTCGTCGCGACGATGGCCGAGACGGGCTTCCTGCGCCCGCAGCACCGCGACATCCTGATCGTCGAGGACCGGCTCGATCCGCTGCTCGCGCGGATGGAGGCGCATCTGCCGTCCACGCCGATCATCCACATGCGCCGCGACGAGCTCTGATGACGGAAAGGGCGCGGCTGGTCGCGGCGGCGCGCGACAGCATCGCCAGGGGCTCCAAGAGCTTCGCGATGGCGAGCCGCCTGTTCGACCGGCGCACGCGCGAGCGGGCGTGGCTGCTCTACGCCTGGTGCCGCGCCTGCGACGATCTGGCCGACGGGCAGGAGCATGGCCACGCCCTCGCCGCCGTCGCCGATCCCGCCGCACGGCTCGCCGAGATCCGCGCCAAGACCTCGGCCGCGCTCGACGGGCGGCCCACCGGCGATCCGGCGTTCGACGCGCTCGGCGTGGTGGCGGCCGAGTGCGCGATCCCGCACCATCTGGCGCACGATCTGATCGAGGGTTTCGCGCTGGACGCGGCCGGCTTCAGCCCGCGCGACGAGCAGGCGCTGCTGCGCTACTGCTACCATGTCGCGGGTGCCGTCGGCTGCATGATGGCGATCGTGATGGGCGTGCCGGCGGACGACGAGGCGGTGCTGGACCGGGCCTGCGACCTGGGCCTCGCCTTCCAGCTCGCCAACATCGCGCGCGACCTGTGCGAGGACGATGCCGGCGGCCGCTGCTACCTGCCGGCCGAGTGGCTGGCCGAGATGGACATCCCGCCCGGCGAGGCGATGCGGCCGATGTACCGCGATCGCATAGCGGTGCTGGCCGGGCGCCTGGCGACGCGCGCGGCGGCGTTCGAGGGCTCGGCGCGGCACGGCACGCCGGCGCTGCGGTTCCGCTCGGCCTGGGCGGTGCTGGCGGCGGCGGGCATCTACGGCGACATCGCGCGCGAGGTCGCGCGGCGCGGCAGCCGCGCCTGGGATGCGCGGGTCGTCACCAGCAAGGCGGCGAAGCTCGGCTGGGTGGCGAAGGCGGCGGCGCAGGCCCGCGGTCGCGGCCGCCACTGGCCGGTCGCGACGCCGCGCCCGCTCGCCTGGGTGCGCCCGCGCAGCGGCTGAGCGCGACGCCGCCGCCGGGTGTCGGGGCTGGCGCGCTTACGCGACCTGCGGCATAAGATGCATATGCATCCTGATCTCGCTCCCTGTGCCTGCACCGCTCTGCGCAAGGCGGCGCGCGCCGTGTCGCGCGTCTATGACGCGGCGCTCGGTGGGGCCGGCATGACGACCACGCAATTCGCCGTTCTGCGCACGCTCGATGGCGGCGGGGCGATGCCGCTGAGCCGGCTGGCCGATCTGCTGGTGATGGACCGCACCTCGCTCTATCGCACCATCGCCCCGCTCGCGCGGCAGGGCTGGGTGCGGATCGAGGCCGCGCCGCGCGGCCGCACCCGCATCGCCACGCTCACGACCGATGGCGCTGCGGCGATGACCGCCGCCGTGCCGGCGTGGGAGGGCGCGCAGGGGCGCATCGTCGCGGCGTTCGGCCCGGCGAACTGGGCGGCCCTCGCCGGCTCGCTGCGCGAGATCACCGGCGTGGCCGTGCGGGAGGGCGCCGCATGACGCCGCCGCTCGCCCGCCGCGCCGGCGCCCGCACCGTCTACGCCGTCGTCGCCGTCACCTTCGTCGCGCTGCTCGTGTCGGCGGGCCTGCGCTCGGCGCCCAGCGTGATGATGGTGCCGCTGGAACTGCATTTCGGCTGGGATCGGGCGACGATCTCGTTCGCCGCCGCCGTGGGCATCCTGCTCTACGGCCTGGTCGGCCCGTTCGCCGCGGCGCTGATGATGTCCATCGGCATTCGCCGGACGATGCTGGGCGGCCTGATGCTGATGGCCGCCGCCACCTTCGCCAGCCTGTGGATGCGGGTGCCGTGGCACTATGTGGCCAGCTGGGGGGTCGTCTCCGGCATCGGATCGGGCGCGGTCGCCTCGGTGCTCGGCGCGGCCGTGGTCAACCGCTGGTTCGCCACCCGGCAGGGGCTGGTGATGGGCATGCTGAGCGCCAGCACCGCCACCGGCGCGCTGGTGTTCCTGCCGCTGCTCGCTTGGGCAGCGCAGGGCGGCGCTTGGCGGCCGGTGGCGCTCGCCGTCAGCCTCGCCTGCCTCGCCCTCGTCCCCATTGTCTGGCTGCTGGTGCCGGAACATCCGGGCGACGTCGGCACCCGCCGCTTCGGCGAGACGGAGGGGACCGCCCCGCCCCCGCCGATGAAGCAGGCGGCGAGCCCGGCGCTCGCCTTCACCGCCCTGTTCCGCGCCGCGCGCGTACCGATATTCTGGCTGCTGGCCGGCACCTTCTTCGTCTGCGGGCTCACCACCAACGGGCTGGTCGGCACGCACATGATCGCCTTCTGCGGCGATCACGGCATCGCCCCCGTCGCCGCCGCCGGCCTGCTCTCGACGATGGGTTTCTTCGACCTGATCGGCACCACCGCCTCCGGCTGGCTCACCGACCGCTACGATCCGAGGAAGCTGCTGTTCGTCTATTACGGCCTGCGCGGCCTCTCGCTGCTGGCGCTGCCCTTCCTCGATTTCGGCGCGGCGAGCCTCGGCCTGTTCGCCATTTTCTACGGGCTCGACTGGATCGCCACAGTGCCGCCCACGGTGAAGCTCGCCAACATCAGCTTCGGCGAGCGGGACGCGCCGATCGTGTTCGGGTGGGTGATGGTGGCGCACCAGATGGGTGCCGCCACAGCGGCGTTCGGCGCCGGGCTGATCCGCAGCGAGACCGGCAGCTACGCCCCCGCCTTCCTGATCGCCGGCGCGTTCGGACTGGTCGCCGCTTTGGCGATCATCGGCTGGTGGCGGACGGGCGCACCCGCGCTGGCGACGGCGTAGGCCGTATCGACATTGAGCTTTTTGCATGTCCGCTCATCCTGAGGAGGGGCTGAGCGTAGGCGAAGACCCGTCTCGAAGGACTTCCCATGTCCTTCGAGACGCCATTTCGACAGGCTCAATGGCTCCTCAGGATGAGCGGTGTGGATAAAGGGCGAGTAAAATCGACTTGATCCGCTGAATGTCGATACGCCTTTGCCTCGCTGGCCGGCAGGAGCGTTCCCTGTCAGTCCTTCCAGGCCCAGTAGAGCTGGGCGGGCGGGATGTTGATCAGTTCGTAATCATGGTCGATGCGGGCGAAATGCGGCGCGATGAAATCTCGCACCTTGGGGCTGAACTGGTAGACCAGAAAGGCGCCGCCCTGCCGTAGCGCGCCGTGCGTCTCCGCCGCGATGCGGGGTCCGACGCCGGGCGGCAGGGTGGAGAAGGGCAGGCCGGAGAGGATGTAGTCGGCATGGTCGTGGCCGTGATCGGCCAGGATGCGCCGCACGTCCGCCGCCGATCCCTCCACCGGCACGAAGCGCGGATCGGGCAGGCGGGCGCGCAGATAGTGGATGAAATCGGGGTTGGTATCGATCGCGATCAGCATCGCATCGGGCGCCATGCGATCCAGGATCGGCCCGCAGAAGGTGCCGACCCCCGGACCGTATTCGACGAAGACCTTGGTGTTGGCCCAGTCGACGCGGGAGAGCATCTTCTCGATCAGCTTGCCCGACGAGGGGATGATCGATCCGACCATCACCGGATGCTTGATGAAGCCTTTGAAGAACATGCCCAGCGGGCCGACGCTCGCGGCCGCCCGACGGCGCTTCTGACTACGTGCGAGCGCCGATTCGGCGGGCGTTGCTGACATGGTTGCTCCAACTCGGGCTGACGTCGATCCGTTCCGTTCGCAAAAGCGTCACGCAAAGGCAAGCGCCGCTCTTCCCCGGCGCGGCCAGCCGAGCCTATGGTCGTCCGATCATGCCGCCAGTCCTGCCCCACCGGCCCGTCGACGCATTCGGGCCCGCCATCGCCGATCCGGCCCGCCGCGGCGAGTTCCGCCTGCTGTTCGCCGTCATGCTGGCGATCGCCGCCGGCAACACGGCGCTGCAATCGGTGCTGCCGGCAATCGGCCGATCGCTGGGCCTGGCCGACGCGGTGATCGCGATCACCTTCTCCTTCTCGGCGCTGGTCTGGTCGATCGCGGCGCCGTGGTGGGCGCGCCGATCCGATCGCACCGGCAGCAAGCGCATGGTGGCGATCGGCATCGCCGGCTTCACCGTCTCGCTGCTCGGCTGCGCGATGGCGCTGACGGCCGGGCTGCAGGGCTGGCTCAGCGGCATCGGCGCGCTCGTGGCGTTCGTGCTGGCGCGGCTCGTCTACGGCTTCTTCGGCGCGGCCGCCCCGCCGGCGGCGCAGGCGATGGTGGCCCGCCGCACTAGCCGGGCCGAGCGGACCAACGCGCTGACCCTGCTCGCCTCCGCCTTCGGGCTCGGCACCATCCTCGGCCCGGCGCTGGCGCCCTTCTTCGTGCTGCCGGTGGTGGGCCTCGCCGGGCCGGGCTACGTGTTCGCGATCGGCGGCATCCTGATGACGGCGGGCGTCCTCTACGGCCTGCCGCGCGACCGGCCGGAGGACCGGCCGATGCGCGGCGCCGCCAATGCCGAGCCCTCGATCGGCGGCGAGCCGAGCGGCGCTTCCGTGATCGCCGCTAGCCGCGCGCCCCGCGCCGGCCGGCTGCGCCTGCGCGATCCGCGGATCTGGCCGTGGATGCTCGCCGGCCTCGTCGCCGGCCACGCGCAGGCGATGGTGGGCCAGACGATGGCCTTCCTGACGATGGACCGGCTGCACCTGACGCCCGATCTCGCCCAGCCGATCATCGGCATCGTGCTGATGTCCGGCGCGGGGGCGGCGCTGCTGGTGCAGTGGGGGCTGATCCCGCGCCTGGGCTGGCCGCCACGGCTGATGCTGGTGTGGGGATCGCTGGCGGCGGCGGCGGGCTGCGTGGCGATCGCGCTGGCGGCCTCCATGCATGCGCTGGCGGTGTCGTTCGCCATCGCCTCGCTCGGCTTCGGCTTCGTCCGGCCGGGCTTCACCGCCGGCGCCTCGCTGGCCGTGGGATCGGAGGAGCAGGGGCTCGTCGCCGGCCGGGTCACGTCGGTGAACGGGATCGTGTTCGTCCTCGGCCCGTCGCTGGGCGTGGGGCTCTACGGGGTGGACGCCCACCTGCCCTATCTGGCGGCGGCCGGCGCGCTCGCCATGGTCGCGGTCTATTGCTGGCGGCGGCTGCCCGGCTGAGCCGCACCGGCGAAAAATCCCCAAATCTCCGATCGTTGGGAACGGCGCGTGGCGTGGCGGGTTCTCAAGGCTCGCAGCAGAACGGATGGTGCCATGACCGAGACGACCACCACCGCCGGGTCCGGCGGGCGGGACGATGCGCCACGCTCCGCCGCGCGATCGGCCGAACCCACGGCGGACCAGAAGGCGCGCGGCGAAACCGCGCTCACTGCAATCACCCTCACGATCAACCGGACGCCGGCCGACGTCTACGCCTTCTGGCGGAATTTCGCGAACCTGGCGCCGGCGATGGAGAATGTTGCGAGCATCGCCGTGAAGGACGATCGCACGTCCCACTGGATCGTGAACGCCCCCGGCGGCGGCACCGTGGAGTGGGACGCCATCGTCACCGAGGACGTGCCCGGTGCGCTGATCGCCTGGTCCTCCGCCGAGGGTGCCGACATCTCGAACAGCGGCCGCGTGGAGTTCCGCGACGCGGGCGAACGCGGCACCTTCGTCTCCGCCACGATCGCCTACGATCCGCCGGCCGGCATCATCGGCAAGCTAGTCGCCAAGCTGACCCAGAAGGAGCCGGCGATCCAGCAGCGTCGCGACCTGCGGCGGATCAAGCAGCTGCTGGAAACTGGCGAGATCGCCACTTCCAGCCCGCCCAATCCCGCGCCCAAGGCGTAATCCCGCCCCACCCGAAAGGACCGCCCATGCGTGCGCTCACCTGGCACGGCAAGCACGACGTCCGCGTCGATACCGTTCCCGATCCCGAGATCATCAACCCGCGCGATGCGATCATCCGGATCACCTCCACCGCGATCTGCGGATCCGACCTGCATCTGTACGACGGCTACATTCCGACGATGAAGGCCGGCGACATCCTGGGCCACGAGTTCATGGGCGAGGTGGTGGAGACCGGCGCCAGGAGCACGCTGAAGAAGGGCCAGCGCGTCGTCGTGCCCTTCGTGATCGCGTGCGGCAGCTGCTACTTCTGCGGCAAGCACCAATATTCCGCCTGCGACAATTCGAACCCGGCCGACAATCAGGACATATCCGAGGAATTGTGGGGCCACCCCGCCTCCGGCCTGTTCGGCTACAGCCACATGACCGGCGGCTATCCCGGCGGTCAGGCCGAATATGTCCGCGTGCCATTCTCCGACGTGGGGCCAATCGTGATCCCGGACGGGATCGACGACGAGAAGGTGCTGTTCCTCTCCGACATCCTGCCGACCGGCTGGATGGCCGCCGAGAATGCCGACATCGAGCCAGGCGACACGGTGGCGGTATGGGGCTGCGGCCCGGTGGGCCTGTTCGCCGTGCAGAGCGCCTTCCTGATGGGCGCCGCGCGGGTGATCGCGATCGATCATTTCCCGAACCGGCTGGCGCTGGCCAAGAAGTTCGGCGCCGAGATCCTCAACTATGAGGATTCGAAGGTCTACGATGCGTTGATGGAGATGACCGGCGGCATCGGCCCCGATGCGGTGATCGACGCGGTGGGCCTGGAGAGCCACGGCCTGTTCGCCGACAACGTGCTCGATCAGATCAAGGCCACCGCCTTCCTCGGCACCGAGCGGCCGCACGTGCTGCGTCAGGCGATCATCGCCTGCCGCAAGGGCGGGCGCGTCTCCGTGCCCGGAGTCTATGGCGGGTTCGTCGACAAGTTCCCGATGGGCGCCTTCATGGAGAAGGGGCTGACGATGAAGACCGGACAGACCCATGTGCAGCATTATCTGCCGGGCCTGCTGAACGCGATCGTGGAGGGGAAGATCGACACGACCTTCCTGATCTCCCACCGCATGGCGCTGGAAGACGCGCCGCACGGCTACGACATCTTCAAGAACAAGCAGGACGAGGTGACGAAGGTCGTCCTGAAACCCGGCCTGGCGAAGGCCGCCTGACAGGAGACGCATCATGGCAGACAGCAACGGCAAATTTGCGGTCATCACCGGCGCCTCGACCGGCATCGGCTTCGAGCTCGCCTCGATCGCGGCGGAGAATGGCTACGATATCCTCGTGGTGGCGGACGAGCCGCTGATCGAGGCCGCCGCCGCCGACTTCCGCACCCATGGCGGCAAGGTCGAGTCGGTCGAGGCGGACCTCTCCACCACCGAGGGCGTCGACAGCCTGCTCGCCGCGACGAACGGGCGGCGGATCGACCTGCTCTGCGCCAATGCCGGCCGCGGCCTCGGCCGCGACTTCTTGGGGCAGGATGTCGCGGACTGGCGGAAGGTGGTGGACACCAACATCACCGGCACGCTCTATCTGCTCCAGCACGTGCTAAAGGACATGGTCGCCCGCGACGACGGCAAGGTGCTCGTCACCGGATCCATCGCCGGCTTCATCCCCGGATCCTTCCAGGCCGTCTACAACGGCACCAAGGCGTTCGTGGACAGCTTCACCGACGCGATCCGCGACGAGATCAAGGAATCGAAGGGCGTTCAGCTCACCACGCTGATGCCGGGGCCGGTGGAGACCGAGTTCTTCGATCGCGCCGACATGATGGACACCAGCGTCGGCGCGTCCAAGAGCAAGAGCGACCCGGCCGACGTCGCGCGCGACGGCTGGGATGCGCTGATGGACGGCAAGGCCAGCGTCGTTTCCGGCTGGAAGAACAAGTTGCAGGTGGCGCTGGCGCATGTAACGCCGGCGGCGGTGCTGTCCGGCATGCACCGCAACATGGCGGAGCCCGGCACCGCCGACGAGTAAGCGAAGGAACGGGCGGCGGACGGCTGGGGCAATCTTCTCGCCGGCATCAGGCGCGATGCGGAGGAGGAGGAGTTTCGTACCCTCCTCGGTCGGCCGGGCCTGCGGATCGAGCGGATCGTCTCGACCGGGCAGGTCTCCCCCGACTGGTACGATCAGCCGCAGGATGAATGGGTGCTGCTGGTGGGAGGCGGCGCTCACCTGCTGATCGAGGGCGCGGGGGAGATGGTGCTCGGGCCGGGCGATCATCTGCTGATCCCGGCGCATGTGCGTCATCGCGTGACATGGACCGATCCCGCGCGGCCGACGATATGGCTCGCCATCCACTTCCCCGCAGGTGCGGAATCCGGCCCGGACGGCTGAACGGGCGCTGACAGGCGCATTCAGGGTCAGGTCAAGCCCGCGAATCGATAAGCGTCCCTGTCATTCCGGCATCCGCTTGATGCCGCAGCCAGGGAGATCCACGATGTTCAAGTCGCTCGTCACCGCCGCCGCCATCGCCCTTGCCGGCACCGCCACCGTCGCGCCGCTGCCGGCCGCCGCCCAGTCCTATGGATGGGACGATCGCGGCCAGGATGCCGGCTTCCAGAACGTCGGCTGGCGCGATGATCGCCGCTACCGCAACGATCGTCGCTATCGCGGCGGCAACTACCGCTATCGCAACCAGCGCTGCTACGACAAGGGCAATGGCGGCCTCGCCATCGGCGGCATCGCTGGCGGTCTGGCCGGCAACGCCATCGCCGGTCGCGGCGATCGCACGCTCGGCACGATCCTGGGCGCCGGCGTCGGCGCGCTCGCCGGCCGCGCGATCGACCGTTCGGACGGCCGCCGCTGCTGAGGCGTTCGACCTGTCCCCCTTGTGCCGAGCGTAGTCGAGACACCCGTTCGGACGTAGCCAGGCCTTCCGGCTACGTCCTTGGGCGTCCCTCGACTGCGCTCGGGACAAGCCTGCCGGGTGGTGCGCCGTCGATCGCCGCTATCGCACCCCAAGCCCCGCCTTCACCGCCGGCGTGATGCCGCGCACGATCACCGCCACGCCGGGGGCAGTCGGGTGCAGGCCGTCCGGCAGGGTCATGCCGCGGCGGGCGGCCACTCCGTTCAGGAAGAACGGATAGAGGCCGGCGCCATAGGCTTTCGCCAGCGCCGGATACATGCCCTCGAACGCCGTCACATAAGCGCGGCCCATGTTGGGGGCGGAGCGCATGCCGGCGATCAGCACCTTCAGCCGCCGCCGCCGCAACTCGCTGAGGATCGCCTCCAGATTGGCGCGGGCCTGCGCCACCGGCAGGCCGCGCAGCATGTCGTTGGCGCCCAGCTCCACGATCACGAGATCGGGCTTCGCCTTCAGCGCGTTCAGCACCCAGGCGAGCCGCGCCTTGCCCGCGGCCGTCGTGTCGCCGGAGACGCCGGCATTGTGGACGCGGGCGGCGATGCCCTGCCGCCTGAGCGATGCCTCCAGCTGCACCGGAAAGCTCTCGTTCGGCTTCAGCCCGTAGCCTGCCGTCAGGCTGTCACCGAAGGCCACTATCAGCCGCTCGGCCGCCGATGCCGGGGCGGCGCCCGCCAGTGCCAGCCATCCGGCGAGATGGACAATCCACCGCCGCCACCCATATGAGCCTGCCTGCCTGCGCAACGGAAGATCCTTTTCTGCCTCAGCCTGATCCCGATATCGTGATCGCCGCGCGCGATGTCACCCTCGCGCTCGGCCAGGGTTTGGCGCGCGTGCAGATCCTGCGCGGGATCGATCTGACGGTGCGCGCCGGCGAGACGGTGGCGCTGCTCGGCCCGTCAGGCTCGGGCAAGTCCTCGCTGATGGCGGTCCTGTCCGGGCTGGAGCAGGCGAGCGGCGGATCGATCCACGTCGCCGGCGCGGACTTCGGCGCGATGGGCGAGGATCAGCTGGCGCTCGCCCGGCGCGGGCGCATCGGCATCGTGCTGCAGGCCTTCCACCTGCTGCCGACGATGACGGCGCTGGAGAATGTCGCCGTGCCGCTGGAACTGGCTGGCGAGGGCGACGCGTTCGCGCGGGCGGAGGCGGAGCTCGCCTCCGTCGGCCTCGGCCACCGTACCGGCCATTATCCGGCGCAGCTCTCGGGCGGGGAGCAGCAGCGGACGGCCATCGCCCGCGCCACCGTCGCCCGGCCCGCTTTGCTGTTCGCCGACGAGCCGACCGGCAATCTGGACGCGGCGACCGGTGAGGCGATCATGGACCTGCTGTTCGCCCGCCAGCGGGAGACCGGCGCGACCCTGGTGATGATCACCCACGATCCGGCGCTCGGCCGGCGCTGCGGGCGCACGGTGGAACTGCGCGACGGCCGCATCGTCGCGGATACCGCTCCGGCCGGCGGCGGCGCCTGATGGCGACGCGCGGCGTGGCGCTGCGGCTGGCGCTGCGGGAGCTGCGCGGCGGCCTCTCCGGCCTGCGACTGCTGGCGCTCTGCCTGTTCCTGGGCGTCGCGGCGATCGCCGGCGTCGGTAGCCTCTCCGCCTCGATCCTGGGCGCGCTGGAGGAGCAGGGGCGCGTGCTGCTGGGCGGCGATCTGCAATTCCAGGTGGTGCAGCGCTTCGCCACACCGGCCGAGCGCGCCGCCTTCGACGCGGCCGGCCGCACGTCGGAGACGGTGCGGATGCGGGCGATGGCCTCCCGCCTGGACGGCGCGGAGAGCGTGCTGGCCGAACTGAAGGGCGTCGATGCCGCCTATCCGCTCTACGGCAAGCTCGCCCTTGCGCCCGGCGCGCTGGCGGCGCGGCCGCGCGGCACCGATGTGGCGATCGGACCGGCGCTGGCCGAGCGGCTGCGTGTGCGGGTGGGCGATCGCATCCGCATCGGCGAGGCGAGCCTGCGCGTGATCGGCCTGATCGCCAACGAGCCGGACCGGCTGAGCGAGGGGTTCACCCTCGGCCCGGTGGCGCTGGTCGACATAAGCGGCATCGCGGCGACCGGGCTGGTGCAGCCCGGCAGCCTGTTCAACGCGCGCTACCGCGTGCAGCTGCCGCCCGCGCGGGATTTCGGCCCGGTCGCCGATGCGGTACTCGCCCGCTTCCCGAACGGCGGCTGGCAGGTGCAGAACCGCACCAACGGCGCGCCGACCACCCGCCGCTACGTCGAGCGGCTGGGCCAGTTTCTCGGCCTCGTCGGGCTGACGGCGCTGGCGGTGGCGGGGATCGGCGTGGGCAACGGCGTCGCCTCCTACCTCGATGCGCGGCGCGCCGGCATCGCCACGCTAAAGGTGCTCGGCGCCTCGTCGGGCATGATCGCCACGCTCTACCTGATCCAGATCGGCATCGTCGCCATTGCCGGCATCGTGGCGGGCGGCGCGCTGGGCGCGGCGGTGCCGGCGATCGTCACGGCCGTGGCGGGCGACGCGCTGCCGGTGCCGCCGCGCCTGGACGTCTACCCGGCGCCGCTGCTGGTGGGCGCCGCCTACGGCGTGCTCGTCGCCGCGCTGTTCGCCGTCGCGCCGCTGGCGCGGGCGCGCGCCGTGGCGGCGGCCTCGCTGTTCCGCGGCGGCGTGGAGGCGGCGGCGCGGCCGCCGGCGGCGGTGCTGGCCGGCATGGCGGTGCTGCTCGGCGCGATCGTGGCGCTCGCCATCCTGACAGCACCCTATCCCGGCTTCGCGGCGATGTTCGTGGGCGCGGTGGCGGCGCTGCTGGCGCTGCTGGCGGCGGTGGGCCGGGGCGTGCGGCGGCTGGCGGCGCGGATGCCGCATGCCCGCCGGCCGCTGCTGCGGCTCGCCATCGCCAACCTGCACCGGCCCGGCGCGCAGACCGATCGGCTGGTGGTCGCGCTCGGCCTCGGCCTCACCCTGTTCGCCACCCTGGCGGTGATCCAGACGAACCTCTCCGGCCAGATCGCCCGCACCCTGCCGGCACGGGCGCCGAGCTTCTTCGTGCTGGACATCCCCAATGGCGAGATCGATCGCTTCCGCACGGTGGTGGCCGGCGTCTCGCCCGGCGCCGATGTCCGCACCGTGCCGTCGCTGCGCGGGCCGATCGTCTCCTACGCCGGCCGGCGCGTGGCGGATCTGAAGCGGATCCCGGACGAGGCGTGGATCCTGCGCGGCGACCGCGGCCTCACCTACGCCGCCGCCCTGCCAGAGGGCAGCCAGGTGACGGCCGGGCGCTGGTGGCCAGCCGATTATGCCGGCCCGCCGCTCGTCTCGATCGACGAGCGCGCGGCCGAGGTGCTGGGCCTGCGGATCGGCGATCCGTTGACCGTATCCGTGCTCGGCGTGGAGGTGACGGCGACGATCGCCTCGTTCCGCAAGATCGACTGGGACACGATGGGCTTCAACTTCGTGCTGGTCTACTCGCCCGGCGTGCTGGAGGGTGCGCCGCACAGCTACATGGCGACGGTGGCGATGCCGGTCGCGCGGGAGACGGCGCTCAACCGCGCGCTCGCCGCCGCCTTTCCGTCTGTCTCGCTGATCCGGGTGAAGGAGGTGCTGGGCCAGGTGAGCGACCTGCTCGGCCAGCTCGGCGTGGCGGTGCGGGCGGCCTCCTCGGTGGCGATGGCGGCGGGCATCGCGGTGCTGATCGGCGCGATCGCCGCGTCGCGCCAGGCACGGCTGCGCGATGCGGTGCTGCTGAAGCTGCTCGGCGGCACGCGCCGGCAGATCCTGTGGGCGCAGGCGATCGAATATGCGCTGCTCGCCGCGATCGTCTCGCTGCTGGCGCTGGGCTTCGGGGCGGCGGCGGGCTGGTACGTGATCGTCGAGCTGTTCGGCCTCGGCTGGGGGCCGGACTGGCCGACGGTGATCGCCACCCTGCTCGGCGGCGCGGCGCTGACCTTGGCGGTGGGCCTGCTCGGCGCGCTGCCGGCGCTGCGGGCGCGGCCGGCAAGGGCGCTGCGGGAACTGTAGGGCCTTCCCGCTCCGGGAATGGCGGATCTACCGCGTCGCCGATCCCTGCACGCAGGCGCGCAGCCAGCGGCCGACCGCGGCGATGCGGGCGAGGCGGCGGACGTCGCTCTGCGTGACGAGCCAGAAGCTGCGCCTGAGCGTCACCGCATCGTCCAGCAGCGGCCCCAGCGCCGGGTCGCGATCGCCGATGAAGGCCGGCAGCACGCCGATGCCGGCGCCGCTGGCGATCAGGCGGTGCTGCACGTTGATGCTGGTGCTGCGCAGGTTCGGCTCCAGCCCGGCGCCGATCTCGCCGAGATAATCCAGCTCCGGCGCGTAGATGAACTCCGGCACGTAGCCGATCAGGCTGTGGCGGCCGAGATCCTCCAGCCGCGCGGGCGCCGCCACCCCCGCCAGATAGGCGCGCGCGGCATAGAGCCGCAGGCGATAGTCGCCGAGCTTGGCCGCCATCAGCCGGCCCTTGCGCGGCCGGGCGAGCATCACCGCCATGTCCGCTTCCCGGCGGGAAGGGTTGAGGAAGCCGGATGCGGTGACGAGATCGAGCCGGATATCGGGGTGCCGGGCATGAAAGTCGGGCAGCGCGGGCGCCAGCACCCAGGTGGCGAAGCCCTCCGCCACGCTGAGCCGGACGTGGCCCGACAGGCTCGCCGGATCGCCGCCGGCCTGGCCCAGCGCCGCGAACGCCGCCGTCTCCATCGATTCGGCGTGGGCGAACAGCGCCTCGCCGCGCCCGGTCAGGCGGCGCTCGCCGCCGATCGTCTCGAACAGGGGTGCGCCCAGCGCCGCCTCCAGCCGGCCCAGCCGCCGGCCGATGGTGGTCGCGTCCAGCGCCAGGGTGCGGGCGGCGGGCGCCAGCCGGCGGGCGCGGGCCACGCCCAGGAAGATGCGCAGGTCGTCCCAGTCGAACATCGGCCCAGCCTACTGCAAAAGCGCAGCACATACCTGCGATTTTGCCCACTTGCGTGCATTTCCACGAAAGCCCAGATGCAGCCGATCAGCGCGCACCCCGATGCGCGAAAATCCCACGCGCGGCCGGCCGCGCGGCCGATGCAGGAGCAGGATGATGGCAGTGCAGGCCCGTACCTTCGCCAACGACCAGGAAAAAGCCGATCATGACGAGATCGCCGCGCTGGTCGCGCGCTCGCGCAAGGCCCAGCAGGCGATCGAGGGTTACACGCAGGAGCAGGTAGACGCGCTGATCCGCGCGATGGTGTGGTCCGTCGCGCGCGAGGACGTGGCGAAGAAGATCGCCCAGTTCACCGTCGAGGAGACTCAGCTCGGCAATTACGACGGCAAATATCTGAAGATCTTCCGCAAGACCCGCGCCACCCTGATGGACATCATCGACGATCGCTCGGTGGGCGTGCTGGAGGAGGATCATGAGCGCAACCTGATCAAGATCGCCAAGCCCGTCGGCGTGATCGGCGCGCTCTCGCCCTCGACCAATCCGGAGGCGACGCCGGTGATCAAGGCGATCTCGGCGGTGAAGGGCCGCAACTCGATCATCGTCGCGCCGCATCCGCGCGCGAAGCTGACGAACAAGATGATCTGCGACTATATGCGCGCGGCGCTGAAGGATCTGGGCGCGCCCGAGGATCTGGTCATCAGCATCGACATCCCGTCGGTCAACAAGACCAACGAGCTGATGAAGCAGTGCGATCGCGTGCTCGCCACGGGCGGCACGCCGATGGTGCAGGCGGCCTATTCCAGCGGCACGCCGGCGCTGGGCGTGGGTGTCGGCAACGCCGTGATCACGGTGGACGAGACCGCCGATCTGGACGACGCGGCCGAGAAGATCCGCATCTCCAAGACGCTCGATCTCGCCGCCTCCTGCTCGTCGGACAATTCGATCCTGCTGGTCGAGTCGATCTACGAGCCGATGCTGGAGAAGCTGAAGGCCAAGGGCGGCTACGTGCTGGGCGAGGCGGATAAGGCCAAGCTGCAGGCGGTGCTGTGGATCGACGGCGCGCTGAACGCCAAGGTGGTGGCGCAGCCGGCGGCGACGATCGCCGGCATGGCAGGGTTCGACATTCCGGAAGGCACGCAGTTCTTCCTGGTGCCGGAGACCGGCTACGGCGCCGACTATCCCTTCTCGGGCGAGAAGCTGACGGTGACGGCCACGCTCTACAAGGTGAAGGACATCGACGAGGCGATCGCGATGACCAACAACATCCAGGGCTATCAGGGCCAGGGCCACAGCTGCGGCATCTACTCGCAAAGCGACGAGAACATCCTGAAGCTGGCCGGCGCCACCAAGACCTCGCGCGTGATGGTCAACCAGCCGCAGTCCGCCTCCAATTCGGGCAATCTGTGGAACGGCATGCGCCAGACCTTCTCGCTGGGCTGCGGTTCGTGGGGCGGCAACGGCACCAACAACAACATCACCTGGCGCGACCTGATCAACGAGACGTGGGTCTCCAAGCCGCTCGCCCAGACCAAGGTGATCCCGTCCGATCGCGAGCTGTTCGGCGACGTGATGGACAAGGTGCACTGAGCGGTTCGGTAACTTTCCGCGCGGGCGGAGGAATGGTCGCGCGGAGACGCGGAGACGCAGGGGGATCGGGCGCGCCGCGGCCGATCCTTCTCTCCCTCCCGTGAATGACGGCTTGAGGGCGCGGGCGGTGGGCCGGACGATCGCCGTGTCGCCGCTCCTTTGCGCGCATCGTCGCTCGCCGATGCTTGCGTTCCTCGCCCGTCGCCGCCAGAGCCGAACCGAGAGACAGGAGCCGGGATGCAGTTCGACCTGACCGAGGACCAGCGCGCCATCCAGGAGATGGCGCAGCGGTTCACCGCCGACGCCATCACCCCGCACGCGGCCGAGTGGGACGAGAGCCACCATTTCCCGCGCGACGTGGTGAAGGCGGCGGCGGAGCTCGGCTTCGGCGCGATCTACGTGTCGGAGGAGAGCGGCGGGATCGGCCTCGGCCGCATGGAATCGGCCCTCATCATGGAGGCGATGGCCTATGGTTGCCCCTCCACCAGCGCGTTCATCTCGATCCACAACATGGCGGCGTGGATGATCGACGCCTATGGCGGCACGGACGTGAAGGCGCGATATCTGCCGTCGCTGGTCGCCTGCGACACGCTCGCCAGCTACTGCCTGACGGAGCCGGGCGCCGGCTCCGATGCCGCCAGCCTCAAGACGAAGGCCGTCCGCGACGGCGACGATTATGTCGTCACCGGCTCCAAGGCGTTCATATCGGGCGGCGGCGAGAACGACGTCTACGTCACGATGGTGCGCACCTCCGACGACGGCGCCAAGGGCATCACGTGCCTGGTGATCGAGAAGGACATGCCCGGCGTCAGCTTCGGCGCGCAGGAGAAGAAGCTCGGCTGGCACTCCCAGCCGACCTGCCAGGTGAATTTCGATGGCGTGCGCGTGCCCGCCGCCAACCGCGTCGGCGGTGAGGGCCAGGGCTTTCGCATCGCCATGTCCGGCCTGGACGGCGGGCGGCTGAACATCGGCGCGTGCAGCCTGGGCGGCGCGCAGCGCGCGCTGGACGAGGCGATCGGCTACACGAAGGATCGCCGGCAGTTCGGCCAGCCGATCGCGGACTTCCAGGCCACCCAGTTCACCCTGGCGGACATGGAGACGGAGCTGCAGGCCGCCCGCATGCTGCTCTACGCCGCCGCCGCCAAGGTGAGCGAGGGCGCGCCGGACAAGACCCGCTTCGCCGCGATGGCCAAGCGCCTGGCCACGGACACCGGCTGGTCGGTCGTCGATCGCGCGCTGCAGCTGCACGGCGGCTACGGCTTCCTCCAGGACTATCCGATCGAGCGGTTCCTGCGCGACCTGCGCGTCCACCGCATCCTGGAAGGCACCAACGAGATCATGCGCGTCATCGTCGCGCGCGAGATGCTGCGGCAGTGAGGGGTACGGCGTCTTGAGCGATATCGAGGACGAGCTGCTCGTCACCACCGAGGGCGGCGTCGGGCGGCTGACGCTGAACCGGCCGAAGGCGATCCACGCGCTCACCCGCGGCATGTGCCTGGCGATGACCGATGCGCTGCAGGCGTGGCGGGCCGATCCGGCGGTACATCTCGTCATGATCGATCATGGCGAAGGCCGCGGCTTCTGCGCCGGCGGCGACATCCGCGCGATCTGGGAGAGCGCCCGCGCCGACGGCGCCTACGCGCGCGGCTTCTTCCGCGACGAATATCAGACCAACCACCTGCTGTTCACCTATGCCAAGCCGATCGTCGCCTTCATGGACGGCATCACGATGGGCGGCGGCGTCGGCATCTCGCAGCCGGCGCGCTACCGCGTGGCGACGGAGCGGACGATGTTCGCCATGCCCGAGACCGGCATCGGCCTGTTCCCGGATGTGGGTGGCGGCTGGTATCTCTCCCGCCTGCCGGGCCGCATGGGCGAGTATCTGGCGCTGACCGGCGGCCGGCTCGACGGAGCGGACTGCCACCATCTGGGCCTGGCCACCCACTATATCCCGTCCGATGCGCTGGCAGACGTGAAGGCGAGGCTCATCGCCGCGCCGCAGGATGTCGCGGCCATCCTCGATGCCGCCGCCGTCGCGCCACCGCCGGCCAAGATCGCTGAGCAGCAGGCCGATATCGACCGGCTGTTCGCCGCCGACCGCTACGAGGACGTGCTCGCCGCGCTGGCGGCGGACGGTGGCGAGTGGGCGGCCAAGCAGCGCGCCATCCTCGCCACCAAGTCGCCGCAGGCGTGCAAGGTGTCGCTCCGCCTGGTCGTGCAGGGCCGCGACCATGTCGACTTCGCCGACGAGATGCGGGTGGAATATCGCGTCGGATCGCACGTGGTGCAGCGCAACGACTTCATCGAGGGCGTGCGCGCGCTGATCGTCGACAAGGACAATGCGCCGCGCTGGGATCCGGCGACGCCGGAGACGGTGAGCGACCACGTGATCGACACCATCTTCGGCCCCGTGGCCGAGGATGAGGAATGGCAGCCCCTTTCCGCCTGATACCCGCCGCTACGAGGACAGACGATGGCCGATTACGAGAATTTGCTGGTCGAGACGCACGACGCCGTCACGCTCGTCCGCCTGAACCGTCCGCAGGCGCTGAACGCGCTCGATACGGCGACCTTGCGGGATCTGATCGCCGCCTTCGCCGCTTACGATGCCGATGCCGGCCAGCGCTGCCTTGTTCTCACCGGCAGCGAGAAGGCGTTCGCGGCCGGCGCCGACATCAAGGAGATGGCCGATCAGGGCTTCGCCGCGATGTACGACAGCAACTTCTTCGGCGGCTACGAGCAGGTGACGGCCACGCGCAAGCCGTGGATCGCCGCCGTTTCCGGCTACGCGCTGGGCGGCGGCTGCGAGCTGGCGATGATGGCGGACTTCATCATCGCCGCCGACAGCGCGAAGTTCGGCCAGCCCGAGATCAAGCTGGGCGTGACCCCCGGCATGGGCGGATCGCAGCGCCTGGCGCGGCTGATCGGCCGCGCCAAGGCGATGGAGATGTGCCTGACCGGCCGGATGATGGACGCCGCCGAGGCCGAGCGTTCCGGGCTGGCCGCCCGCGTGGTGCCGGCCGCCGATCTGGTGGCGGAGGCGCTGAAGACGGCGGCGACGATCGCCGGCATGGGTCCGCTCGCGGCGATGGCGACCAAGGAGATGGTTCACGCCGCCGACGAGATGGGGCTGGCGCAGGGCATACGCTTCGAACGGCGCCTGTTCCACGGTCTGTTCGGCAGCGAGGACCAGAAGGAAGGCATGGCCGCCTTCGTCGCCAAGCGCCCGGCGAACTGGACGGGGCGGTAAAGGCAAGCGCGCCTCCGCTCATCCGAAGAAGGGCTGAGCGAAGGCGAAACCCGTCTCGAAGGATCGTTCGAGACGCCATTTCTATTTCGCGCAATGGCTCCTCAGGATGAGCGGGCAGGCGGGACAAGGACAAGCAACATGGCACGCATCGGTTTCATCGGGCTCGGCAACATGGGCGGCGGCATGGCCGCGAACCTGGCCAAGGCGGGGCATCAGGTGCGCGCCTTCGATCTCGCCGAACCCGCGCTCGCCCGCGCCGAGGAGGCGGGCTGCACCCGCGCCGCCACGGCGGCGGCGGCGGCGACCGACGCCGAGTTCGTGGTGACGATGCTGCCGGCCGGGCGCCACGTGCTCTCCGTCTATCAGGATCAGGTGTTCGGCGCGGTGCCGGCCGATGCGCTGCTGCTCGATTGCTCGACGATCGACGTCGCCTCCGCCAAGGCGGTGGGCGCGGCCGCCACCGCCAAGGGGCTGGCCATGGTCGACGCCCCCGTCTCCGGCGGCATCGCGGCGGCGAACGGCGGCACTCTCACCTTCATGGTCGGCGGCGAGGACGAGAATTTCGCGCGCGCCGAGCCGATCCTGAACGCGATGGGAAAGGCGGTGATCCACGCCGGCAAGCTCGGCTCCGGCCAGGCGGCCAAGATCTGCAATAACATGATCCTGGGCGCCACGATGGTCGCCACCTGCGAGGCGTTCGCCCTGGCCGAGAAGCTGGGCGTGGACGCGCAGACCTTCTTCGACATCTCCTCCAAGGCGAGCGGCCAGAGCTGGTCGATGACGAGCTACTGCCCGGTGCCGGGCGTCGGCCCGAAGACGCCGGCCGACAACGGCTATCAGGGCGGCTTCGCCGCGGCGCTGATGCTGAAGGATCTGAAGCTGGCGGTGGAGGCGGCGAACGTGGCCGGCGCCAGCGTGCCGATGGGGGCGGCGGCGGGCGCGCTCTACCAGGCCTTCGTCAACGGCGACGACCGGAACCTCGATTTCTCCGCGATCATCAAGATGCTGGACGGCACGCTGCACCGGGGGTGATCCCTCCCTCTTGGGTCGGGCGCAGTCTCGACACGAGATGCATGCGGCCGCCGGCGACCTCGGCTTCGCTCGATCGAGCCCCTCGACTTCGCTCGGGGGAAGGGATGCGGGCGCCGCACCTACTTCTTCTTCCGGTCGGATCGAGCCTGCTTCTCACGGGGATCAGGATCAGCTGTCATTGGCAGCGCCGTCCGCTATCTTGAAACGCGTGATATTCTGGCTCGCCGTCACGATCGTCCTGCTGATCTGGAACGCGCTCTACTGCGTGACCAAGATCGTCGCTGGCTTTGGTGGTACTCAAGCCGGCGAACGGCGTGTGGGGTCTGTTCGCGCTCGCAGGAGCGTTATCGACCATCGTCATCCTGCTGCTCGGACTTGGGGTCGCTGCCTCCGGCGTATAGCGGCCTACCGCCCCTCGCCTTCGAACAGCCCCGCCAGTTGCTCCACCATCGTGCCGCCCAGCTGTTCGGCGTCCATGATCGTCACCGCGCGGGCATAATAGCGGGTCACGTCGTGGCCGATGCCGATGGCGATCAGCTCGACCGGACTCTTGCCCTCGATCCAGCCGATCACCTGGCGCAGGTGCTTTTCCAGATAGCTGCCGCTGTTCACCGACAGCGTCGAATCGTCCACGGGCGCGCCGTCCGAGATCACCATCAGGATCTTTCGCTCCTCCGAGCGGCCGATCATGCGGTTGTGCGCCCACATCAGCGCCTCGCCGTCGATATTCTCCTTCAGCAGCCCCTCGCGCATCATCAGGCCCAGGTTGCGGCGGGCGCGGCGCCACGGCTCGTCGGCGCGCTTGTAGACGATGTGGCGCAGGTCGTTCAGGCGGCCCGGTGCCGGCAGGCGGCCGGCGGCCAGCCAGTTCTCGCGCGACTGGCCGCCCTTCCACGCGCGCGTGGTGAAGCCGAGGATCTCGGTCTTCACGCCGCACCGCTCCAGCGTGCGCGCCATGATGTCGGCGCTGATCGCGGCGATGGAGATCGGCCGGCCCCGCATCGATCCCGAATTGTCGATCAGCAGGGTCACGCAGGTGTCGCGAAAGTCCGTCTCGCGCTCGATCTTGTAGCTTAGCGAGTGGCCGGGGCTGACGACGACGCGGGCCAGCCGCGCGGCATCGAGCATGCCCTCCTCCTGATCGAAATCCCAGCTGCGATTCTGCTGCGCCATCAGCCGCCGCTGCAACCGGTTGGCCAGCTTCGTCACGGCGCCCTGCAGGTGGATCAGCTGCTGGTCGAGATAGGCGCGCAGGCGGGTCAGCTCCTCCTCGTCGCACAGCTCGGTCGCCTCGATCACCTCGTCATAGGCGCTGGTGAACGCCGTGTAGTCGAACGACGGGCCGAGATCGGCGAACGGGCGGTTCGGGCGCACGGGCATCATGCCCTCCTCGCCGTCGTCGCCCATGTCGGCGTCGCTCTCGGTGGTGCGATCCTCGTCCATCTGGCGGGTCTCGCCGTCGTCGCCGGTCTCGTCGTCGTCGGCCGCCTCCGCCCGCGCCTCCGACTCGGTTGCGGCGCCGCCGCTCTCGTCCTCGCCCTCCTCGCCTTCGTCGGACTGGTCCTGCTCCTCGCCCTCGCCTTCCTCGCCGGCGTCCTGCTCGTCGTCGGGCGACATTTCGCCCTCGACGAGCTGGAGGTCTTCCAGCAGCCGGGTGGTGAGCCTGGCGAACGCGCGCTGATCGTCTAGCACCAGCGGCAGGGCGTCGAGATCGGCGGCGGCCTTCTCCTCGATCCAGTCGCGCACCAACGCCAGCGCGGTCGCGGCGGAGGCGGGCGGCGCGTCGCCGGTCAGCCGCTCACGCACGATCAGGCCGAGCGCGGTCGAAAGCGGCACCTCGTCGCGCGAGCGGGCGCGGGTGAGCGGATCGGACTTCATCCGCAGATCAAGCGCGTGCGACAGGTTGGCGCGGACGCCCGCCATCGCCCGCGCGCCGATCGCCTCCACCCGCGCCTGCTCGACCGCGTCGAACACCGCGCGTGCCACCGCATCGGCCGGGGCGCCGCGATTGTGCAGGCCGGTGTCGTGATGGCGCAGCTTCAGCGCATAGCCGTCGGCGAAGCCGCGCGCCTCGGCCACCTGATCGGCGGGGAGACTGCGCGTGGGCATCGGCACGCGGATCGCCTTGCCCAGCAGCGACGGCGCCTCGGCGGTGTAGCTGAGCTCCACCTCCGGCTCCCGCGCCATCGCCCGGGCGGCGCCGCCGAGCACGGCCTTCAATGCATCGAGGGGGGTCTGCTCAGTCATTACCAGATCACCTCGCAGCCAAACCGCGCGATGGCCGTGTCGCGGGTGATTATCGTCAGTCCCTCGGTAAGGGCCTGCGCCGCCAGCAGACGGTCGAACGGATCACGATGTTCCCCCGCCATCAGACCGGCTCTGCGCGCGTGGTCGTAGCGAATGTCCAGAGTGCGGAAACCATCGGCGGCAAGCCCTTCTCCAAACGCGGCCAGCGGCTCGCTCATCCCCGCCAGCTTGCCGGAGCGAACCTTGATGGCGATCTCGACAGCGGTCACAGGGCTGACGAATATCCGGTTCGCGCGATCGACCATCAGGTCGCGGGCCGCGATCGACAAGGCGGGATCGCCGAGCCACCACCATATCAGCGCATGCGTATCCAGCAGGTAGGACATGGTCCCGATCTACAGGATATGCGAATATTTGCCGTCCCAAGCATCCAGATCATCGTCCGACATCGGTTCGAACAGGACGGCATTGTCGATCGTTCCGAGCAGATGCCGGAACCGACCGGGCTTGCGAGGCTCCTGCGTCGCCGCCTCCAAAGGCACCAGCCGGGCATATGGCTTGCCGGCCTTGGCCACGATGATCTCCTCCCCGCCATGCGCGCGTTCGAGCAGCTTCGACAGGTTGGTCTTGGCCTCGTGGACGTTGACGGTGGCTGACATAAGGGGTTCCTGCTAGGTTAGCTCACTTAGTCCGCTTGCCGGCCGACCTCAACCCTTCTTACCCGCCACGCTCTCCGGCAGGTCCTTGCCGAACACGCGCTGATAATATTCGGCCACCAGCGCGCGCTCCGCCTCGTCGCACTTGTTGAGGAAGCTGAGGCGGAAGGCGAAGCCGACATCGTTGAAGATCAGCGCATTCTGCGCCCACGAGATCACCGTGCGCGGGCTCATCACGGTGGAGATATCGCCGGCGATGAAGCCCTGGCGGGTCAGGTCCGCCACCTTCACCATGTTGTCGACCACCTTCTTGCCGTCCGGCTTGTCATACTCGCCGGACTTGGCGAGCACGATCTGTGCCTCCACCGCCGCCGGCAGGTAGTTGAGCGTGACGACGATGTTCCAGCGATCCATCTGGCCCTGATTGATCTGCTGGGTGCCGTGATAGAGGCCGGTCGTGTCGCCCAGCCCCACCGTGTTCGACGTGGCGAACAGACGGAACCAGGGCGAGGGGCGGATCACCCGGTTCTGGTCCAGCAGGGTCAGCTTGCCCTCCGTCTCCAGCACGCGCTGGATCACGAACATCACGTCCGGCCGGCCGGCGTCATATTCGTCGAACACCAGGGCGGTCGGCGTCTGCAGCGCCCAGGGCAGCAGCCCCTCGCGAAACTCCGTTACCTGCTGGCCGTCGCGCAGCACGATCGCGTCGCGGCCGACCAGATCGATGCGGCTGATATGGGCATCCAGGTTGATGCGGATGCACGGCCAGTTGAGCCGCGCCGCCACCTGCTCGACATGGGTGGACTTGCCGGTGCCGTGATAGCCCTGCACCATCACCCGGCGGTTGTGGGCGAAGCCGGCGGCGATCGCCAGGGTGGTGTCCGGATCGAACACATAGGCGGGATCGAGATCGGGCACCCGCTCGTCCGCCTCGGAGAAGGCCGGCACCTCCATGTCGCTGTCGATGCCGAACACCTCGCGCACCTTCACCATCCGGTCTGGGGCGGCGAGCACCGTCTCGGCGCGGCTGTCTGGCTGGACGTTCGAGAGGTCGGTCATGTCGGTCTTTCGATCAGGCGAAGGCTGGCGAGGATTTGAGAGCGGTATAGGCCGCGATCACGTCCCGCAATGCCTTCTCGTGGGCGCGATCGCCGCCGTTGCGATCGGGGTGGTAGCGGCGCAGCAGATCGGCATAACGCTGGCGCAAGGCCCTGCGATCCGCGTCCGGCGCAAGGCCGAGCACCTTCAGCGCGCGGCGCTCCGCCTCGCCGAACAGGTGGCCGTTGGCCGCCGCCGGCCGTTCGCGGGCGAACTTGGCGCCGATCGCGTCCAGCGGGTCGACGAAATCGGCCCAGCGCGGCGTGGCGCCGGCATTGGCGGCGAAGGCGCGCGTCTCCCGCTCCCAGCCCGCGAAGGGGCGCTGCTCGCGCTCGATCTCCTCCATGCTCATGCCTTCGAAGAAATTGTAGCCGCCGTTGAACTCGCGGACGTGATCCAGGCAGAACCAGCGCCACGCGCCCGGCCCGTCGCCGGGGCGGCGCCCCTCGCGCGGGGGCGCGCGGAACTCGCCCGCCTCGCCGCATGCGTCCCACTCGCATCGCCGGTCGCCGCCACCCACCCGGCCGTGGAAGCGGGGCGATCGCCGTGCCTGACCCTGTCCTTCGTCCGCCAAGACTGCCTCTTCGCTGCAAACCCGCTATATAGGCGGCATGAACGCACATCCTACCGGGCCAGTGGCCCAGGCGATCGAACAGCGGCTGCGCGCCGCCTTGTCCCCCACCCGCCTCGTCGTGACCGACGACAGCGAATCGCATCGCGGCCATGCCGGGCACGACGGCAGCGGCGAGAGCCACTTCACGGTGGAGATCGTGGCGCCCGCGTTCGAGGGGCAGGGCCGCGTCGCCCGGCAGCGGGCCGTGAACGCGGCGTTGGCCGATCTGCTGGCGGAGCGCGTTCATGCGCTGGCGATCAAGGCCAGGGCGCCTTCGGAGGCGCAGGGATCGGCGGAGGTGTGAGCATGGCATATGATCTGTGGTACTGGCCGACCATTCCGGGCCGCGGCGAGTTCGTGCGGCTGGCGCTGGAGGCGGGCGGCATCGCCTATCGCGACCTGGCGCGCGGCGAGGGCGGCATGCAGGCGTTGTCGGACGATCTGCAGGTGCCGCGCGAGGAGCCGCCGTTCGCCCCGCCCTATCTGATCGCCGACGGCATGACGATCGCGCAGGTGGCGACCATCCTGCTGTTCCTGGGCGACGCGCACGGGCTGGCGCCGGCCGATGCGAAGGGCAGGCTATGGGTGAACCAGCTGCAGCTGACGATCGCCGATGCCGTGGCCGAGGCGCACGACGTGCACCATCCGGTGGGCATCATGCTCTACTACGAGGACCAGAAGGCCGAGGCGCTACGCCGCGCGACCGAGTTCCGCGAGGAGCGGATCCCCAAATATCTGCGCTATTTCGAGCGGGCGCTGCTGCACCACGGCCCGTGGTTGGCGGGCGATCGCTGGAGCTACGCCGATCTCTCGCTGTTCCAGCTGGTGGAGGGGCTGAACTTCGCCTTCCCGCAGCGGATGGAGCGGTGCCTGCGCGACTGCCCGAAGCTGATCGATCTCCACGCGGCGGTGCGCGATCTGCCCGAGCTGGCCGGCTATCTGGCCAGCGACCGCCGCCTGCCGTTCGGCGATGGCATCTTCCGCCATTATCCGGAGCTGGACGAGGCATGAGGGCCAGGCGCCCCGCCGCCCGCATCCTGCTGGTGGACGGGCGCGGCCGCGTGCTGCTGTTCCGCTTCTCGCCCGCCGATCGCCCGCCTTTCTGGGTGACGCCCGGCGGCGCGCTGGAGCCCGGCGAGGACCATGCCGCCGCCGCCCGCCGCGAACTGCGCGAGGAGGTGGGCCTCGATCTCGATTGCGGGCCGGAGGTCGCCCGCCGCGAGGTGGAGTTCCTGACGATAGAGGGCGTGGAGGTGCGCGCCGACGAACGCTATTTCCGCGTGGACGTGGACGCCTGCGAGGTCGATCCGGCCGGCCATACCGAGCTGGAGCGGCAGGTGATGCAGACGTGGCGCTGGTTCGATCGCGCCGCGCTGGCCGGCCATGCCGAACCGATCTTCCCGGTCGATCTCGCCGATCTGCTCGCCGCCACGGAGCCTGCCGATGTCCGCCACGCCTGACGATCCTTTTCTCCAGACGATCCTGCCGACGACGCACGATCTCGGCGGGTTCAAGGTGCATCGCACCTTGCCGTCGCGCCCGCGCACGATGGTGGGGCCGTTCGTGTTCTTCGATCAGATGGGGCCGGCGCACCTGCCGCCCGGCGGCGGCATCGATGTGCGGCCGCACCCGCACATCAACCTGTCGACCGTGACCTACCTGTTCGATGGCGCGATCGATCATCGCGATTCGCTCGGCACCTTCGCCACGATCCGGCCGGGCGCGGTGAACCTGATGACGGCCGGCACCGGCATCGTCCATTCGGAGCGGAGCCCGGCCGGCGAGCGCCCGGGCGGCCCCGCCCTCTCCGGCATCCAGACTTGGCTGGCGCTGCCCGACGGCCGCGAGGAGATCGACCCCGCCTTCGAGCATGTGCCGGCCGAGGCCATGCCGGTGATCGCCGCCGGCGGGGCCACCGCGCGCGTGGTGATGGGTACGCTCTGGGGCGAAACCTCGCCGGTGACGGCGCATGCGCCGACGATCTACGCCGATATCGCGCTGGCGCCCGGCGGCGCCATTCCGATCGATGCCGAGGCGGACGAGCGCGCGCTCTACGTGGCGACCGGCGAGGCGAGCGTGGACGGGCTGCGGCTGGAGCCGGCCACGCTCTACGTGCTGCGCCCCGGCACGCGCGCCACGCTGCGCTCCACCACCGGCGGCCGGGTAATGCTGGCGGGCGGCGGCGCCTTCGCTACGCCGCGCCACGTCTGGTGGAACTTCGTCTCCTCCTCGCGCGGGCGGATCGACCAGGCCAAGGCCGACTGGAAGGCCGGCCGATTCCCGATCGTGCCCGGCGACGAGGGCGAATCCATCCCCCTCCCCGAGGTGCCGCTGACGGTGAGCTACCCGTAAGGTCCTCCCGCCACGGGGAGGAGGACCGCCCGTAGAGCGGTGGAGGGGGCGTGCGGCACCTGCAGCGCCTGCCTCAGACCATGCCCTCTCCGGATCCGGGCAGGAACCCGCCTTTTCTTGCGGTGGGGCGGCATACCCCCTAAGTCCCGCGCCACCATGGCCGCGCCGATCATCCTCGCAATCCCCAAGGGCCGCATCCTGAAGGAAGTGCTGCCGCTGCTCGCGGCCGTCGGTATCGAGCCGGAGCCCGCTTTCTCCGACGAGGGCAGCCGCGCGCTGCGCTTCGCCACCAACCGGCCCGGCATCGGCCTGATCCGCGTGCGCGCCTTCGACGTGGCGACGTTCGTGGCGCACGGCGCCGCGCAGCTTGGCATCGTCGGATCGGACGTGCTCGACGAGTTCGACTATTCCGAGCTCTACGCGCCGGTGGACCTCAACATCGGCCACTGCCGCCTTTCCGTGGCCGAGCCGGCCGAGATGGCCGCCGGCGACGATCCGCGCGAGTGGAGCCATGTGCGCGTCGCCACCAAATATCCGAACCTCACCGCCCGCCACTTCGCCGCGCGCGGCGTGCAGGCGGAGTGCGTCAAGCTGAACGGGGCGATGGAGATCGCGCCGGTGCTGGGGCTTTCCAGCCGCATCGTCGACCTGGTCTCGTCCGGCGGCACGCTGAAGGCCAACGGCCTCGTCGAGGTGGAGGTGATCGCCGAGGTGTCCGCCCGGCTGATCGTCAACCGCGCCGCCTTCAAGATGCGCGCCGGGGAGATCGTGCCGCTGGTCGACGCGTTCCGCCGCGCCGTCGCCGGCGCGCGCGCGGCATGAGCGGCCCGCTGCGCCTCGACAGCCGCGATCCGGCCTTCGCCCGTGATTTCGCCATGCTGGTGGACGCCCGGCGCGAGGCGGACGAGGATGTCTCGCGCGATGTCGCCGCGATCGTGGCGGCGGTGAAGCGGGACGGCGACGTGGCGCTGGCCGACTACACCCGCCGCTTCGATCGCCACGACCTCGACGCCACCGGCTGGCAGGTGCCGCCGGCCGAGCGGCGCGCGGCGCTGGCCGGGATCGACCGCGATCTGCGCGCGGCGCTGGAGCTCGCCGCCGATCGCATCCGCACCTATCATGCCGCGCAGACGCCCGCCGACAGCGACACGGTGGACGCGGCCGGCGTGCGGCTTGGCGCGCGCTGGCGCGCTGTGGACGCGGCCGGCCTCTACGTGCCGGGCGGACGGGCGGCCTATCCCTCCTCCGTGCTGATGAACGCGATCCCGGCGAAGGTGGCGGGCGCCGGGCGGCTGACGATGACGACGCCGACGCCGGGCGGAGAGATCAACCCCCTCGTCCTCGCCGCCGCCGAGATCGCCGGGGTGGACGAGGTCTGGCGCATCGGCGGCGCGCAGGCGATCGCGGCGCTGGCCTACGGCACCGGCCGCATCCGGACGGTGGACGTGGTGGTCGGTCCCGGCAACGCCTGGGTGGCGGAGGCCAAGCGACAGCTCTACGGTGTCGTCGGCATCGACATGGTGGCGGGGCCGTCCGAGATCGTGGTGGTGGCCGACGGCGACAACGACCCCGCCTGGATCGCCGCCGACCTGCTGAGCCAAGCCGAGCACGACCCGACCAGCCAGTCGATCCTGCTCACCGACGATGCCGCCTTCGCCGATGCCGTGGCCGGCGCGGTGCAAGCGCAGCTGGCGACGCTCGCCACCGCCACCACGGCCACCGCCAGCTGGCAGGCGAACGGCGCGATCATCGTTCTCGCCTCGCTGGACGAGGCGCCGGCGCTCACCGACCGGCTCGCGCCCGAGCATCTGGAGCTGGCCGTGGCCGATCCCGAAGCCCTGTTCGCGCGGGTGCGCCATGCCGGCTCCGTCTTCCTGGGCCGGCATACGCCGGAGGCGGTCGGCGATTATGTCGCCGGGCCGAACCACGTGCTGCCGACCGGCCGGCGCGCGCGCTTCGCCTCCGGCCTGTCGGTGCTCGATTTTATGAAGCGCACCAGCTTCCTCTCCTGCGACGAGGCGGCGATCGCCCGGATCGGCCCGGCGGCGGTGGCGCTGGCCCGCGCGGAGGGGTTGCCGGCGCACGGCCGATCGGTGGCGCTGCGGCTCGGGACACAGGCATGACCCAGAAATCCACGAAGAAGACCAACGAGCGTTCGCGCAGCCGATCGGCCGCGCGGCTGGCCGCCGTACAGGCGCTCTACCAGCAGGAGATGGAGGCGACGCCGCTGCCGAAACTGCTCGACGAGTTCCATCGTCACCGGCTGGGCGCCACGATCGAGGACGTGACCTATGCCGAGGCCGAGGTCGACTTCTTCGACGATCTGGTGCGCGGCGTGGATGCGCGTCGCGCCGAGATCGACGCGGCGATCGCCGCCAGGCTGGCGACGGGCTGGACGATGGACCGGCTCGACAAGCCGATGCGCCAGATATTGCGCGCCGGCACCTACGAGCTGATGGCCCGCATCGACGTGCCGACCGGCAGCGTTATCAGCGAATATGTCGACGTGGCCGACGCCTTCTACGCCAAGCGCGAGAAGGGGTTCGTCAACGGCCTGCTCGACGCGGTGGCGAAGGCCGTGCGGACATGAGGCGACGGCGGCCGGCTTGAGCCGCGAGGCCGATTTCATCGCCGCCCTGCGCGGCTTCGCGACCGACCCCGCCGCGCGTGGACTGCTAGACGATGCCGCGATCCTAACCGTCGCCGCGGGCGAGCTGGTGCTGACCCACGACATGCTGGTGGAGGGCGTGCACTTCCTTCCCCACGATCCGCCGGAGAGCGTGGCGTGGAAGCTGGTGGCGGTGAACCTCTCCGATCTCGCCGCCAAGGGCGCCGCGCCGCTGGGCGTGCTGGCCGGTTGCGGGCTCGGCGACGATGCCGCCTGGGACGCGGCCTTCGCCGCCGGGCTGGGCGCGGCGCTGGCTACGTTCGGCGTGCCCCTGCTCGGCGGCGATACCGTGCGCATGCCGGCCGGCGCGCCGCGCGCGCTGGGGCTGACGGCGATCGGCGCCGCCGCGCCGGGCGGGGCGCCGGCGCGAGGAGGCGCGCGCGCGGGCGATATGCTTTGGACCAGCGGCACGATCGGCGATGCCGGCGCCGGGTTGCGCATCGCGCGCGGCGCGGCCGGCCCTGCGGCGCTGCTCGATCGCTACCGCCGGCCGGCGCCGCGTCTGGCCGCCGGCCGCAGCCTCGCGCCGCACGTGCACGCCATGGCGGACATTTCGGACGGGCTGCTGATCGACGCGGGCCGCATGGCGGCGGCGAGCGGCCTGGCCGTGACGATCGACCTCGCGGCGGTGCCGCTCTCCGCCGCGCTGGTGGCGTTCGACGGAGACGATCGCGCCGCGCGGCTCGCGGCGGCCACCGCCGGCGACGATTACGAGCTGCTGTTCGCCGCGCCGCCCGCTGCCCGCCAGACGATCGCAACCCTTTCTCAACCACTCGGGCTCAGGCTCACGGCGATCGGGCGGTTCGCCGCCGGTGAGGGCCTGACCCTCCACGATCGCGACGGCGCGGTGCCGTTGCCGGCACGACTGGGGTATGAGCATGGCGCATGAGCGGAAGGGACGCGGGATCGGGCGGCGCGAGGCGATCGCCCTCGCCGGCCTCCTCGCCGGGATGCTCAGCGCCGCGCTGCTGACGGAGGCGGTGCGGCCGCCGGAGGCGCACCGGGCGATCTGACGCCGCTCAGCCGAGGCGGACGATGCGGGCGGCCAGGCGCTCCACCTCCGCCGCGTCGTGGGTGACGTAGAGGATCGGCAGGCGCAGCTCGTCGCGGATGCGCTCGATCACCCGCATGATCTCCTCGCGACGGTCGGCATCCAGCGAGGCGAGCGGCTCGTCCATCAGCAGGAAGCGCGGGCCGGAGAGCAGCGCCCGGCCGATCGCCACCCGCTTCGCCTCCCCCCCGGAGAGCGTGCGGGGCCAGCGATCGAGCAGCGGACCGATGCCGAGAAAGGCGACCGCCTCGTCCAAGGTCATCCACCGATCGGCGGGATCGGCGAGACGATGGCCGTAGAGCAGGTTGGCGCGCACCCGCTGATGCGGAAACAGTCGCGCCTCCTGAAAGATATAGCCGGCGCGGCGGCGATGCACCGGCACGTCGGTGCGGGCGGCCGCATCGAACAGCGTCTCGCCGCCCACCCGCACATGGCCGCGATCCGGCCGGATCAGGCCAGCGATCATGTTCAGCACGCTCGTCTTGCCGGCGCCGGACGGGCCGAACAGCGCCGTCAGCCCCGCGCCCGCCACGAACGCCACGGCGACCTCCGCCCCACCGAGCCGCCGGCGGACGTCCACGTCGAACGACGCGTCAGAGGACATGGCCGCCCCGCCCCGCGCCCGCCCGCCGCGCCAGCCACTCTGACGCGACGAGCGCCGCCAGCGACAGCAGCACCGCGATCAGCGAGAGGCGGGCCACCGCCACGTCGCCGCCGGGCTGCTGCAACGCCGCATAGATGGCGATCGGCAGGGTCCGCGTCTCGCCGGGAATGTTCGAGACGAAGGTGATCGTCGCGCCGAACTCACCGATCGACCGGGCGAAGCCCAGCACCAGCGCGGCCAGCACGCCGGGCAGGCACAAGGGCAGGGTGACGGTGGCGAAGCTGCGCCACGGGCCAGCCCCCAGCGTGCGCGCCGCCCCTTCCAGCCGCCGGTCCACCGCCTCGATCGAGAGGCGGATGGCGCGCACCATCAGCGGCAGCGCCATCACCGCCGCGGCCAGCGCCGCGCCCGTCCAGCGGAACATCACCGTCACACCGAACCAGTCGGCCAGCCAGCGACCCACCGGCCCGTTGGCGCCGAACGCCAGCAGCAGCAGCCAGCCCGTCACCACCGGCGGCAGCACCAGCGGCAGATGGACGATCGCATCGACCAGCAGCTTGCCCGGAAAGCGCCAGCGCGCCAGCACCCACGCCAGCGCGAACGCCGCCGGCAGCACCACCGCGACGCCGGCGACGCTCACCTTCAGCGAGAGGCGGACGACCTCCCACTCGTCGGGCGAGAGCAGGATCAGCGCGGCAGGAAGCCGAAGCGGGCGAAGATCGCCTTGCCGGCCTTGCTCACCAGAAAGCGCCGGAACGGCTCCGCATCGCCGCTGGTCGCCGCCGTCAGCCGCGCGATCGGGTAGGTGATCGGCGGATGGCTGGCGGCCGGGAACGTACCGACGATCCGCACCGCCGCCGAGGCGCGCGCGTCCGTCGCGTAGACGATGCCGAGCGGCGTCTCGCCGCGCTCGACCAGCAGCAGCGCCGCCCGGACATTCTCGGCCCGCGCCACGCGCGGCGCGACGGCGGACCACACGCCCAGCTTCGTCAGCGCCGCCTTGCCGTAGAGACCGGCGGGCACGGCATCCGGATCGGCCATCGCCAGCCGCCCGCCGCCGAGCGCGGCGGCGATCGGGAAGGCGGGCCGGATCGCCAGCCGGACCGTGCTGGCCTTCGGCGCGATCAGCACCAGCCGGTTGGCGAGGAAGTCGGCGCGGGTGGCGGGCACGATCAGCCCCTTGCGCGCCACATCGTCCATCCACTCTTCGTCCGCCGAGATGAACAGGTCGGCCGGCGCACCGGACGCGATCTGCCGCGCCAGCGCCGAGGAGCCGGCGAAGGAGAGGCGCGGCTTCGGATGGCCGCGCGCGCTCCACGCATCCGCGGCGGCGGTCAGCGATTCCTGGAGGCTGGCCGCCGCCAGCACCAGCGGCCCGGCAGGTTGCGCCGGCGATGCCGTCGCCGCGACCAGCAGCGCGAGCGCCGCCATCCATCGCCCGAAGGCGCGCACCGGCCACCGCATCATCGCATCGTCCTTCCCGATATCCGCGCGGATATATCGGGCTGACGCGTGCCCGGTCAATGGCGCGCGGGCGGCACCGGCGCGGCGCGGACCGCGGCCATCAGCGATGCCTCGTCCGCCGAGTCGGTGAGGCGGCCGACGAGCGCGGCATAGTCGGCGCGCACCTGCTCGCCCAGCGCCGTCACGCGCGCGCCGCCGCCCTTGCTGCCGCCGGTGGCGGTGGCGACCAGCGGCTCCGCCCAGCAGCGGTTCATCGCATCGACCAGCAGCCAGGTGCGGCGATAGCTCATGCCCAGCCGCCGGCCGGCGGCCGAGATCGATCCCGTCTCCGCGATCGCATCCAGCAGGGCCGCCTTGCCCGGCCCCATCGCGATCTCGTCGCCGCACATGATCTGCGCCTTGAGCTTCAGCCGAGCATCCATCACCATCTCCACGCACGCCCTACCACGACGCGCGCAAGGCGGACCAGCGCGGGAACGCCGACGCGTCTGCCGCCGGCCGCCAGACGCCGATGGAGGTGGCGCGGAAGGCGCGCCCGCCCGGCGCCGCTCGTCCCAAGAGGCGCTAGCATCGTCTTTACCGCTTGCCGTTATGCCTGGCTCCATGGAAGCGGCCGGCTGGTGGCGTTATGACGAGCGGGGACGACGGGTGGCGGAGATGATGACGTGATCGATGCTGCCCACGCCGCCGCCTGCCGCGTCGCGGTGATCCTGCCCTGCTACAATGAGGAGGCCGCGATCGCCGCCACCGTGGCGGGGTTCCGCGCCGCGCTGCCGCGCGCGGAGATCTACGTCTACGACAATAACAGCCGCGATCGCACGGCCGAGGTGGCGCGCGCCGCCGGCGCGATCGTGCGGACGGAGCGGATGCAGGGCAAGGGCCACGTCGTCCGCCGCATGTTCGCCGACGTCGAGGCGGACGTCTACGTGATGGCGGACGGCGATGCGACCTACGACGCCGCCGCCGCGCCCATGCTGGTGGCGCAGCTGCTCGACGAACAGCTCGACATGGTCGTCGGGGCGCGCCGCTCTGAGGTGGAGGAGGCGTATCGTCGCGGCCACCGCTTCGGCAATGCCATGCTCACCGGCATCCTCGCGCGCATCTTCGGCCGCAGCTTCAACGATATCCTCTCGGGCTATCGCGTCTTCTCGCGCCGCTTCGTCAAGAGCTTCCCGGTGCTGTCCGCCGGGTTCGAGATCGAGACCGAGATCAGCGTGCACGCGCTGGAGCTGCGCATGCCCGTCGCCGAGGTCGTCACCGCCTATGGCGCACGCCCGGAAGGGTCCGTCTCCAAGCTATCGACCTATCGCGACGGCTGGCGGATCCTCAACACGATCATGATGCTGTTCCGCATCGAGCGGCCGGTGCTGTTCTTCGGCGTGGTCGCCGGGCTGCTGGCGCTGCTGGCGCTGATTCTCGCCTTTCCGCTCGCCATCACCTACTCGCAGACCGGGCTGGTGCCGCGCCTGCCCACCGCGATCCTGGCGGTGGGGCTGGTGATCGTCGCGGTGCTCAACCTGTTCTGCGGGCTGATCCTGGATACCGTGGTGCGCGGACGGCGCGAGGTGCGGCGGCTCGCCTATCTGGGCCTGCCGGCACCGGGCCTGCCGCGGACGCCCGTCAGCCTCGTCTCACCGGGCGGCAAGGCCCAAGGTTCATCGCCGGCTTGACGTCCGCCCGCTCGCCTGGAGCCAGAGGCGGTACGCGGCGTAGCTCCAGTTGATGCCGACGCAGTAGGCGGCGACGCGGAGCCGTGTCGGCAGGGCGGTGTCCGCCATGCCGAGCGCGGCGCGGATGCGGGTGCGGGGCGGCACCGCATGCCGCGCGGCGAAGCGCAGCGCGTGGCCCCAGCCGGGCCGCCGGTCGCGTTCGCCGCCGACGGTGCGGCGCAGCTTGGTGAAGATCTCGCTCTGGCTGGCGCGGGCAGGATGATCGAGCACCGCGTCCGCCGCATAGACCTGCGCGTAGCCGGCGCGGTGCACGCGCTGGCCCCAGTCCGCGTCGCCGCCCGAGCGCAGCCGCGCGTCGAACGGGCCGACCTTGTCCATCACCGCGCGCCGGGTGAACATGTTGGCGGTGGCGGCATAATGGCCGTCGCGGATGTAGCGTTCCTGCGGGAAGGCGACGGCGACCTCGAACAGTTCCGCCATGTTGGGCCGCCCGCCCGACATTGCCTGGATGCGCACCCGCCCGCCGACCATGCCGATCTCCGGCGCGGCGACCAGCGCCGCGACCCCGGCGGAGAGCCAGCCGGGATGCGGCACGCAATCCGAATCGGTGAAGGCCAGCACTTCGCCGGTCGCCTCCGCCAGCGCGTGGTTGCGCGCGGCGTAGGAGCCGGGCGTCGCTTCCTGCAGCAGCCGCGCGCGGCCGGTGACGGCAGGCAGCACCTTCGATCCATTGTCGACGACGAGGATCTCGAAGGGACCGGGATAGTCCTGCGCCTCCAGCGCGGACAGGCACAGCGCCAGCCGATCGGCATCGTTGAAGACGGGAATGATGATCGAGACGGCGGGATGCGCGTTCACCGCGCCGTCTCCAGCTCGGTGGCGACCGCGCTCCACATGCTCTCCACCTGTGCGGCGAGCGCGGCGGCGCGGGCCGAGAGCGCGGCGGCGCGCGCCTCGCGCTCGGCGGCGATGCGGCGGACGAGTGCGATCACGGTCGCGGGATCGGCGTCGTTGGCGACCAGCGCCTCGGGACAGCCGAAATCGCCGAGCAACTCGGCATATTTGTGCGACCAGCCGAACGCCACCACCGGCGTGCCGTGCGACAGTGCGCCGACGAGCGCGTGGAAGCGGGAACCGATCACCAGCGAGGCATGGCCGAGGATCGCCTTCATCACCTGCGGCCGCAGCTCGCCCAGCCGCTCCACCCGGCCCAGCCGCTCGGCCAGCGCGTCGGCGATCGCGGCGTCCTGCACCGGATCGTGGAGCGCGAGGAACGGATCGCCGAAGCCCTGCGCGCCCGCCTCGCGCGCGCCGGCGGCGAGCAGGTCGACATAGCGGTCGCGCTCGGCCGGCGTGGCGTCGCGCACGACCATGTGGTTGGGCACCAGCGCCGGGCGGCCGGCATAGGCGGCGTAGCGCGGATCGGCGAGGCCGCTCAGCCCGATCGTGAAGTCGGGGCAGCGGCGAATGTTCGGCCGCTCGCCATAGGTCTCGGCCAGATAGCCGGCGGAGACCTCGTCGCGGACGAAGATCAGGCTCGCCTCATCCACCACGCGGCCGAACGCCTGGCGCAGGTCTGGCTTGGTGAACGGGCCGAGCGCCTGCGGCAGCAGGATCACCGGCGATCTGCTACGCCGGCGGCGGTCGAGCGCGGCGAACAGCCGCTCGCGCACCTTGGCGGCGCCCCACTGGTCGCCGTAGGCGAAGCCCGAGGCATCGAGCACGCCGCCGATCTCGCGCTCCGCGACGAGGCCGATGCGCTGGCGGATGCGGGCGGGCGTGGCGCGCACGAACGGGGCGAGGTTGAGCGGGCCGGCGCGACGCAGGATCTGCTTCATCCCGAACGGCGCGCGCAGGGCATAGTCGCCCTGCGCCGGCACCGCGAGATCGAACCGGGAGCCCAGCCGCTGCTGCACGGCGAGCAGCATCATGCCGGCGCCCTGATTGCTGAAGTTGATGCCCTTGACCTCGATCGTCATGCGGAGGCCCTTCGGTTCAGGTGCGCCGCGCGCGCTGGCGCGCCACGGCGAGGAGGAAAGCGGCGTTGCCGATCAGGTAGCGGCGGGCGAGCCGGCGCGGCTCCACCGCCAGCCGGTAGAGCCACTCGATCCGCGCCCTCCGTGCCCAGCCGGGCGCGCGGGGCACGCGACCCGCCGAGAAATCGAGAAAGGCGCCGATGCACATGATGGTCGCGCCGAGCGGAGCCACGTTCCGCGCCGCCCACAGCTCCTGATACGGATGGCCCATGCCGACGAGCACCAGCCGCGCGCCCGATGCCTGGATGCGCGCCAGCACGGCCGGCTCATCGTCAGGCGCGAGGAAACCGTGGTCGGCCCCGACGAAGCGACATTGCGGGAAGCGCGCGGCCAGGGCGGCCTGCGCCTCGGCCGCAACGCCAGGCGGGCTGCCGAGCAGATAGACCGGCGTGCCGGGCGGCAGCGCGGCGAGCACGGCGGGCGTCAGATCGGTGCCGTTGAGATTGTCGGGGAACGGCGCGCCGTAGAGCCAGCGGCTGGCGAGATCGACGCCGATGCCGTCGTTGAACAGCGTGGCGCGGGCGGCGGCGTTGGCGAAGGCCGGGTCGGCCGCCGCCATGTTCACGGTGTGCGCGTTGCAGAAGCCGAAGATCCGCGCCTCGCCGGCGCCGACGGACGCGACGATCTGCGCCACCGCCTCGCCCGCAGTCGCGACGCGAACGTCGAGCAGGCCGATGCGGCGGCTCGCCGCCGGCCGCGCCTGCGGGCGTTGGCGCGCCGTCGGGTCGTTGCCGGCCTGCGCCGTGCTACTCGACAAGGACGACGCCCAGCACGATCGTGCCGAAGCGACGCAGCCGCTCCACCGAGGCCTGAAGCTGGCGTGACTCCGATACGTCGCGGCGCACGACCATCACCGCCGCATCCAGCCCGAACGAGGCGGCGAAGGCGATCTCGTCGCCGCGCGCCGCGTCGATCAGCAGCAGGTCGTAGTCGTCGAGCACCTGGTCGACGCCGTGGGCCAGCTTCTGCCGGTCCAGCAGTTCGGACACGTTGGGCACGGCCGGCCCGGCGGTGACGACCGACAGGCCGCGGATGGCGGTGTCCTGCGCGGCGTGGCTGCTCGTCTCGCCGGTGGAAAGCATCGTCGAGAGGCCGACGCGGTTCGGCAGGCCGAACAGCTGGTGCTGCTGCGGGTTGGCGAAGTTGGCGTCGATCAGCAGCGTGCGATAGCCGGCCTGGGCGCAGGCGACCGCAAGGTTCGCGGCCAGCAGGTTGGTGTCGCCGGTCGCCTCCAGCCCGAGCAGCGCGATGCTCTGCACGTTGCCGCCATCGGCCCGCCGCGCGCCGCTGACGACGGCCCGCAGATCGCGCGCCGAGCGGGCGAGCGGATCGTCCGGATCGAAGGCGGCGACGACCAGCGGGTCGATCCGCGAATCGCCGGGGGTCAGCACCGAGAAGCCCTGCTGTTCCTCCACCGCGCGCTGCACCTCGCCGTTGGTCGCGACACCCATCTCGACCGCCGTCTCACCGAACAGGTGGCCGGTCTGCGCCTGCCGGCGCTGCACCTCGTCCGCCACGTCGGGCATCAGGTTCAGCCATTCGCCGATGCGCGTGCGGCTGCCCTGCGGCAGGCGCCGGTCGGCGGCGGTATCGGGCTCGCGGCCGGATCCGCTCGACCGCAGCCTCACAGGCCCGGCCTCGACTGGAGGAGGCCGGCGACACGGGACTGCTGGAAGTCGATCCGCGCGACCACGGGCACGCCGCCCAGCGCCTGGATGCCGGCGGCGGTGCGGACGCGCGGGCGCAGCAGCTCCAGCAACACCGCGGTGCCGATCGCCAGCAGCAGGCCGAGCACGGTGCCGAGCAGGAAGCGCAGCGGCATGTTGGGCGTGGCCGGGAACAGCGGCGGCGTGGCGGTATCGAGCTGACGCACGTTGGTGGTGGGCGCGGCGCTCTGCAGACGCATCGTGCCGAGCTTCTGCGTCACCGCGTCATAGGCGGCACGGGCCGAGTCGACGTCGCGCTGGAGCACGTCGAGCTGCGCCCGCTCCTGCGCCATGCCGAGCATCCGGCCGCGCTGCGCTTCCACCCGGCCGCGCAGATCCGATTCCTTGGCGGCCGCCGCGCCGCTGGCGACGCCGACCGAGTTGGCGGCGGCGCCCGTCTCCGACGCGAGCTTGCCGCGCAGCGCCGCAAGCTCCGCCTCGGCCGCCTGCCTGGCCGGATGGTTGGGACCGAACTCGGTGCTGAGCTGGCTGACCTGCGCCGTCTTGGCGGCGATCTGAGAGCGGAGGCCCTGCACCACGCCCGACGAGAGCACCTCCGGCGACTGCGCGGCGGAGCGGCCGGCGCGCGCGCCGATATCGGCGGCGGCGGCCTCCGCGCTCGTCAGCTGGCCGGCCAGCTCGGCTAGGCGCGCGCTGTCGGTATTGGCCGGACCGACATCGACGATGCCGGTCTTGCGCTGAAAGGCGGTGAGTCGCCCCTGCGCCTGCTCCAGCGCGAGGCGCACCTCGCGGGTACGATCCTCGAACCAGCGCGAATAGGTACGCGCCGGGTCCGTCTCCAGCCGCAACCGCGCATCGAGGTAGGACGAGGCGAAGGTGTTGGCGATGGCGGCGGCGCTGTTCGGATCGGCCGACTTGTAGCGGATCGTCAGCACGCGCGAACTGCGTTCCGGCACCACGTCCAGCGAGGGGAGAAGCTGGCGTCCCATCCACGCGTTGATGTCGCCCACGCCGCCGGTGCTGCGCCGCCAGCTCTCCGTCGCCTCCGGCGAGGCCGCCAGGTTGAGCGAGCGGGCGACGCCGGTGGCGATCGCCTCGCTCTGCAGCACGTCGGCCTGCGTGGCCAGAAGCGCCGTGATATTCTCCTGCGCGGCGGCGACATCCTCCACCGGATCGCGCCGATCCTCGAACAGCAGCGAGGCGCTGGCGACGTAGCTGCGGGGGGAAAGCGCGATCCAGACGAGGACCAGCAGCATCACCGCGGCGAGGATCGCCACTTCAAGGCGCCAGCGCACCCTGATCGCGGCAAGCAGATCGACTGGTAAGAGCATGCAAGCCTCTCGTTAAGCGGCGGCGGAGGCGCGTTCCGGCTCCGCGCCTTGGCTGAGGATGATGAGCGCGATCAGATATTGCGGAGCGAGGCTGTCGCGGAAGGCGAGCAAGTCGTCCCCGTCGCCGATCGGCACCAGCGCGCTCTCGACCGGGGCGAGCGCCGTGCGCGACCCGGCATCCACCGCGTCCTTGCGCGCGGCGGCGCCGGCGGCGCGCTCGATCGCGTCGGGCGAGCGGGAGGAGCGGAGGGCGGCAGCGAAGGTGGCGGCGTCGTCCTCGTTCATGCGGGCCCAGCCGTCGAACGCGGCCTGCAGGCCGGCCCGCACGTCGGCCGCGTCGATCGGGCCGCCGTGGCGCAGCGCCGCCAGCGCCGCGTGGTGGCAGAAGGTGCGCACATGATAGGGCGAGCCGCAGGCAGCGCGCGCGATCAGCGCCCGGGCGTCCGGAGAGAAAGCGAGGCCGGCGCTGCGCTCGCCCTGATCGATCAGTTCCTCGACGGCGGCATCGAGGATGCGGCCGATCGAGACCACGCGCATGTGCCGGCGCAGCGACGGGTGGCTGTCCACCACCTCGCCCACGTTGCGGGCTATGCCCACCAGCATGAACAGCACGTCGGCCAGCGCATCGGAGAGCAGCTTCATCGCCGCCGCGATGTCCGACTTGACGCCCGCGTCGGTGATCCGATCGAACTCGTCGAAGATCAGCACGACAGGCGAGCCGACGGACTCGGCGACCAGCTCGACGAAGGTGCGCGGGCCGAAATCGGCCGGCAGCGCATCCAGCCGGCGCCTGAACTGATCCTTCTGCCCGGGCAGGAAGGCCGCCGGCGGGATCGATTGCAGATAAGGGAGCAGCAGCTCGGCAAAGGAATTTTCCGGCTCGCACGCCATGTAGATGACGACCACGCCGCTCTGATCGGCGTGATCGCCGAACACGCGCACGAGCGAGGTCTTGCCCGAACCGCGCGCGCCGTGGATCACGGTGTGCTGGCGGAAATCGAGCGTCGCGGTGAGGAGATAGCCGAGCTCCTGATCGCGCCCGTGCAGCTCCGCGCGGGTCCGCACCGGGTGGGCGGCATCGAACACCCGGGCGAGCGTGCGGCGATCGATTGCCGCCCCCTCCTCGGCGGAGATGTGCGGCAGCACCGTGATCTCTTCCGAGGCGGCGAGCTCGAGCGGTTCGGTCAGCATCGTCGCGTGATCGATGCGGCGCGCCTTCGAACGCCCATCCAGCCAGCGTACCAGCGAGGCGAGCTTCATCTTTCCAGGGCTTTGCAAGCTACCATCCACCTCATCGGATTACGCGATCACGACGCACTGCACAACGCGCTTGGACGGTGAATAAGGCGAAGCGGTTCGCACCGGCACAAGCGACATGGTTGACGGCGCGGAAACCACTCAGCGGCCGCCGGCGGCGAGATGGCGGGCGAGCACGGCCATCTGCGGCTTCGCAGCACCGCCGGTCGGTTGCACGCTCATCGCGTAGGGGCCCCACATCGCGCCCCCGGCCCAGTAGGTCCAGCCGAGCCACACGTCCGGCGCGCGGTCCATAGCGGTCAGCAGCGCGTCGAGCGCCGCGAGACACGGCGGCGTCGGCCCGACGCCGAACTCGCCCAGGAAACCGCGCGCGCGGTTGCGCCGCAGCCACTCGGTCGCGTCGCCGAGGCGAGCGGCGGCCGCTTCGGGCGCTACGCAATCCTCATGCGTGCCGGACGAGTCGCTATCGAGATACTGGTGCATCTCGAACGCCATGTTGTTCGCCGGATCCCGCAGGCCGGCCAGCGCGTCCGCATTGGAGGGCGTGCCGTTCGTCCAGGAATGCGCGCCCGACCAGCGGGTGCCGGGCACCAGCACGAGGTTCTTCGCGCCGGTCGCCCGGACCGCCTTCAGCGCCTCGGCGGCGACCCCGGCCCATACCGCCGCGTCGATGCCGTTCGGCTCGTTCATCAGCCCGAAGGCGATACGGGGATCGGAGCGGTAGCGCGTCGCCAGCTTCGTCCACAGATCCGCCAGGATGGCGCCCGACGTCGCGGGCTGATCCAGCTTCTGGCCCGCGAACTTGCCGTAATCGTGGACGTCGAGGATCACCAGGCGGAACCCGCGCAGGCCCTGCAGTGCCGCATCCAGACGCTGCATCTCGACGGGGTCGAGCGGCGCGAACGGCGCGGGCTGAAGGCGCCGCCACTTCACCGGCACGCGCACCGCCGTCATCCCCGCGGCGAGGAACGGACGGGCCACGGCGGGGGTCGGGTAGACATAGTCGAAGCCGTAGCGGCCGGGAATGCGCTTGCCGCCGAACTCGCCCGAGGCGAGGTTCACGCCGGTGAAGCGCTGCGGCAGGGGCCGCCCCGGCTTCGCGACAGGAGGCGCCGGCGCGGCCAGCAGCAGCGCGCCCGCCAGCGCGGCGGCACCCAGCGCGCCGCAGAGCGCCAGCGCGCGCCGCTTTCCCATTGGCCGGCGGATCATCGCACCGCCTCCACCGGCATGGTGCCCGCCCGCTCTTCCCAGACGACGCGATGCATCCAGCCGGCGAAGAACCAGACGAGCGCGGCCGTCTTGATCGAGAAGATCGAGCTGCCGCTGACCAGCAGCGAGGCGAACAGGTAGATCGGCAGGGCCAGCGCGACCCGCCGCCCGCGCCGGCCGACGCCGGGAACCCGGGTGAGCGTATAGGCGATCAGCATGATGGCGCCGAACATTGTGGTGGAATTGATGAGGAAGGCGTAGCCGCTGTCATAATAGCGCCACGCCAAGCCCACGTCGGTGCCGAAATACTGGCCGATCGTCATGTCGAAGATGTTCTTGAGCGCCCAGTGCACGCGAAAGACGAGATCGTCGGTACGCTCGTCGGCGAAGGGGTAGATCGCTAGGCCGGCCGCGAGGATCGTCGGCAGCACGAGCAGGTTCGTCCAGCGCGGGAGCAACGGGAAGACGAAGAAGCCGACCAGGAAGATCGCACAGAGCGACGAGGAGGCACGCCCGTTGTTCGAGATTGCGATCAGCACGGGCAGCGCGATCAGCAGGATGCGCTGCCACCGCCGGAACAGGTCCGCGCCGCCCATCAGCACCAGCGCCACCACCGACGCGAAGGTGGACAGGCTGACCTGCTCGATGAAGATCGACGAGGTGCGCGGCACGTTGAGGAGGCCGAAGCTGAATCGCCCCTCGAAACCGAGCGCATTGTTGAACAGGCCCGATTCGTTGAACTCGGAATTGCGGAAGCCGCGCGTGGACTCGAGATAGTCGGCCGGACGGAACACCGTGACATAGCTGTCGAGCGACACGATCTCCAGCAGCAGCACGACGAAGACGATCGCGCAGAGAATGGTGATAGTGGTGGTCGCTGTGCGGTTGGTGGCTCGCGTACCCAGCAGGGTGAACACGCCCACGATGGCCATGTTGCGGATACCATCGGGGTAGAACGCGCCGTTGACGAGCGAGATGATGACGCCGAGCGTCAGGCTGACATAGAGGAAGCCGAGCGGCACCAGATCGGCCATCGACAAGCGCGGCAGGATGACGAGCATGGCGGAGGCGAGGATCAGAACCTCCGCCAGCACAGCCGCCGATCCGCTGAGATGGAAGGCGTGCGCGTTGACGATGGCAAGCAGGCCGTTGTAGCCGCAGCCGAGGATGACCAGGGCGGACAGCGCGACCTGTTCCCACATGCCTGCGCCGGCACGAGACGCAGGATCGGCGCGCGGCGACAATGTGCTGGAATAGGGTGCGACGCTTGCCATTTCGGCTCATTCGATGGCGGGCGACCCGCTTGACACGCACTGATACGCACAGTCGCCGGTGATCGGCAAGCCGGCAGGGAGCCCGCCGTACCGTAATGATGCTTAACGCCGCAGTGCAGCACTAGCCACGTCCGGACGATTCGGATACGTCCGGACCGGATCATAACCGGCAGGGTGGTTTGAATGGCGACGGCGTCTGGCGAGTTCCCCTACGCTAAGGTTCTGGTGACGGGGGGCGCCGGGTTCATCGGCTCCCGCGTCGTTCCCAGGCTGGAGGCATTGGGCGTCCGGCAGGTGGTCGTCGACAATCTCTACGTCAACCTGCCCCTGCCCGACGCCCGCGACGGCGTGGTGCCGATCGAGGCCGACATCCGCGACGGTGCGGCCATGCGCGCGATCATCGCCGAGCATAAGCCAGAGGCGATCCTGCATCTTGCTGCGGTGCACCATATTCCCACCTGCGAGCGCGAGCCGCACCTCGCCTTCGACGTCAACGTCATGGGCACGCAGACGCTGCTCGACGCGGCGAGCGAGGGTGGGATCAGGGATATCGTGTTCACCTCCTCGGGCGCCGTCTACCAGTGGAAGGATGGCCCGCTGACGGAGGCCGCCACGCCGATCGGGGCGACCGACGTCTATTCGATCACCAAGCTTTCGGGCGAGTATCAGGTGGCGGGCTGGGCCGGGCGGACGGGCGGGCGGGCGCATATCGGCCGGCTGTTCAACACGATCGGCACCGGCGACCCGAACGGGCATCTGATCCCCGACCTGCTCTCGCAGCTGACCGCCGGCGAGGGGCCGGTGACGGTGAAGCTTGGCAACACCAAGCCGAAGCGCGACTATATCCACACCGACGACGTGGCCGACGCCTTCGTGGCGCTGCTGGCCGGGCTGAAGCGCGGGCCCGACGTGGACTATTTCAACATCTGCACCGGCAAGGAGCTGTCGGTGGCCGAGCTGGTGCAGCTGATGGGCGATCTGCTGCGCGTGGACGTGACGATCGAGAGCGATCCGACCCGCTTCCGCAAGATCGACCGGCTGCAGCAGCTGGGCGCGCCGGAGAAGATCCTGGCGGAGCGCGGCTGGCAGGCGCAGATCCCGGTGCGGCAGGCGCTTGCCCGCATCATCCGCGATCTCGGGCATACGGTGCATGAGGATGATGTGCTGAAGGCGGCCTGAGCCCGATGCGCATCCTCCACCTCCACAAGGATTTCGAGCCGCTGCGCGGCGGCGGCGGCACGGCCCGGCACATCCATGGCCTGGCCAAGGCGCTGGTGGCGGACGGGCACGCGGTGCGCGTGATCGCGCCCGATGCCGAGGCGACCGGCGCATCCTACGAGTCCGTGGTGGCGACCGCGACCGGCTTCGCCCCGCATGTCGCCTGGGCGGACGTGGTGCACGTCCACGGCGCGCGATCGAAATATGCGGTGGCGGGGGCGATCCGCGCGAAGCTGGCGGGCAAGCCGTTCTTCTACACGCCGCACGCCTTCTACGAGCCGCACGGCCCCGCCAACGCCGCGTTCAAGGCGGTGTGGGACCGCACCGCCGAGAAATTCCTGCTGGAGAAGGGCGCGCAGACCATCCTGCTGACCGACTATTGGCGCGGGTGGCTGAAGGCGCGCGGCATCTCGGACGCGCGCACCACCATCATCCCCAACTGCATCATGGAAGCCGACCTGATCGTGCCGCCGCGCGGGGCCGACGTGCAGCGGCTGGCGGGGCGACCGGCGCTGCTAACCGTCGGCCGGCTCGATCCGGTCAAGCGCGTGGGCGACATCATCAAGGCACTGGCGCGGCCGGGGCTGGCGCAGGCGCAGCTCCACGTCGTGGGCAAGGGGCCGCAGCGCGAGGAGCTGGAGGCGCTGGCCGGATCGCTCGGCGTCACCGATCGCGTGACCTTCCACGGCTTCGTCGACGATGCCGGCGTCGCGGCGATGGTGGCGGGCGCCGACGCCTTCGTCCTCGCCTCCGAGCAGGAGGGGCTGCCGACCGTGCTGCTGGAGGCGCTGATCGCCCACCTGCCGGTGGTCTGCACCCGGATCCCCGGCAATCTCGCGATCACCAGTGTCGGCGGCGTGGAGACGACCTACCCGGTCGGCGACATCGACGCGCTTGCCGCCCTGCTCGCGCGGGTGGCGGACGAGCGGATCGGAGACGAGCAGGTGGCGGCGTTGAAGCGCCACTTCACCTGGGAGCATCGCGCGCGCGACATCGCGGCGCTCTACACGGCGGCGCTCGGAACGCCGAAACGATGAGCGCGACCAAGGGCCGGGTCGTCTTCCTCTCGGCCTATCACGACTATCGGACGCCCAAGAAGGCGAGCATCCAGCAGGTGGCCGACGGGCTGGTGCGGGCAGGCTACGACGTGTCGTTCGTCTCAACCCGCTTCAGCCACCTGTCGAAGCTGACCGGCGATTCGCGGCTGTTCCTGTGGGACAGGGCCAATCGCGTGGAGATGGTGGACGGGGTGCGCTGCTATCTCTGGCGCACGCTGGCGCACCCGTTCGCCTCCCGCAGCGGGCTGCTCAACCGCGTGATGGACGCGATCTATCCGCTCTACGCGCGCCTCTCCGACCGGACGGTGGACGGGCTGTTCAGGGCGGCCGACTTCATCATTATCGAATCGAGCGTGGCGGCCATATCGCTGCGCCGGATCAAGGCGCTCAACCCGCAGGCCAAGGTGATCTACTACGCAACCGACCGGCTCGACACGGTGGGCGCGCATCCGTTCATCCGCCGGCGGCTGGTGGAGGATGCGGCGCTGGTCGATCACGTATGCCTGCGCTCTCCGAAGATGGTCGAGGATTTCCTCTGGGCGGGCGACCGGCTGTTTCGCGCAGAGTTCGGCATCAATGCCGATGATTTCGCGAATGTCGGCCCGAGCCCCTACCCCGCCGGCCTCAGCGCGATCGCGGTCGGCTCGATGCTGTTCGATGCCGACTTCTTCCGGCTGGTGGCACCGCGCGTGCCCGAGGTGCAGTTCCACGTCATCGGCTGCGGGACGAGCTTCGACGCGCCCCCGAACGTGACGGTGCACGCCGAGATGAAGTTTCGCGACACGCTGCCCTACGTCAAGCATGCGACGATCGGCATCGCGCCTTACCGGCCCGCCCCGGGGGTGGAGTATCTCGCCGAATCGAGCCTGAAGCTGGCGCAGTACGAGCTGCTGGCACTGCCGGCGGTGTGCCCGGATTTCGCGGTGGGCGACAACCCCACCCGCTCCGGCTATACGCCGGGCGACGCGGCATTGATGGAGGCGGCGGTGCGGCGGGCGCTGGCGATGGCCGGCGCGGTGGCGCCGCGCCGCTTCCTCAGCTGGGACGAGGTGGCCGAGCGGGTGCTGCGGCCCCAGGATCATCCGGAGGCCAGGCTCTCGGCCTGACGGCGCTTTCCGTCGTATTATCCGACGGTAGAGCCCGCACCGCGTGGCGCCTGTGGCGTCGCGGTTAAACCTTCTGCGCGCTCGACAACCGGAACTTTCGACGGCGCCGTGTCAATCCCGCTGATGCATCCTCGCAACGTCTTCGGCCAATCGCGCAACGTGAGGCGACGGAAGCCAAGCGGCACGCTGGCGTAACCAGATAGGTTATTTCCATTTTCCTACCTTACCTGAAACGTGAGACGAGGCGGCTGCAACACGGCTGTTCGAGGAGATATTCTATGCCCGACATCGACGCGCAGGTTCTGGCTCCGGGCGGCTTCGTTCCGAGCGTCGCTGTGGCGTTCGGCGCGAAGGGCGCCGTCGCCACGCCGGTGGATGGCGATCATCCGCTGCCCGTGGCGTTCGGATCGCTGGCGGTGGACGTGCGCTCGGCACCGCCGGCCGCTGTCGCGACCGCCACGATCGCGGCCGGCACGTCGCTGTCGCCGGTGGTCGATCTCGCCGGCGAGCGGCTGCACCGCATCGTGGTGCCGGCCGGCTGGACCGCGGCGGCGATCAGCTTCCAGAGCTCGTCCAGCGGCACGACCTTCGCCGACCTGTTCGACGTCAGCGGCGAGGTGACGCTCTCCACCTCGATCGTGGCAGGCGGCCGGGCGATCGTGGTGGATCCGGCGGTGTTCCTCGGCGTGCGCTACCTGCGGCTACGCTCCGGCACGTCGGCCGGCGCGGTGAACCAGGCGGCCGACCGCGCGCTGACCCTCGTGACGGTGCCGCGCTGATGCTGCGCGGTCAACGCCGCCGCGCGGTGCTGGGCCGGCGCAAGCTGCCGCCGGCGCCCGCCCCCGCCCGCTTGCTGTTCGCCACGCACAACCAGCAGATCGGGCCGAAGCAATCGAGCAGCGTGCCGGCGGGCAAGACCCGCTTCGTCGGGCGTTCGGCGCATGTCGTGTCCCCGCTGTCGGCGATGAAGCGGCTGCGGATCGGCTTCAACCTGTGGTCGCTCGACGACAGCGCCCCCTATGAGGTGACGATCGCCGGCGGCTACACGCTGAGCGACGTGTTCCTGGAATATGGCGGCGCATCCGTGCGGCTCGGCTTCTCGGGCGCGAACGGGCGCACGATCGACGGCGCCGCCTACATGTACTTCACCGACGACATCCTGCCGTCCGCGTTCGGCGCCGCCGAGTTCGCCGCCGGCGCGACGATCTGGGTGCGCTATCAGGGAGACACGACGGCCGGGCAGGTGCTGCCCTCGGGCGCGCTGGTGGGCTCTGCCAGCGGGATCACCGTGCCGTCGGGCGCGAGCTTCCGCCTCTACGATCCGGCCAACCATATCGAGCAGGTCTCCGCCACCGGCGCGATGGCGACGCCGACCGGGGCGAGCACGCATCCGGCCGGCGCCTTCGGCCTGGTCAACGCGGTTATCGGCGAGTTCGCGAGCCCCAACACTCCGGCGACGATGCTGCACGGCGACAGCATCTTCTCGTTCGGCCAGGGCCCGCGCACGCTGGGCTGGGACGCGGCGGCGGCGAACCTCTCCACCCAGAGCTATCCCGGCCTGCTGTGCGCCAAGATCGGCGCGGGGCTGAAGGGCTATGCGGCCGCGCACGCCTATCGCGATCAGCTGTTCGCCCACGCGAATTGCGCGATCGTGGAGGACGGGACCAACGACATCAGCGCCTACAACCAGACCTTCGCACAGATCACGACGAACATGCAGGCGATGTTCGGCGCGATGCGCACGGCGGGCGTCAGGCAGATCCTGCGGCCGAGGCTGCTGACCAACGTGTTTCCCGGCATCGGCATTTCGGCACTGTCCTATGACGGCGGCACGGGCAAGGTGACGGCGACGGTCGACAGCACGGCGGGCCTGGTCAACGGCGCCAGCTACCGCGTCTCGGTGGTGGGCGGCAGCAACTGGGGCAGCGCCGGCGGTGCGGCGGGCACGCCGATCACCGTGCTGAGCGGCACGCAGGTGACCTATACGCCGGTGGGTACGCCCAGCGGCACACCCACCGTCAACAGCGCGCAGGTGACGTACCTGCACGACGACTTTCGCTCGAAGGCGGCGATGCGGCCGAAATCCGGCTGGGGCGCGGGCGAGTTGCGCGACCAGCTGCACACGCAGTTCGCCGCGTGGGCCGGCGACGGCACGGTAAGCGGCGTGCCCGATTCGCTGACCCCGGTGGCCGATGCCGGCGACAATCACTACTGGAAGACGGACGGCACCGGCGGCACCGCATCGGGCACGAGCAACCTGATGGTCTCAGACGGCGTCCACCCGAGCAGCAACGGCCTGAACCTTAGCGCGGCGCCAACTAAGGCGGCACTCGCCGCGCTGGTGACCGGGGGGGTCTCGTTCGTCTAAGACGGATCGACGATGGTCTGTATGAGGCCGGACCGAGAACGCGCCATACGGGCAGTCCTGCTCCGGTCTACAAAGAAGTATGGCAATCGAGTCGCGTTAGCCCTTGACGCCCGCGACTCGGTCGCCAGCGCCTCGCGGCGCAAGCCAATCGCCGATGCGCTCAAACAGCCAGATCAGCCACTTGCGCGTCGCTACTCGTGCGGGCTCCTCCAGCAAGCGGAACGACAGAGCACAGGCGCATAGGATCGTTCCCAGCAAAACCAACAATTTCAGCGGCAGCACTAGAGCGTCGAAAGCTGTACCTTTAACGAGCAGGTAGATTATCGGGACGTGAAGAAGATATATCGAGAAGCTATATTTTCCGATTATCTTCATAACGCGATTGGAGAAAATGACATTTGCGAGTTGGCTTTCAAACGTGAACGCAAAAACCACCCAGCCAAGCAGAAATAGTTTACCAAAATCCTGATAGTATTCGTTGTGCTTAAGATCAAATTTGGACGTTGGATAGATGATCGATCCGGCTATTTCTTGTGGAAGCAGCAGAAACATAAGAATTAATAGTGCACTCAGCTGCATCGCTATCAGTGGACCTCGTGCGATCTCGCCTTTGATGTGACGCCGCAGAGATGCCAAGCCGATCCCGACCAAGAATATGTGGAGCTTGCTGAGCACAAAAATGCCGGGCCACATCGATCGGAAAGTGACTGCTAGGATCGTAGTAAAGGCAGCAGACACAATCCAAGGCTCCGCGCGGGCGCGCGGTATGCTGACGATCCACCACAATAGCGGAAATAAGAAGTAGAATTGGAACTCCGGACCGATCGACCAGAAAACGGAGACGCTTCCACCGAATGTCAGATGCTTTGCCAATTGCGTTCCGTTCATCGCAAACGGGAATGCAGGATCAGCAAGGCGGCCTATGAGAAAACCCGCCATCACGGTTGCATAGTAGAGCGGAACGATCCGCGAGACACGGGCTGCAAAATATACGCGCACCCGACCGGCGTTGATCGGCTTTGCCATATACAAGTGGCCCATCAAAAAGCCGCTGAGCACGAAGAATAGGAAAACGCCGTAATTGCCCAGCGGTCCGGTGACAAACGTATTGATTCCAAACTCGTGCAGGTGCCCGATGACCACCATCAGCGCCGCCCAGCCCCGAAGCCCGTCCAGCGGCCCGATGTGGCTCTGCAGGGCATGTGGCAGCCCGCCCTGCCCCTCGCCGTCGGCCGGTGCCGTGTCGCGCGCGATGACCTCGCCCGTTTCCACCACCTGCATCTGCACCTCCGGTAATGTATGACCGATTCGCGGGTGACATGTCGCTCGAAGGCGGCATAAGCCTTCGCCTGCGATATTGCACCGCCGCATTGCGTCATGCGCCAGCGATCGTTTACAATTTGACGCGACATGTCAGGTACGCGAGAAAAGCACGAGAAGGGGCGACGTTCTTGCGGTACTTAGACGGACATCCGGCCACGGAGCGTGGGCAGGCGTGGCGACTCGGTCGGCCCGCGCGCCGCGAGGCGTGTGGCATAATCACCTTCGCCCTCGCCACGCTGGCATGCACTGCGCCGGCGGCGGCACAGACGCGATCGGCGCGATCGCCGCTCGTCACCGCGATCGCCGGCAATACCGAACGCTTCGTCCTGGCGCCCGACATCTCCGCGACCTACGACACCAACGTGTTGCGGGCGAGCGACGCGCGCCTCGCCGGATCCAAGGACAATATCCGCGTCGATCCCGGCGTGGCGGTGCGGCTGAACCGCATCTTCGGGCGCACGCGGGTGTCGCTTGCCGGGCGTGCGGGCTATGATTTCAACAGCCGTTTCAAGCAGTTGAACAACGCCCGGATCGATCTTGGCACCGGGATAGATACCGGCGTTGGTTCTCTCTGCCATATCGGCGGAGACGCGCGGGTGCAGATCCAGCAGTTCGAGCTCGACGAGCTCGACGTCAACCAGGGCGGCTCGCTCCACATCCAGACCTATGGGGTCGATGCCGGCTGCGATCGGCCGGCGGGCATATCGCCGCTCGGCAGCGTCGCCTATCGCAAGCTGAGCAGCGACCGGCGCGCGCTGTTCAACTACGACGTGCTGACCTACACGGCCGGCTTGGCCTATGCGCGGCCGAGCCTGGGCGAACTGACGCTGACGGGCAGCCGATCGAAGATCGACCGCTACAACATCGCGCAGGTGCTCGGCTTCGAGGACAATACGGTGACGGACCGGATCGAGCTGGCGCTCTCCCGATCGGTGTCGCCGCGGCTGCGCGGGCGGCTCGGCGGCGGCTACCTGCACGCCAACCCCCGCCGGCCGGGCGTGCCCTCGTTCGGCGGATTCTCGTTCGACGGCGAGATCACCTACCTGCCGATCCCGCGCTTCGCCGTGCTCGCATCCGCCTCGCGCGATGCGCAGAGCCAGGCCGGGTTCAACGCATCCTATACGATCGTCGACAGCTATCTGGCGCGGGTGAGCTACACGATCACGCAGCGCAGCGCGGTGGATGCGACGTTCACGCAGACCCGCCGTCGCTTCCGCGGCGAGGATCCGCGCCTCAGCATCGCGCGTGGCGGCGATCTTACGCGCAACATCTCCGCCGGCTACACGCTCGACATCCGCCAGACGCTGCGCGCCGGCGTGCGCGTGGGCCATCGCTGGCGGGACAGCCAGAATTCCCTGTTCGACTATGATTCGACGAGTGTCACCGTGTCACTCGGCGCGCGCTTCTGATCTGGGTGGACAAGATGATGCACTTCAATGTTCGCGTCGCGGTTTCGGCACTCATGCTGTGCGCCGGCACCGGCCAGGTGGCCGCCCAGGTCGCCTCCGCCCCGGCCATGCCCGCCCCGCCCGCCGCGATGCGACCCGGCGACGGCTACGTGCTGGGCGTGAACGACGAGGTGGAGGTGACGGTGTTCACCTCGCCGCAGAACCAGGTGGTGCGCACCCGCATCAAGGAGGACGGCACGATCAGCCTACCCTTCATCGGCACAATCACCGCGCGGGACCGTACCGCGCGGCAGCTCTCCGCCGATATCGCCACTGCGCTGCGGACCGGCGGCTTCTTCACCAAGCCTGTCGTCAGCGTCGATGTGACGCAATATGTCAGCAACTCCATCACCGTGTTCGGCGAGGTGAATGCGTCGGGCGTCTATCCGCTGGACCGGCCGATGTCGATCGGGATGATGATCGCCCGCGCAGGCGGCGTGCGCAACGGCGGAGCCGACTACGCGATCGTGCGGCGCGCGAACGACCCTGTCGAACATCGCGTGCAGCTTGCCGCGCTGAGCGGCGAGTGGAGCGGCAGCACGTCGCTTCTCGCCGGCGACGTCGTCTACGTGCCGGTCGCCCCGACGATCTACGTCTACGGGCAGGTGAACAGCCCCGGCTCGTTCCCGATTCTCACCGGCATGACGATCCGGCAGGCGCTGGCCCGCGCCGGCGGCCCGACCCTCGCCGGATCGGAGCGCAAGATCTCGATCTACCGCGCCGGCAAGACGATCAAGCAGAATCGATCTCGAGAGTGCGGTGCAGCCTGGCGACACGCTGTTCGTCCACGAACGGCTGTTTTAATAAGCGATCTTGTTACATTGGCGGTTTTCCGCGGTTTTTGATCTTGGCTAGCGCTGGCGTGTTTTGTGGTGGGACAGTTTTGTCAACAAAAATTGCCTCCATCCCGGTTGCGCTGCGGCACGAAAATGGATAGTTAGGTGTTTGTAAACGATGTGAACGCGCCCGGCACGCGGGAATGCGAGATCGTCAATGTTGGGGGTGCGTACGTATGTGGATCAAGGCAATCGGCATTAGCTTGGCAGCTTTCGTGGCGGCGGCGCAGCCTGCGTCCGCAGCGGTTCGTCTCGTTTCCGCGGCCGTAACGGGCGCCAGCGGCACGGTCTGGAATACCAACAACACCGACACGTTCTATACCCTGTTCCTGCAGAGCCCGGTCGGCACCTCGCTCAACCCGAACGACGATTATTCGCCGTTCAGCCTGAGCACGGGTTCCAACAACTTCCTGAGCGTCGGCGACGGCTTCCCGACCGGAGCGGCGACGAACCCGGCGATCAACTCCGATCTCGTCTACACGATGACGCTGAACCTCGACAACGGTATGGGCGGCGCCATCAAGACGCTGACCGGCGACTACAACACGGTCACCAACACCTTTACCTCGACCAGTGGGCCGGCTCGCTTCTTCGGTCGCGACTATACGCTCGATGGCTTCAACTATAACCGCGGCCGCTCCAACCTCGTCGGCGCCTACTCGGTCGCGTCGCGTGTGAACCCGGTGGGTCCGGGCTCGACGCAGGATTATCTCGGCGACTTCAACGTTGCGTCCGTGGCCGTCGTGCCGGAATCGAGCACGTGGGCGATGATGATCGGCGGCTTCGGCTTCATCGGTGGCGCGCTGCGTCGTCGTCGCGGCCTGGCCTCGCTCGCGACCGCCTGAACGATTGGTACAGGCGGACGCTTGGTCTGCCTGTCTTTCCGGGTGTGAAAGCAGCCCTCCGCGCGAGCGGGGGGCTGTTTTCTTTGTCGCCTCGGCGATGGCCGACATGTCCCCGGTGGCACCTAACCGCTTTACATTCGGCGAGCGGCCGAAGATGTTCACTCGATGAAGTCTTCGATATCGACTGGATCCGGGGCCGATGCTCCGGCGGATCGACGCAAGCGCGCCCGCCTCATAGTCCTGCTGGCCTGCGGCTGGGCCGCCTTCGTGGCGCTGCTGTTCCTGTGGCAGGCCGTCAGCTATCGCGGGCTGATCGTCTTTCTGGCCGAACAGCAGTTCAACCTGTTCGGGCGCTATTACCCTCTCCTCAGCTATCTGATCCTCACCCTGCTGTTCGGCTCGCCGATCTTCTTCTTCGTGCGCGGTCGGCTGTGGGAGCCGGAGGCGGTCGCCAGTCACGCCACCGCCGCCGTCAATCTGCTGATGGGCTTGCGTCGCTTCATGCGCGCCATGTTCATCGCCGCCGCCTTGTGCGTCCTGGGCGCGGCGGTCGCCGCCCTGTCGATGCTCACACTGCCGGACATGAGCGGACCGGTTCAGACCGTGGATGTCGCCGCGCAGCCGCTGGAGGTTCACGAGGGGGCGACGCTGCTGCGCGGCAACATCGTCTACATGCGGACGGCTGCCCTGACGGAGGATCTGTGGACCGCCCGGCGGGAGACGCGCTTCGCTCCGGTCGTCGCCGACGCGAGCGGACGCACGATCCGCTACTTCGTGGAACTGCGGCAGGACGAAATGGTCGTGGCCGGGCGCCCGCTGGAAACGCGGCGCGGCATACTCCGCCGCGACGGTCTGCCGGGCGAGCTGCGGCAATTGTTCCGCTATGCCGGCTACATAGTGCCGGAGCCGCAC